>CAZADH010000021.1:0-2691 GCA_964483805.1 uncultured bacterium
GGCGCCAAACCTGCCCGAAAATCATTCGATGATGCTCACCATCCCCTTTGTGATGTACGGCATCTTTCGCTATCTTTACCTTGTGCATATCAAATCGTTGGGTGACAAGCCGTCCGAGGTTCTCCTCGCCGACTTGCCGCTCAAAATCAACCTGGTCCTGTATACGATCGTCATTGTATTGATATTGTATTGAAGGTGCGGTCGGCGCCGTTTGACTGTCAAGGAGGCACTTATGATCACCGATTCCTATCTGGTGACCGGCGGGGCCGGTTTCATCGGCTCCCATCTCGTCGAGACCCTGGTCGGCCTCGGGGCCGATGTGCGGGTGCTCGACAACCTGAGCACCGGGCGACGCACCAACCTCGATCATCTTGCCGGCAAGTTCTCGTTCGTCGAAGGCGACCTGCGTTCGCTTGACGATTGCCGGCGGGCGGTGGCTGGTCGCACCGTGGTGCTGCACCACGCCGCGATCCCGGCGGTGCCGCGGTCGGTCAGCGATCCGATTCTGACCAATGCGGCCAACATCGACGGCACCCTCAATCTGTTGGTGGCGGCGCGTGACGCCAACGTCCGCCGCGTGGTGTTTGCTTCCTCGAGTTCGATCTACGGCGACAATCCGGTCATGCCCAAACATGAAGGGCTGGCCCCCGACCCGATGACGCCCTATGCCCTGCAGAAACTGGCCGGCGAGATCTACCTGCGACAGTTCCATACATTGTATGGTCTTGAGACGGTGGCGTTGCGTTACTTCAACGTTTTTGGGCCGCGCCAGGACCCGAACTCCGATTACGCGGCGGTGATCCCCAAGTTCGTGACCACGATGATGGCCGGGCAGCGGCCGACCATCTTTGGCGACGGCCACCAGAGTCGCGATTTCACCTTTGTCGCCAATGTCTGTGCCGGCAACCTGTTGGCGGCGACGGCCGGCAAACAGGCGGCGGGACAGGCGATGAACCTGGCGGTCGGCGACCGCATCTCGTTGCTCGAGCTCGTCGGCCAGATCAACACCATCCTCGGCACGCGGATCGAACCGGTTTTTGCCCCGCCGCGCGCGGGCGACGTCAAGCATTCGCAGGCCGATACCGCCCGGGCCCAGGCGTTGCTCGGGTTCCAGCCGAAGGTGACCTTTGCCGAAGGGCTGGCGCGCACCATCGAGTGGTATCGGCGGCGCGGTGCCGAGGCGGGCGCGTGAGTGTCGTCGGGGCCTTGCCGGCGGGAGCCACGGTCGTCGCGCCGTCCCCGGCAAACTGGCTGCCGGTCGTGGTCTGGGTGGTGGCCCTGCCGTTGCTTGATTGGGGGGCGCACTCCCCCTCCGGGTGGTTGGTGACGATCGCCGGTCTGCTGGCACTGGCCTGGTTGGCGCGGCGACCGGCGTTTGCCCGTGAGCATCTGGCCCGTGCTCTCGTCGATGTCGCCCCGTTGTGGCTGGCGCTGGCCCTCAACGAACCGTTGCGTCGGCAGATCGAGGCCCAGCCTTGGCAATGGGCGTTGGCGTTGTGGTTGGTGACCGGGGTGGGCGCGGCCTGGGTTGCGTTTGTCTGGCGGCAACGTATGGTCGCGGGCGTTGCCCTGGCTCTGCTCGCGTTCCTTGCCGCCATGTGTGGTGAGCGCCTGATCTTTCCACGCTTTGCGTTGGCCGTGCTGCACCGACTCCTGTGGGGGCCGGTGCTGGTGTGCGGGCCGGTTTTCCTGGTCTGGGCCGTGCGCAAGTGGCTGAGCAAGGAGGCATGAAATGATCGGTCCGCTGTCCTGGCCGTCCGAACGGGCCCTCGTCGTTCTTGGCTTGATGAGTGGCACGTCTGCCGATGGTGTCGATGGTGCGCTGGTCCGTTGTCGGCGTGGCCAACCGCCAGCGTTGCTCTATCACGGCCACCGTGATTTCACCGACGCTGAACGAGCGCGGGTTCTGGCGCTCATGCACCACGCCGACGCGCCGACCCTCGCCCGGGCCGGCCCTTGGATCGCCGGTCTTTATGCCGACGCCGTCGCCGCCTTTCTGCCCGATCTGCCGACGCCGCCCGACTTGTTGGCTGCCCACGGCCAGACGGTGGCCCATTACCCGGTGGCCGGTGCCGATCCGGTCGGCGAACCCCCGGGCACGCTCCAGGTGTTGGCGCCGGCGGTATTGGCCGCCCGCACGGGTATTGCCGTCGCCTCCGACTTTCGGGTTGCCGACATCGCGGCCGGTGGCCAGGGCGCACCCCTGGTACCCGTGGGCGACCTTGCCTTTTTCGGTCATCTCGCCGGCAGCACGGTCGTTCTCAACCTTGGCGGGATCGCCAACATTACTGTAATACGTCGTATTGCTGATCAGAGCCATGTCGAGCAGGCGTTCGACACCGGGCCGGCCAACATGCTGCTCGATGAGGCCATGGGTCGGCTCACCGGTGGGGCCGAACGGTGCGATCGCGGGGGCGCCCGGGCGTTGCAGGGCCAGGTCGATCAACCGTTGCTCGCGAAGTGGCTGGCGGCAGACGCCTATGTGGGGCTGCCGCCACCCAAATCGACGGGGCGCGAAGACTATGGGGCGGCCTGGTTCGATCGGTGGTGGCCCGACTTCGCCCGGCGGCCCGCGAACGATGTGTTGGCGACACTGGCGGCCTTTACTGCGGCGACGGTGGTCGAGGCCCTGCAGCGTTTCGTGCTGCCGCGCGGGTCGATCGATCGCTGCCTGGTTGCCGGGGGGGGGGG
>CAZADH010000021.1:2701-36507 GCA_964483805.1 uncultured bacterium
CCGCGCGCCGCCGCCCGGGCCCACCGCCCCCCCCCCCCCCGCCGCGGCCGGGGCTTTCAACGAGGCGATCATGCGGGGGTTGGCGACCCGGCTGGCGCCGGTGCCGGTGACTGCCACGAACGGGTTGGGCATGCCGGTGGATGCGCGCGAGGCGGCGGCGTTTGCCATCCTCGGCGCGAACCTGTTGTTCGGGTTGGCCGGCAACGTTCCGGCGGCGACCGGGGCGCGCGGTCCGGTGGTGGCGGGGAGCTTCACGCCAATCCCGGCCGTGCGTGCATGACCGGCGGCCGCGGGCCGAGGCACGTCACTCGAGAATGTCGAGGCCCTCGAACTTCCAGGTGACCTTGTTGATGCCGCGCAACTGCACGTTGGCTGGCACGTCGAGATCGACGATCTTGGTGTCGAGAGGGTGCAGACGGGCCTGAGGCAGCAAAGTGACGCGGCACTCGTCGACCTCGCGCACCCCTTCGGGCGTCGTGCGTTCGATTTTGAGGCGCAGCCGGATCTTCGTCAATGACAGCGTGGTGAGATTCTTCATCTCGCACGAGAACCGGTGCAGTTGTAGATGCGGATCCATGTTGAGCTTGATCAGTCGCTGGGCGACGCGATCGAGAAGATCGTACCACACGGCCATGCGGCGTGGTTCATGGCGCAGGGCCGGCAGGTGACGTTGAATCAGGCGAATTGCCTCGGGGAGAAACCCGCGCTTGCTCTGGGCCAGGACGACGGGGAACAGCCAGTCGGGCTGGCTCGTGTCGAGATACCTCTGCAAGGCGGCAAAGACGATCTCTTGCTGATGAGGGCAGGAACTGTCCTCGACGCTCGCCGCCATCGAATCGACGTCGGCAGGCACCACTTCGGCGGCCGATGCGGCACCGGTTGACTCGGGAACGCCGCCGTTCCAGCGCATCCGCCCTGCCAACTCGCACCACTCGCGGATCTTGATGGGGTTGACCTCGTCGGCGTAACTGAACTCACAGTAGGTCGGCTTGCCTTCACGGCTGAAGATGCGGCCGACGAATCCTTTCTCGCCGAAGGTCGGAAAGATGAACCCGACGGTCTTGCCACCCTGCCATTGGCCTTCCCAGACCTTGGTCTGGATGGCGAGGCTCGTGATCATGGTCGCTTTCGAGAGCAGGCGGACGGGGTGCCACGTGGCCCGCAAGGTGGCGCGCAAAAACTCTTCGGGGTCGCTTGGCATGAGCAGGCGGGTCATGATGTCGGCCCCCGACGTCCAGGTCGGGATGTTGGTTGGGTGGTAGATTCCGAGTGTGCGGGCTGCCGCGTTCGGGTGTTGGCGCAGAACGATGGTGCCGGGTTCGATCAGCACGGGCGTCATCGAGGACGGGATGACGACGGTGAGATCACGCAACCGGAGCGTGGGCTCGAAATCAGGGCCGGGGATCCCGGCCTTGACGCTGATGAGCTGGGGAATCGCGAACAACTGGACTTCGGGGACCCTGGCCTCGTTGACGAGGTAATAGCGGGTCGCCATTGGCAACAACACGAAGATGAAGGTCGGGATGAAAATCGCCAGGAAGATCATGAGATAGCGGACCCGTTGCCGATGCTGCTCTTGCGCAGCAACACGTGCTTCTGCATTTTGCCGGGCTTTCTTGCTCATCGGGTCACCGCGTCAGGACGGAGGGGGCCGCGAACCGGTCGCGGGTCGGCAAGCGCGAGGCCGTCACTGGGGGTCGCCGCCCTCGCGGGCCTCGTCCTGATTAGCCGACAGTTCGTTGATGTTGTTGCGGATCTCCTCGAGCAACGGTGTCTGCGGGAACCGTTTCTGGACGTCTTTGAAGGTGGCCAGGGCCTCGTCGACGCGGTTCTGCGCCACGAGCAGTTCGGCCTTGAGAAACAGCAGGTGGTCGAGCATATTCGAGGCCGGCAGTTGCGGCAGTTGTGCGGTCAGCAGGGCAAAGGCCTCATCGACCTTGTCGAGGTTTTTGAGGCGGGCCACGTCGACGTACAGCGAGAGCGCGACCGTATCGGACCCCAGATTGGCGGCAATGAATTCACCTTCGCGCAGAGCCTGCTCGCACTGTGGACATTCGACGAACTCCTGGCCGACCTTCTCGAAGGCCGCGAGTGCCCCGGGGAAATCCTTGAGAAACTTGCGGGTTTCGCCCAGATACAACCAGGCCTCGGCCTTGGCCTCCGTCGGCATACTTTGTGCATACGAAGCGATCGTGGTCTGGTAGAGGTCGAGCGCCTTGAGAAAGTCGCCGCGCTGAAACGCATATCCGGCCGCATTGAGCACCTGGTTGAAGTGGTTGCCCATGGCCAATCGTTCGTCGACCTGGGCGAGCTTGCCGCCAACCAGTCGATGGAACCGGCAGCACATCAGATCGGGTGGGCCGTAGTCGTGGATCATCACCGGCGCTTTGACGCACAGGGCCGGCCCATTGGCTTGCGGTTCGATGGTGACGTCGTGGCCGAGAAGTTGCAGGTTTTCTTCGTCTTCGCCCGGGTAGATGAGTTTGGGTTCGCGCGTGCCGCTGAAGACGTAGGGCATCATCTCTTTGCCCACACGATTGTGCGCGATGACCACGATCTCTTGCACGCCGTCGCCGTCGAGGTCGGCCGTCTCGACCTGGGCGAAGTCCATCGACTCGACGGTGGCCAGCACGAGGCGTTGCCCACCCTCTTTCTGGAGCAGCACCTCGGACCCCGAGGCCCCGTCCGGGCCGTCGACCGGGCAGACCAGGATTGCACCCAGACCGGGGATCTCTCGCTTCAACGAACATGGGCCGTGGGCCGTGCTGGGGACGGCGCCGGCCTTGGCGGGCGGGATGGGTGGTTTCGCCGGCGTTGCTGCGGAGGCCACGAGCGGAACCGTGACGGCAATGGCCGCGGTACTGCTGCCGTTGGTCGTTGGTGTCGCCGCCGGCGCCGCCGAAGCCAGTTGAAAAACTATTGCCAATATACATATAAAATACATACGTTCTCGCTTCGTCGACCTGTTGTCTGCCTTGGGGTCAGGGCGTGCGTGCAGGGGTGGCATCAAGCAAACCCGGCCTTCAGCCGTTCGCGCCGAGACGGGTGATGTGTTGTTCGACGAAGCCGACCACTTTGGGCACTGCCTCGGCAAACGGGACCGCCAGACTGCAACCGGACGCGGCCCGGTGCCCGCCGCCGCCAAAGTGCAGCGCGATCACGCTCACATCGAAGCCCTCGCGGCCCCGGAACTCGCAGTAGGTCTTGCCGTCTTCACCCTCGATCATGACCAGACCCATGGTGCTGCCCTCGAGACTGCTGGTGAAGCCGATCAGACCGCTGCTCCACACGTGGTTCATCTTGGCGCCGGCAGCGCGCAGGTCACTCTGCGTGAGCGCGAGCCACACGAGTCTGCCGCCGAGGGCGAACTGCAGTTTGCCCAGGCCCAGGCCGAGCGTTTTGAGGTCGGCCATGGTCTTGCTGTTGAGCCGGCGCAAGACCGTGGCGGGATCGAGGCCGGTTCGCAGCAGCCGTGCCGCGGTCTCGAAAGCGCTGACCCCGATGCTGTCGTTCTGGAAAAACCGCGTGTCGGTGCACAAGCCCAGATACAGGGGTTCGGCCACCTCGGCATCGAGCGGCAGGTTGCCGGCCGCAAGCAGATCGGTGATCAGTTCGCAGGTGCTGGTTGCCTCGGTGACGACGAGGTTGATCTCGCCAAACTGCGTGTTGGTGGCGTGGTGGTCGATGTTGATCAACATGCCGCCGGCCTCGAGCAGTTCGTCGCCCATGCCGGTGCGTTCGAGGTCGCCGGCATCGAGGACCACGACCACGTCGTGGACGCCTTCGCCCTGTCCGGGAATGAACAGCGCTTCATCGCCGAGAAGAAAGCGGAAGCTCGCTGGCGGCGGATCGGCCAACGCGATGTCGACGCGTTTGCCTGCTTTGCGCAGAGCGCGGGTCAAGCCCATGGTCGAGCCGATGGCGTCGCCGTCGGGCCGAACGTGCGTCGTGACCAGCACCGTTTCGGCGCCGCGGAGGGCGACGATCGCTTGATCCCGTTGGGAATGATGCGACAGGGCGTCTTGGGCGAGTTGCGTCGCGTTGTCGTCGGTGGTCGCCGACGGACTGGTCTTGCGACGACGCGCAGTGCCGGGTTGGGCGGTTCGAGATCGTGGCATGTTGTCTCCAGATTGGCTGCCCCGATAGAGACGCAACGAAACGGCGTACCGACCGCAGTCGAAAGCGAGGGGCGGCCGCCGGGTATTGTACCGCAGGCTTGACCCCGGCACAATAGGCGGCCAACGAAACGTCGCCGCCCCGTGCTCCGGCGTCGGTGAAAACGCTATTCGGCGGTGTGCGAGAGCACCGCGTCGAGATTGCGGTCGAGGGGCTTCAGATACTCGATCGGTGGGCCGCGTTCCTGCATCGCCAGTTCGACGGCATCGGTGATCATGTCACGACACTCGAACCAGTGGGTCAGGCGGGGCTCGAAGTAGCACACATTCATTTGCTCGTAGACCATCTTCAGCAGCGGATCTTTCTCGAACTGCTCGACCATGCGCGGGCTGCGCAGGGCGGAAAGCCGCACCGGCATGTAGGTGGTGCGCAGGCTCCATTCGGCCGTCGTCTCGGGGTCACCGAAGAACTTCACGAACTCGAGGCATCCCTGAATCTTCACCGGGTCGCCCTTGTCGAAGATGTTGATGTTGGTGCCCGACAGGATCACGGCATCGGTCGCCGCACCCACGAGTGGCGCCATCTTACAGTCGAAGTGCAGCTTGCCCTCCATGTAGACTTTGCTGACCATGCTGCTCTCGATCATGGCGACCTTGCCGGCGGCGAAGTCGTTCTGTTGCTCGTAGCCCTGATACTGATTGCCGAACTTGTTGTTGAGCATCATTTGATACCAGGCCATGGCCTGCTGGGCCGGCAACTGGTCGAGATACGCCTCGCGGCCGGCCTCGTCGGTCAGCTTGCCGCCAAACTGCAATACCCGGCATTCGTAGGTCCAGACGTTGTTCTTGGTGAAGCCAAAACCGTAGATCTTGGGGCGGCCGAATTCGTCTTTCTCGGCGGTAATCACCTGGGCCATCGACGCCAATTCGTAGAGGTTGCGCGGGGGCGCATCGAACTTGAATCGGCGCAAGATGTCCATGTTGACGAACATCACCGGCACACTCTTGTTGAACGGGAACGACCACATCTTGCCGTCGTAGGTGTTGTTGGCGAGCAGCACCGGCACCAGATCGGCCTTGAGTGCCGCCGCTTCACTGCCGAGCAGGTCTTCGATGCAGACGATCTTGCGGTGCCTGATGAACTTCTTGGTCAGCGACTCGTAATTGATGGCGCAGTCGGGGGCGCTCTTGGCGACCAGCGACGCGAGCAGTTTCTTTTGCAGAGTATCGTAATTGCCCATCGAGATGCCGCGCACCAGAAATTTGTTCTGCGAGGCGTTGTATCGACCGATCAGCTCTTCGAGCACGCGGCCGAGCTGGTCGCTGAGAGCATGCCAGAACACGATGGTCACGCGGTCGGTGTTGCCGATGACCTTGCTCTGTTTCTGGGCTTCCGTCCAATCGTCGTGCCACATCAACCCGACCACGATCAGCCAGGCGACGAAGACCCCCATGACGAAACGCAACATTGGCTAGCCCTCGTGTTTGCGCCGGCGAGCAGCCGGATGATGATAAGTGAAATACATCGTATTTATTCCTTCATGCCCGTCATCGCCGTCGACTCGACGAACTGCTTCTGGGCAATGAAGTAACCGATGACCAGCGGCAGGATGGTGAAAGTCGCGGCGGCCATCTGCGCGCCCCAGTCGGTGCCCGACTCGCTGCTGAAGTAGCTCAAACCGACCTGGATGACACGCAGACGCTGGTCGTTGGTGACGATCAGCGGCCAGACAAAGCTGTTCCAGTTGGTCAGGAACGAGAAGATGCCCAGGGTGACCATCGGTGGCTTCGACAACGGCAACAGGATGCGGAAGAAGAAGCCCAGTCGGCTGCAACCGTCGATCTTGGCGGCTTCGAACAGGTCTTTGGGCAACTGCAGGAAGAACTGGCGCAGGAAGAAGATCGAATACACCGAGACCAGCCACGGCACGATCAGGGCGGCGAAGGTGTTGACCCAGCGCAGTTCCGAGAGCATCACGTAGTTCGGAATCAGCAACGCCTGCTGCGGAATCATCATCGTGCCCAGCAACCCGTAGAACAACAGGTTCTTGCCGGTAAACTTGAAAAAGGCAAAGGCGTAGGCCGCCATGGCACTGAGAATCAGGCTCAAAGCCGTCAGCGTGATCGACACGAACAGCGTGTTGAGGAAATACCGGTAGAACGGTTGGGCGTTCCACGCCTTCTTGTAGTTGGCCCAGGCCGTGAACGGTTTCTTGCTGTCGAGATCACGCAGTTGCTTGGCCAGATCGGCCGACGCCGAGGCGTCGGCCTTGGCCGCCTCGATCTTGGCGACGAGCTCGGACCGCGCGACCTCGTATTTGGCCATGCGGGCAGCGTGCGATGCGATGCGGGCCCGGTCTTCCGGGGTGTTGAGCGCGTCGGGACGCCAGACGTCGGGCATGACCACGATGCGCCGGCCGGCGCCGACGATCTCTTCGGGACTCTTGAACGAGGTGCCGACCATCCAGATGAACGGGAACACCATGAAAATGACGCCCACCCACAAGGCCGCATGCACGGCGATGTGGATCGGGTTCTTGACGATGTCGTTCTTGATCGCGGCGAACATGGTGTTGGTTGTTACTCGATTATATGTATGTTGTCAATCAATTGTAATGCACACGTTTCTCGACGAACAGCTTGTTGAACATGGTCACCGAGAAGATCATCAGGAACAGGATGAACGCCATGGCCAGACCGTAACCGAACTCGAACTTCTCGAAGGCGACCTGATACACGTAGTAGACGATAACCATGCAGCACTTCATCGGACCGCCGCGCGGCGTCATCATGTAGACCTGGGAGAACACCTGGAACGAACCGATGACCGACATGACGAAGACGAAGTAGGTCACCGGCGACAACATCGGCCAGGTGATGTGGCGGAACTGCTGCCAGCGATTGGCCCCGTCGATGCGGGCCGCCTCGTAGAGATGGGCCGGAATGTTCTGCAAGCCGGTCAGGAAGATGATGACGTTGTAACCCAGGCCCTTCCAGACACTCATCAGGATGATACAGAACATGGCCAGATTCGGGTCTTCGAGCCACTTTTGTGGGGCAACGCCGACTGTGTCGAGCACGCTATTGAGCAGACCGTAGGACGGGTGATAGATGAAGTTCCACACGATCGCCACCGCGTTGATCGAGGTGATCACGGGGATGAAGTAAATCGTGCGATAGAACCCCAAACCGGCAATCTTGTTGTTGAGCAACAGGGCGACGGCCAGCGCTGAGAAAATGCCTGCCGGCACCGACACCACCGTGTAGGTCAGGGTATTCCACAGCGATTTGTAGAACATCGGGTCGGCAAACAACCGGCTGTAGTTGTCGATGCCGATGTACTCCGGATCGCCGATGAGATCCCAGCGGTAGAAGCTGACGATGATCGAATAGACGATCGGCAACAACTGAAAAACGCCGACCACGAACAGCACCGGCAACAGGTAGACGTACGCACCCAGATCGTGCCGATCGATGAATGACTTCTCGACGACGACTGCGGTGGTGGGTTGGTGCTGGTTCATCGGGGTGTGTTAGTTGTAGCTACGTTGTATTGTTGGGTTGCCGGCCGGTCGTGCCGGATTTGTCGGGGCGACCGGCCGGTCGCCCCTTACTTCATCAGTTCTTTGACGAGGTTGTCCATCATCGCCGGGGTCTCGTGGGTGAACGGCGGCGGACCCGGCTTGACGATGTTGATGTCGCTGTCGGGATACTGGTAGTCGGTGAAGTTGCAGGAACCCATCGCCACCAGCACGCCCTGGGCGAGCTTCTCGGTGACCATCAATGGGATCAGCGCTCCTTGCGGATAGAGGACGGCATCGTTGCGTTTGTCGCCGTCTTTGTTGAACGACTTGTCGTCGGCGGTAACGAGGATCTCGACGCCGGCTTCGGCGGTCAACGGCTGTTTGTCGCGGCGGATCAGCGAACAACTGCCCCAGAAGATCGCGACCTTCACGCCTTCCATGATCGGCGACTCTTTCTTGATGAAGCGTGCCAGCATGCCCCACGGTTTGTTGGTGCAGTGGCATTTGTCCCACACCTGGTCGCTGTTGAACAGCACCGCCGAACCAAGCTTGGTGAGCAGGCCGTTGAGGGTGCCGCGGCCCGCGAGCTGGTCGCTGTCCCAGTTGCAACCCAACACCAGCCGCCCGCCGGCCATGAACCAGTCGACGAGTGCCTTGGTCTCGCCCTCGGTATAGGGCAACGACGGCGCCGGCACCATCACCAGCTTGAAGCGGCTGAGCATCTCGGGGGTGAACAGGTTCAGCGCATAATAGACGTGGTACCCGAGCTTGGTAACGTGCCGCTCGAACGTCTCCATTTTGTCGCTGCACGCATTGCCGTGGCCTGCATCGATGAGAATGTTCTTGTCGCGCTGCTCGGCACTGGCTTCGTTGGCGAGTTTGACGGTGCGCGACGGCACCCGCTTCTCGCACGGTTGGCCGGTGACCCAGGCCACGGCATTGGCGGCAAACTGCGGGTGGCTGTACATGAACGAATCGTAGCTGTCGTGCAACTTGTTCTTCGGGTCGGATCCGACACCGTCGTCGAACGGCGACGAATCACCCAGGCCAACGACGCGGCCCTTGCCGAACTCGACGGCAACTGCGTAGGGGAGTTTCTTGCAACGGGCATCGAGCAACGACACGACCTTGGCGTCGGCGGCCGGTGCGACCGTGAAGGTCGACCCTGCCCAACAGCCAAGTGCGCGGACGCCGAACATCACCGGATGTGCGGTGTTGATCGTGCCTTGCACCGGGGCTTCATAGAAGAAGTCGCCGGTGAAGGTGAAGCCAAAGCTTGGGGTGAACTCGTTGAGCGCTTTGACCGCATCGTAGCCGTCGTTGTCACGGTCGGCGCCGCCGTGGTCGCCAATGGCGAACAGACCGCCGCCGTTCTTGACCCAGGCCACGATCGCCTGCTGTTCGGCCGGCTGATATGCGTTGTTCGGTTCAGCGAGGATCAACCCGCGGTAATTGGCGAGGAGTTCCGGGGTCATGCGGCCGTCACCGGCCACTTTCTTGAGAGAGTCGAGGACAAACCCCTGGGAGGCGAGCATCGCGGCCATCTCGGAATACGCTCCGGTGATGATCCAATCGGCGTTGCCGGCGGTCTGCCCGTGCGTATCGTCATACAGAACCTTGATAGCGGCAGAGCGCTTCGCCGGTTTGGTCGAACCCGCGGCGAGAACCGGGACGGTGGCCATCGTTGCGCAGGCAACGATCAGGGCGAGAGCGAGGAGACTGTGGCGATACTTCATACTACCTACCTCCTTGGGAAACCTGCGCCGGGCCGGTTGCTCGAGGTGACCATCCCGACAGCAAAAATCAGTCGTTCGATTATAAGAAAAACTGCGCCCGGTGGCAACCGTTCAGATGGGGTCTATCCCTGGGGTCTGTCCCCTATCCACAATTACGCGAGAGCGCGCGCCAGCAGCAGGCGGGCGAGCTGTTCGCGTTCGTCGTTGGTGGTCGCCTTGGTGAAATCGGTCGGGCGAATCACGACGCGGTGCAGGTCGTCGATGGTACCGACACCGTCGCTCTGGGCGCCGGGAACAATCAAACGCTCGGCCAGCAGGGTGGCGCGGTTGCTGGCCATCTCGAAAATGCCGCCGGTGACCCCGAACAGGATGATCTTGTCGTTCATGTCGGTGATGCGGATGACCCCGACGTCGAGCCGGGCCAGCACCGCCTGGTGATTGGCCATGACGCCCATGCTGCCGTTGCCGACTGGAATGCGCACCGCCTTCGCGTCATCGGCGAAGTGACAATGGCCCGGCGAGTAGATCTCGAGCCGGAACTGGTGCTGCCCCTTGGCCTTCTCGGCCGGCCCGCGCTTGCCCAAACCGGCCAGCACGTTAACGCGGTCACGGTCGGGATCGACCGGCCCCGTCGGCAGATCGTAATCGGCCGGCGCCTCGCGCGTGGGTTTGGTCGGCTCGCTCATTTCGCGGCGGCCGCCTTCATCGCTTCAGCGGCCTTGTAGACATCTTCGAGACTGCCGACCATGTAGAAGGCCTGCTCGGGAATGTCGTCGACCTTGCCCTCGATGATGGCTTTGAAGCCCTTGATGGTCTCGGGCAGAGGCACGTATTTACCCGGTATGCCAGTGAACTGCGACGCCACCGAGAACGGTTGCGACAGGAACTTCTGAATTTTGCGGGCGCGGTTGACCTGCAGCCGGTCTTCTTCAGACAACTCTTCCATGCCGAGAATGGCGATGATTTCCTGCAGTTCGCGGTAGCGTTGGAGAATCGCCTGGACCGCACGCGCGGTGCGGTAGTGCTCGGAGCCCAGCGATTCTTCGCTGAGCAGGCGCGAGGTCGAATCGAGCGGGTCGACGGCGGGGTAAATGCCCAACTCGACGATGCGTCGCGACAAGACCGTCGTCGCATCGAGGTGGGTGAAGGTCGTGGCCGGCGCCGGATCGGTCAAATCGTCGGCGGGCACGTAGATCGCCTGCACGGACGTGATCGAACCCGATGTGGTCGAGGTGATGCGTTCTTGCAACGCGCCCATTTCGTTGGCCAGCGTCGGCTGGTAACCGACGGCCGACGGCATGCGGCCGAGCAGGGCCGAGACTTCGGCGCCCGCCTGCACGAAGCGGAAGATATTGTCGATGAACAGCAGCACGTCCTGTCCCTCGGCATCGCGGAAATACTCGGCCATGGTCAGGGCTGACAGCGCCACGCGCAGACGGGCCCCGGGCGGTTCATTCATCTGGCCGAAGACGAGACAGGTCTTCTCGATGACACCCGACTCTTTCATCTCGACCCACAGGTCGTTGCCCTCGCGGGTGCGCTCGCCGACTCCGCCGAAGACCGACACGCCGCCGTGTTGCTTGGCGATGTTGTTGATCAGTTCCATTATCAAAACGGTCTTGCCGACGCCGGCGCCGCCGAACAGGCCGACTTTGCCGCCGCGCGGATAGGGGGCCAGCAGGTCGATGACCTTGAGGCCGGTCTCGAAGATCTTGTTGACGTCACCTTGTGCCGTGAGCACCGGCGCCTGGCGGTGAATCGACCACTTGTCGCGAGGGACGACGGGGCCGCGGTTGTCGATCGGTTCGCCCAGCAGATTGAACATCCGGCCCAGGTTTTGGGGCCCCACAGGGACCTTGATCGGCGCTCCGGTGTCTTTGACCACCATGCCGCGCATCAAGCCATCGGTGGCGCCCATGGCAATGGTGCGGACCATATCGTCGCCCAGGTGCTGGGCGACCTCGAGAATGAGCTTGGCCGACAGAGCCGTGGCGGCAGCGGCAGCGTTGCCGGCCTTGGCCGGCGTTGCGCCCTTGTCAGCGGCCGGTTTGCTGGCCGTGAGGGTGGGGGCCGCGTCTTCACGCGTGACCTCGAGCGCCGTGCGCAATGCGGGCAGGTGCCCCCGGGGGAATTTTACGTCCACCGCGGGACCGATCACCTGAACGATCAAGCCGTCCTTTGCCATAGCTGCGTCTCCCTGCAACCGCCCGCGATTACCGATCGGCGGGACTGGTCGAATCCCTGGCGCGGTAGGGTCCCGCGCCCGTATTTACGAAATATTGCTAACTCTTCAATGCCTCGGACCCGGACACCACCTCGGCCAGTTCGCGCGTGATCGAGTCCTGGCGGGTCCGGTTGTACTTCAACGTCAGATCACCGAGCAGTTCCTCGGCCTTGTCGGTGGCAGCGCCCATTGCCACCATGCGGGCGCCCTGCTCGGCCGCCGCCGTCTCCATGACTGCGAGCGAAAAGAACCCTTCGATGTACAACGGCAACAACATGTCGAAAACCGCCTTGGGCGAAGGCTCGTAAAGAAAATTCTGCACATGCTTGGTCGGGCGCACTTCGAGCGACACCGGCAGCAACTGGCGGACGACCATGTCGTTTTCGATGGCCGAGATGAACCGGCTGTAAACGACCCAGACCGCATCGACCTCTTTCTTCATGAACGCTTCGATGCCCACGCCCACCGCCTCGCGCATGCGCGCCGGGGAGTTCTCGGACGCCAGGTTCGGGTAGGCGGCCATGATCGGGTGTTTCTGGCCCTTGAGCCCGTCGCCGGCCTTCTTGCCAACCGTCATCAGCTTGATGTTGCGAACATCGAGCGACTCGATGTACCGCCGCGCCGTCTTGAGCAGTTCGTGGTTGAAACTGCCGCACAACCCGCGTTCACCGGCCATGACCACGATGCCGACCGACTCGCGATGGCGTTTGGTGAAGAACGGATGACTCGGACCGCTGCCCAGGTTCGGCAGGATGTCGGCGAGAATGTGCTCGACCTTCTCGAGGTAGTGACGCGCGTTGTTGACCCGGTCGACGGCCTGCTTGAGGCGGGCCGTGGCGACCAGTTTCATCGCCTGGGTGATCTGCTTGATGTTCTTGACACCGCGGATCTTCCCTTTGATGTCGCGCAGGTTGCCCATCGTTGTTGCCTGTTGCCTTTGGCTTTACGCGGCCTGGGTGCCGCCGGCAGCCGACTCGGCCAACGCCGCCGGACCCGCGTCGCGTTTGAATTCCTTGGTGACGAACTCGCGCACGACCTTCTCGAGTTGTTCGGCCACTTCCTTCGAGACGGTCTTGTCTTTCATGATCTTGAAGCCGATTTCGGGGTGCTCCTTGGCCATGTGCTTGAGCAGTTCGCCCTTGAAGCGCGCCGTTTCGGCGACACTCAGCGCGTCGCAGAACCCGTTGGTGGCAGCCCAGATCAGGATGATCTGGTCGGCGACCGGCATAGTCTGGTGCAGACCCTGCTTGAGCACTTCGACGAGACGCTCGCCGCGGGCGAGCTGCGCCTGCGACGCTTTGTCGAGATCTTTCGAGAACTGGGCAAACGCCGCCAACTCGCGATACTGGGCGAGGTCGAGGCGCAGACGGCCGGCGACCTGCTTCATTCCCTTGATCTGGGCGTTGCCGCCGACGCGCGACACCGACAGACCGACGTTGATGGCCGGTCGCACGCCGCTATAGAACAGGGCCGACTCGAGATAGATCTGGCCGTCGGTAATCGAGATGACGTTGGTCGGGATGTACGCCGACACATCACCCGCCTGCGTCTCGATGATCGGCAACGCGGTCAGCGAACCGCCGCCGAGCGAATCGTCGAGCTTGGCCGCGCGCTCCAATAGGCGCGAGTGCAGATAGAAAATGTCGGACGGATACGCCTCGCGGCCCGGGGGCCGCCGCAGCAACAGCGAAATCTGGCGATAGGCGTAGGCGTGCTTGGTGAGATCGTCATACACGATCAATACGTGTTTGCCGCGATTGCGGAAATACTCACCGATGGCGCAACCCGAGAACGGTGCAATGAACTGCTGCGGCGCCGGGTCGGATGCCGCGGCGACCACCACCGTGGTGTAACGCATCGCGTCATGGGCCTTGAGCGTGGCGACGATCTGCGCCACCGTCGAGACCTTCTGGCCGATGGCAACGTAAATACAAATGACGTCGGTGTCGCGCTGGTTGATGATCGTATCGATGGCCACCGTGGTCTTGCCGGTCTGGCGGTCGCCGATGATCAACTCGCGTTGGCCGCGGCCGATCGGAATCATCGCATCGATGGCGATCAAACCCGTCTGCAGCGGCTCTTTGACGCCCTGACGCTGGCACACGCCCAACGCCGGGGCTTCGACCTGCCCCAGTTCGTCGCCGACGATGGGGCCCAGGCCGTCTTGGGGTTCGCCCAGCGCGTTCACCACGCGGCCGACCATGGCGTCACCAACCGGCAGCTTGAGAACCTGCCCGGTGCGCTTGACCAGATCGCCCTCGCGAATACCGTCGTCGGGGCCGAGCAAAATGACGCCGACGTTCTCTTCTTCGAGGTTGAGCACGTAGCCCTTGACCCCGTTGGCGAACTCGACCATCTCGCCGGCCATGACCTTCTGCAGGCCATAGACGCGGGCGATGCCGTCGCCGACCTGCAGAACCACGCCGGTCTCCGACAACTTGATCTCGTCTTTGAAGTCGGCGATCTCCTGCTCGATGATCGCCATGATTTCTTCGGGTTTGATTACCATATGCCTTGCCTCGTCTCTGGGGCGTTACGCGGGTGATGCGGGGGGGGAGGGGCGCGTTGGCGTTCCCCTGGCCCGATCACTCATGCCGGGGGACCGGATCGCGGTTGGGGATTCTTGTCGCCCTCGGTGGCCGCCAATTCAGGCAGTTCACCGAGGTCGACCCCGGAAAACATATTGCGATTGAGTCGCAACAAGCGCTCGTTCATCAGGCGGATGCGCGTGCGCATCGAGCCATCGAGCAACAGGTCGCCGTAATGGATGGTCATGCCGCCGATCAGTTCGGGGTCGACGACCTCGCGGATCTCGAGTTGACCGCCGCCTGTGCGCCGGTGCAACGCGGCTTCGAGGCGTTGGCGTTCGAGGTTGCTCAGCGGTACCGCCGACCGGATGGTGACGCGAATGCGCTTCTCGTAGTCGCGATACCGTTTGTCGAAGGCATCGCGAATCATGGCCAGCAGCGGGATGCGCCCCTTGCGGATCAACACCATCAGGAAGGGCAGCACCGTCGTGCTCTCGAGCGACGCGCAAGCCTTGGTGAGGATGCGCCGCTTCTCGTCGACCGGAATCGAAGGGTGGAAGAGCAACTGGTGGAACTTGGGTTGATGCTGGAACAGGCGATCGAGGTGGTTGAGGTCGCTCTGCGCAGCCGCCACTTCGTGCACGGCCTCGGCCCGTTGGAACAGGGCCTGCGCGTACCGTGTCGCCAGCAGCCTCAGTTTCACGACAGTTTCTCCAGGTCGACGATCATGCGCTCGATGATCTCGCGTTGCGTCTTCTCGTCGATAGACCGTTGCACGAGCCGTTCGGTCGTCTTCATCGTCAGGTTGACCACATCACTGCGCAGTTCGAGCCAGGCGCGCTGGCGTTCCCGCTGGATCATGACATGGGCGTGGTCGACGATCTTCTGCGCTTGTACGCGCGCTGCGGCTGTGATCTCTTCCTTGTTCTGCTGAGCCTCGATCGTTGCCTTCTGCACGATGGCGTGGGCCTCGCTTTGCGCGCTCGCGATCTTTGCATCGTACTGCTCGCGCAACTCGAGAGCCCGGGCATTGGCCTCAGCCGCGCCCGACAATTCGTCGGCGACCTTCTGCCGCCGCCGTTCGAGCATCTCGTGGGCCGGACCGAACAGGAAGCGTTTCAACAGCCACAACAAGAGATAGAAGTTGAACAACTGCGCGACCAGGATCCGCCAGTCGAAATCGAGCAGGCCGGGACCGGCATGCTCGCCGCCTTTGGCCACACTGCCGTGCCCAGCCGCGGTGCCAGCGGGAACAGCTTCGGCCGTCGGCGCCCCAGCCCAGGCACAGTTGGCCGCGGCAAACACCACGACCAGTGCCAGAACCCCGAGGGCGGCCCACGCTTGCGCGTGACCACGCCCTGTGCGGGGGGCCAGGATCGGCGGACGGATGCGGCCGCGCGGCCGACATCCCCGGTTGCGGAAGGTGGTGCTCATGCCGATCAGGCCTGACTTACCACTTCACGAACAACAGGATCAACGAAATGACCAGACAGTAGATGGCCAGCGACTCGATGATCGCCAGACCGATGATCATGTTGATGCGCAGCTCGCCCATCATCTCGGGCTGGCGCGACATGGCCTCGAGGCCCTGGCCGACGGCGCGGCCCTGACCGATGCCGCACAAACCGGAGCCCAACGAAATGCAGAGCGCCGCCCCGAGAATCTCGGCGACATGGATAATCGTGTTCGGGTCCATGGGAAGCTCCTTCCTGAATCGAGAAAGTAGATGGTGACTTAATGACTCTCGCCGAGCGCCCCGGCGAAATAGACACTGGAGAGAAGTGTAAATACAAGAGCTTGCACAACGCTGGTAAACACCGCCAGGGCCAGCATCGGCAGCGGTAGGATCCAAGGGACGAGATACAACATCAGCACCATGATGACCACGTCTTCGCCCATGATGTTGCCGAACAAACGCAGAGTCAACGAGATCGGCCGACTGATCTCGCCGATGACGTGAATCGGGAAGTTGAGCGGCGCCATCCATAGCGGCTCGCCGACGAAGTGCTTGAGATAACCCAGGCCATGCCGGCTGAAGCCGAGATACTGCGTGGTGCAGAAAATCATCAGCGCCAGGCTGGCGCAATCGGTGAACGTCGCTGTGGGCGAGCGCAACCCCGGGATCAGGCCGATCAGGTTCGAGGTCATGATGAACACGAACAGTGTGCCCAGGAACGGCGCGAACTCGGCGGCATGCTTGTGGCCGAGGATTCCCTCGACGAAGGTCTCGAGTTCTTCGACCGCCACTTCCCCCAGGTTCTGCAACGGTGTTGGGATCAGTTCCTGTTTGCGGGTCATCAGCCACGCCACCGTGGCGATGATGCCGGTGACGACGAACGGCATGATCAGGCCGGGCGGCAGGTGCAAAAAATCGAAGAGGAAGAGGAAGCGGACTTCCATTTCGTGCATGGTCAGGCCTCCTCGGTGCGGGGAGTTCGCGACGAACCGGAACTGGCCAACGCCAGCGAAGCGACGAGCACCACCAGTTGCATCAGCGCCAATCCGGCGGCCATGCCCTCGATGGGCAGGCCGAGAAAGCGGTAACACAGGTAGACGAAGACGCCGAGCGCCAGCAACTTGAAGTTACCCAACAACGCCATCACGATGCGCACCCATGCGGCCGCGGCATTGTCGGTGGCCATGCGCACCGCATAAGCGAGCACGCGAAAGCTGGCCAACCCGGCGATGGCACCCACGATGCAACCGCCACTTTGGGCCCACCCGATGCGGAAGCCCAGGACACGGGCGCCCAGACACAAAACCACGGTGCCCAGCGCCACGAACCGAAGCAAATCAGCCTCGACGGTCGGGATCGGCCTTGGTTGCAGGGCCCGGGGATCCCGGGTTGGGTCGGTCACGCTGCATGCTACCTTTGAGTAATCGATACAACTCTGCCATCGCGGTCAGAAATCCAAAACCGAGTCCGGCTGCCGCGCCCTGCGGGTGCGTACCAAACCAGTGGTCGATGCCGATGCCACCGACCAGCCCGACCACCACACAAACGCCCATCGTCAAACCCGTGTTGGCGATTCCTGCCAACTCGGCGAACGTGCTCTTCAATGATGGTGTCGGCTTTGGCACGGATCGAGTACGAGTACATATCATACGGTCCGGGGCAGGTCAACCACAACCGCGGCCGAATCGCGGATCCGGTCCACCGACGGTCGCTTGCCCGGCGAGCATGGGGGCGGCGAGTCGGTGTTTTTGCGGTCAACGCCGAACGGTCGTGGCGAGTCGAAGCAGATGACTGCTGATGGTCAGTCCGGCCGCCTTGGCGGTGCCCAAATGCACGGCGAAGCGGACCCTCTTGTCTTCGAGCAAGAAGGCGATCATTCCGCCGAGGTCGAGAAAACCCAACCCGTCGCCGACGGTCAGGATGCCTTTGGTTTGACACGTTTCGAGCAACTCCGTCAACAGTTCGCAGCGAGCGTCAACGAATACCATCTGGCAACCGGCCAGGTCTTTGGTCGTCTTGATGCTTGCCACTTTCACCGGTCGTTTGCCCACCAGCTTGCCGGTGACGATGTCGGCGAGTACCGAGCCGAACGCATTGGGCTCGGTTAAGCCGATCGTGAAGGGGTTTGACTCCGGGCCGGCAGAACGAGGTGGCCACTCGATATAGTTGGTGAAGTTGTACATAAATGCGGCTTTGACCTGATATTCGTTCGGGGCGTCGCCGCCTGGCGTTCCGGTCGCGTGCTTGCATGCGAACGCCATGCACAACAGCACCAACAGCCATATACAGGGGTATGGCCTGGCGTTCCGTTGCTGCTGGCGTCTGCGGATCATCGATCAGAACCGATACGTCGCGTCGAGTCTGAACACGCGACCGTCGGCCGGCATCGTGCGCGAGAGATACTCGTCGGGGACCGGGTCGACGAGGCGATGGTCGAGCAGGTTGGTGACGCGCAAGGCGAGATCGAAATTGAGGTGCGGCATGCGGCGCAAAATGTTGAAGTTGACCAGCGTCTGTGCCGCCAGCGGGTTGCCCGCAGTGTCGGTGCGTGGTCCCGTGACCAGGGTTTCGACGGCGCAATCGATGCCGAGACGGCGGAACGGCCGGGAGACCCGGATCTGGCCCAGGTGCGTCGGGGCGTTGCTCAGGCTGGCGCCCAGGTCGGTGCTGGTGCGTTGCCACGACCAGCCCAGGTCGGTGCGCAGTCCACCTTGCCAACGCCGCGACAGCGCCAGTTCGAGCCCCTCGGCGTCGACCTGACCCAGATTGCGAAAAACCTGAACATCATCATCGGGATCGACCGTCATGTCGATGAGGTCACGCAAGCGATAGCGGAACACCGACATCCGCAGGGTGGTGTGGCGTCGATGCAACGGCGTTTCATAAGCCAACTCCCACATGTCGTTGCGTTCTGCGCCCAGGTTGGGGTTGATCTTCTGGGTGATCGCTCCGTCGTTGTAATACCGCTCGTAGGCGTTGGGGGCGCGGAACGATTGTCCATACATCAGCTTTACAGTGCGGTCGGGCCGGGGCTGGGCGATCAGGGCGAACCGTGGCGTCACCCGGGTACCAAACCCGTCGATCGAGTCGCAGCGCCCGCCGGCACTGAGACGAAGCCGGCGGTTGATCACCCACTCGTCTTCGAGATACACGGCGCGGGCCCTTTGCGAACGATGATCGTCGAGGCGTACAGCCACGTCGGAGGTGTTCTGGGACTGGCGAAGGAAATCGAGAACCTCGAAGCCGAGGACCAGACTGTGGTGGCGGTTGAGGCGCTTGGTCCAGGCCCCATCGATGCTGCGGCGCTCTCCGCGTGACGAATCGTATTGCTTGACGAGGGCTGGCGGATCGCCCTGGTTCGCGAAATCGTAGACGTAATGCCCGTCGTAGCCCGCGCACTGGTTGAAAAAGTGAAGATCGAGCGTCGAACCGTCGCGGCAGGGCATCCGATACGAGAGACCGAGGAAGGTCTGGAAGTCGATGGTGTCAGTCTCCTCGTTGTTGAACTCGGCATCGTAGGGTGCTCCGACCAGGCCCTTCCTGCGGAAGGAATAACCGCTCTGCAGGGTGAAGTTGCCGCGGGTGAACTGCCCATAGACACCGCGTTGTTCTTCGCGGTCGCAGTTCTCTTCAATGCCATTGTTGTGGGCTGCGTCGTCATAATCCTGAAAGTAGATGCGTTTCTGTCCCGGGCTGGCGAAGCCGTTCCCCGACAACAGCAGCCGGCCGCGGTTTGCCGGCCCCGACCAGGTGAGGCGGCTCTCGACGCCCTGCATCGAGTCGACCCGCGTCGTCGTCTCGAATGAAGATAACGCCGCGGGTTTGCGCAAGATCACGTTGACCACGCCGAAAAACGCATTGTTTCCATAAATCGAAGCGCTTGGCCCGCGCACCACCTCGATACGGTCGACCAGATCGAGGTCGAATGGCAGGTCGCGCCCCATGGGCGCGGTGTCGTACACGGTGTCGTTGAGACGCAACCCATTCACCAATAACAGGATTCGTGAGTTGTAATCGCCGGGGCGATTGAAGCCGCGGATGCCCACATACGAATACCGGCGGTCGGACACCGAATAGAACCCGACGAGACTGCGCAAAGCCTCGGCCAGCGTGCGGAAGCCGTAGAGCTTGATCTCGGCGGCGGTGATCACACTGACCGCCGACGGTGCGTCACTGATCTTCTGTTCGTGCTTCGCCGCGGTCGAAACGGTCTTCACTTCGACCTCGAGCAGTTGCTCGAGGTTCATGGCCGCCAGGTCGAGTTTCTTGCCGCCGGACGCATTGTCGGGGGTCACGTTCGCTGCGGTCGGTGCGACACCGGCGAGGAACAAAAAAGAGGTGAGCAGGAGATGCGTGGCCACGCGACAAACCCAAGGTTTCATGCCATGCTCCGGGATGCGGCCGCAGCCGGATTCGTGATCGGGTAACGGGACAACGTGCTAAACCTATTGTCAATTGCCGCCGACGTCAAATCGGCTCGAGCGAAGAACACCGACGGCGGTCGGCAGGTCATCATCGGCGATACTGCTCCTTGATGTCGATGTAGTGTTTTGTATTGACGACGATGCCCTCGCGTTCCTGGTCGGTCAGCGGGCGCACCAGCTTCGCCGGGCTGCCCAAAATCATCGAGTTGGGCGGGAACAGCTTGCCGGGAGTTACCAGTGCTCCGGCGCCGACCAGCGAACCGGCACCGATGACCGCCCCGTCGAGAATCGTGGCGCCCATGCCGATCAGGCACCCGTCTTCGACCGTGCAGGCATGGAGGATCACCCCATGGCCCACGGTCACCCTTCGGCCGACCTTGACCGGGCCGGTCTCGGAGGTGACATGCACGGTGCTGTTGTCTTGAATGTTGGTGCCTTCGCCGATCTCGATCGTGTGGATGTCGCCGCGCAAGACGACATTGCACCAGATCGAGACGTCGTCGCCCAGCGTGACCCGGCCGATGACGACGGCGCCGGGGCCCAGAAAAACGTCGCGACCGAGCTTCGGATCGTGGCCGGCAAACGACAACAGGCGGGCCGTCGGATCGATGAGACTCCCTTTGGCGTGCTCGTGACTCATGCCGGTGTTCCCATGGTCGTCAAACCATCAGCGTCGGGCGTTGGCCCTTGATGTCTTCGACGTAGCACCGCAGAATCTCGGCGACGCTCCAGGCCTGGGCAAACGCCCCCTTGGCCTCATGGGGCGGTTCGCCGTCGAAGATCTCGCTGATGCTGCCGATGCAGGCGTCGTGCTGCAGGTGCACGCGCACCGGGTCAAGCATCCGGCTCGCCCGCAGCATCGCTTCCATACTGTGCTGATGCACCTTCAGATAGGCGCTGACGAACGGCCCGAGCAGGTAACTCCAGACCGTGCCCTGATGGTAGGCCCGGTCGCGCTCGAACCGCGTGCCCGCATAGACGCCGATGTAGGCCGGATCACGCTTCGACAGGCTGCGCAAACCAAGGGAGGTATAGAGGCGGCGGAACACGACATCGACCACCTGCTTTTCCTGGTCGGGCTCGAGAACGGCAAACGGCAGCGACACCGCGAAGATCTGGTTGGGGCGCATGGCGCCGTCGGCAGTGCCATCGGGGCGGATCACATCGACCAATCCCTCGACACCGCGGTTGGCGAAGGCCTTGCGAAAGCTTGCCCGCACCTTGCGCGCCAGAGTCTCGGTTTCCCGGTGCTCCTCGCCGAACTTCGCCTGGAACATGGCGAAGGTCTTGAGCGCGTTGTACCACAGGGCATTCACCTCGACCGCCTTGCCTTCGCGCGGTGTAAATACAGTGTCATCACACTTGGCGTCCATCCAGGTGAGTTGCAACCCTGGGGCGCCGGCGCTGATCAGACCGTCGTTGCTGTCCATGCCGATGCCGAACTCGGTGCCGTCGCTGAACGCCTCGACAATGGTCGACAGCGGACGCATCAGCTCGGCCTCGATGAAACCGTAATCATCTGTATATTCAACGTATTTATACGCCGCGTGGAACAGCCACAGCGACGCATCGACGCTGTTGTAGGCGGCCGAGGTCCCGTGGTCGGCGAAGCAGTTTGGCACCACGCCCTTGTGGATGCTGCGGGCGAACGTGGTGAGAATGCCGCGGGCATCGTCGAAGCGGCCCGGTACCAGGGTGAGACCGGCCAACGCGATCAAGCTGTCGCGTCCCCAGTCGTTGAACCAGGGGTAGCCGGCGATGATCGTTTTCGCCCCCGTCGAGCGCCGGTCGACCACGAATTGGTCGGCGGCCAGCAGCAACTGGCGCAGGAACGGGTCGTTGGCCGGAATGGCATGGGCCACGGCCTCGCGCCGTTTTTCCTGGCGCCGGCGGATCTCGGACGGATTGAAGCTGCCGATGGGGTGATCCGAGAACACCACGGTGACCGACCCGGTCATGCCCTTGATCAGCAGATATCCGTTGCTGTAGTCGTCTTCCGTGGCCGGTAGGCCCCGCTGGTCTTCGGCCGTCAGCAGATGATCGCGGTACCAATAGCCGTCTTTCACGAACTCGCCGCGATCCCAGGCCATGTGCAGGGTGGGGGCGTTGAAGAACGGTTGCATGCTCCACGACTGGCCGGTGATCGTCGTGTTGTCGGCAAACCCCGGGTTCTCGAAGACGTTGCCGTGAAAGTCGCGGAACAGCAGGTGGGGCCGGATCTGCAGGTCGACGGGACGGCCATTGCCCAGCACCTTGTAGGTGACCGCCACGGTGTTCTCCCCGTGCACCATCACCAGCGTCTTCTCGACGAGCGTGTCTTTGATCTGGTAGATCCAGGTGGGGAACGGCTCGGTGGTGAATCGCTCGAGATGCAGATAACCATTGGGGTGCAATACTTTGTGGTACTTGTGGGTTGCCAGCGGGACCTGCTGGCTGTCGACGACGATCGCGTCCTCGAGCCAGTTGACCAGAACGATGCGCTCGGTGGGCGGACGCATGCTGGCGACCAGGATTCCGTGGTACCGACGGGTGTTCATCCCGGTGATGGTGCCGCCGGCGAAACCGCCGATACCGTTCGTAACCAGCCACTCGCGCTTGTTGGCCTCGGCCAGGTTGCCCAGTAGATCGCGTCCGAATTCGGCCATGTGTATGCCTCCCGGGATTGCCCACCGCAAGGTTCACCGAACCCAGCCGCCGTGACGCATTTGGCCTTGGGGGCCGTGCCCGGGCGGGTGGTTCCGGTCAGATGCAGGCGCAGTATAACACGAGTGGCCTCGGTCGGTACCCGCCCGCACACGATGTGCGTAGTGGGCGTTTGCTGCCACGATGGCGGCCCGAAACGCCAGTTTCGGGCAGTGCAAACGACCCGCCCGCCCACGATGGGCGTAGTGGGCGTTTGCCGCCATGGACCGCGTGATCGGGCCTACTTCAGGATGTAGACCTTCGCCTCCCACGGGTAGATCGGTTCGCGACCGGCCCACTCGGCGGCAACCGGCCGGTCCTGGGTGACCTCGTGCCACTGACGCCCATGGGTTTCGCATGGCCACCCGGGAATTTCGTAGAGTGCTGCAGCACCGGTGACGGCCGGCGATGCGTAGTCGGAGAAATTGGCGACGACAACGACAATCTCGGCCGTCGAGGGGGCGCCGCGAATCCACACGACGACGCGTTTGTCCTCCGAGAAGTCGGCGTGCAGGAACGTGGTTTCATTGCCCTGCAACCCCGGATGACTGGCGCGCAGACGGCACAACCGGGCAACGTGCTCGAACACCCGCGCACGCCAACGCTGGTCGCTTTCGCCCGGTTTCGGTCGCGCTCGGCCCGCTTGCTGGTCGAGAGCCGTTTGCAGGCGCTCGAAATTGACCGTGTCGAGTTGCTTGTACGGGTGAATCGTGGCCAGATCGCTCTTGTCGCCGAACTCCTCGCCCGCCAGGATCATCGGTATGCCGACTGCCGTCAGCAGGCAGGCGAAAGCCAGCTTGATGCGGGGTTCCTTCTCGGCGACCCAGTTGTTGTGCAGATAGTCGTACAGCCGCTCGTTGCCGTACCCCTCGGTGTCGTGCGAGGTGATGTAGTTGACCGCCTCGGTCACATCGGCGAACCCGAGCAGGCGGCAGTCGATCAACTTGCGCACCGTATCTGCGAACGACGCGTCCTCGACATGCTGCCGTCCGACGAGGACCGAGCGCAGCCGATGCTTGAACTTCTCGTTCCACAGGCCATCGAGCCGTTTCCGCGCAGGGTTGAGCAGGTCCATGGGTTGTGACAGTTCCTCGCCCACCGTGAGAAAGCGGGCGTCGGCAGCGGACGACGGCGCGATCGCCCGCGCGGCGGCCCGTGGCTTGCCGGATGGTGCCGACGGTCGGTCGGAACGGGTCCAGCGCTCGCGCCATGCTGCACGGGCATGGGCCGTGAACTCCGCGACGAAATCCCAGTTGGCAACGGTCTCGATGCTGTCGACACGGACCCCGTCGATGTGGAAGTCGTGAATCCACCGCTCGATGAACGCCTTCATGTATTGCCGGGCTGGAACAACATCGGTGACTTCTCCCGAGATCGGGTCATAAATACGTTGTATTACACCCGCGTATCGCCACAGGCGGCCGCCCCAATCCTGGCGCAGTTCGCCCGGGCGCGACGACCGTTGGTCGTCGTCGGCTGTGGCGTAGTCCTGCGCTTGTGGCACATGCAAGAGGGGGTCGTTGATGTTCTGATATGGTCCGCGTTGGGTGAAGCCCATGACCACATCGAGAAAGAAGCGGATGCGATGCTTGTGGCAGGCCCGGACCAGATCGGCCAGCGCACAGTTGGCCGTGGCCCACGAATGCCCCTTGGGTTTGCCCAGGTCGTTGTCGGGCGCGAAGTAATTGCTCGTGCCGTAGCCCCATTCCGAATCTTGCCAACTGTCGGCGATCGGCAACAGCTCGAGCGCGTTTGCGCCCAGGTTGCGCAGGTGCGCGTTGTGCTCGTCGAGCACCCGCATTCCCGCGAAGTTGGCGGCGCGACTGCCACGGCTGACCAGGGCCCGCACGTCGTCAAACGTGCCCGCGCCGACGATGCGTTTGCCGCAGGTGCGCGCCCAGCGCGTCGGCAATTCGTAGATCACCAGCGCATTGTTGGGGACCAGGCCCAGTTGGCTCGGTTCCGGCTCGGTCTCAAGGTCGGGCGTCTCACCGCCCGGGTCGGTCACCCGCAGTTCGCCGCCGGCATACAGAACCACGCCGGCCGGGTCGCGGTCCTCGTCGGCAAGGCCGTCCTGCTCGGGCGCGAGCAGGCGCCAGTCGACGGTGTGCGCAAACGGGTCGGTGCACCATAACCGCCCGCCGCGTCCGCCCGCAGCCGAATCGGTGACCTCGAACCAGTAATGGTAGACCTTGCCCTCGTCGAGTCCGCACCGCCGCGCCTCGATCTCCCACAAGCCCGGTTTCGTCTCGGTCAGCGGCAGGCGTTTCACGTTCTCGATTGCCGGCGGGTTGCCGAACAAGAAGGTGCCGACCACCAGGTGCGGCGCGGGCTGTGTAACAGCGGGAAGCCAGAGAACGAAACTCTTGCGGCGGCGAGCGAAGATGTCGGCAGGCATGCACATACCTCTCGCGTGGTGTCGGGCGGAAAGGCTACTGTCCGGCAATATAGCCCAGGGAGCGTTCGATCACAAGGCGGCTCGGCCCTACGCCCAACCCTCCCGTCGATACCAATCCCAGGTGTGGGCGATCCCCTCGCGCAAATCGACCCGTGGGGAGAACTGCAATACGTCATATTGCTTGGCGAAATCCTGCAGCCAGTTCTCGTGGGCCAGCTCGGCGATCTTGCCGCTGTTCATCAATGTGGGGTGTCCCGACAGCAACTCGGCGACATCGTAGGCGCGGCCGAGCAGACGGGCGGCCCCGCGACCGAG
Organism: uncultured bacterium; assembly: GCA_964483805.1. Lineage (GTDB taxonomy): Bacteria > Muiribacteriota > Ozemobacteria > Ozemobacterales > Ozemobacteraceae > CAZADH01. The sequence continues at coordinate 28,104 of CAZADH010000021.1, forward strand.
GAACGTCTCGTGCAGACCGTCGGTGTGCCCTGTTGCCTGTGCCAGGGCCGCTTTCAGGTCGTCGTCGGTCAGGATCGCGGGGTGGCCGAGATTGAGCGGGCCGCTGCCCTCCCGGCGCGCGACGATGGCCACCAGGGCGGCCACGAAATCGGCGACATACATCAGGTTGTAGCGGCGGTGCCGCGTCGCCAGGCGCACGAAGCGCCCGGCCCGGGCCATGGTGAACAACTCGAGGAAGCAGCGGTCGCCGGGGCCGTAGATCGAGCAGGGGCGCGCCACCGTGACCGGAACACCCAGCCTCTGGCCGGCCAGTGCTGTCTGCTCGCTCGCCCGTTTGCTGTGCCCGTAAACGCAGATCGGGCGACACGGCGCCGACTCGGCCAGCGGCTCGCCCAGCCAACTCGGGCCAAGAGCGGCCACCGACGAAACCTGGATGAAATGGGGGCGGGGCGTTGCCGCGGCGCAGGCGCCGATCAGGTGCTCGACGATCGTGACGTTGCCGCGCCGGTGGTGTGCCGGGTTGCGGCCAAACATGACGCCCGCGAGGTTGATGACGGCGTCGTGTCCGGTGACGATCGCGGTTAGCGTGCCGCGCGCCCCCCGTCCGGCCAGGTCGCAGGGCCGGATGGCGGGACAGACGACCGGCGTCGCGTCTCGACGCATGGCGGGCGCATCGATGGCCGGTGCCGGGGAGTGCGCCCCGGCACCCGGACCGAGGTAGGTCTCGCCCGGGGCGACAATGCCGGTAATCTGCCACCCAGAACTCATGCCAACCTGCACCAGGTGGCGGCCGATGAACCCGTTGATCCCGGTGATCAATACCCGCATGGGTGTCGCTCCTGTTGCCGGGCCAGGCGCTTACGGTCTCGCATCCGGGTCCGCCCGTCGACAAATGCCGCCATGGGAGGCGACGTTGCGGGGCGGCGCCTGGATGGTGCCGGTTCCCCAACAGGCGCTTGCGTCGCCACAGCGGGCCGTCGACTGAAGGGTTGTGGGCGCGACTGGCAATACAAAGTATTTCTCTTGCCGGCGACTCAGCTTTGGCGCAATCTGGCATCATACTCGCCCAGTTTCTTGATGTACGCTTCGACCGACGGACATTCGCCAAAGAGGTTCAACAACCAGGTGGCATCCAGTTCGCGGACCCGCCCATCGAGGGTCATGGTGATGCCGGCCTGCCGGCGCACCTCGCCGATGCGGCGGATGACATGCCCTCCTGCCTTGGCCTGCGCCTGCAGCGCTTGTTCCTGCGCCGGATCGACGGTGAACAGCAGTTCGTGCTCGCCCAACCCGAAGACGTTGGCCAGCCACAGCGGAAAGCGGATCTTCTCAGCGAGGCCCACCAGACGCGGATCGTAGTGGGCCGGGTCGTGCTCGAAATGCATGCCGACGTCGTTGAGCCCCGCGAGAATCGCCATGCCCTGCAACAGGGCATCGCTGGTGTCGATGGCGCAACGCATGAACGGGCGCAAGGCCGCGGCTTCGGCCAGGCGGGCCCGCGGGCGGTAACCCCGCTCGAACTCGGCCCACAGACCGGCATCGACCTGGCGCGCAATCGCCAGCAGATTGCCGGCGCCCAGAGAACCCGTGATGTAGAGCGCATCGCCGGCTTTCGCCCCGACGCGTTGCAGGGGCGGCGTTGTCGTGATGCGGCCAATGGCCGTGCAACTGAAACTTGCCTGGGTCGTGAAGTTGGTGTCGCCGCCCAGGCACCAGGTGCCGTGGGCGGTGAGCGCATCTGCGGCGCCCGCAAAGAATCGTTCGCTCCAGTCGCCTTCGAGGTCGCGGGGCAGGTTGAGCGCCAGCACGGCGCCGATCGGTGTGGCGGCGACGGCGGCGAGATCCGACAGACTGTGGGTCACGGTGGCCCACCCGACCACGTGCGGATCGCGGATCAACCCGAGGCGGTACTCTTCTTCGAGCGTATCAACCGTGACGGCCAGGATGCTGCCGTCGGGTTGCCGCACCAGTTCGGCGTCGCTCTCGTGGGTGCGGTTGACCTGGTCAGGATGCCGTGCCAGCGGCCGGGTCAGTTTGTTGATCAACGAAAACTCGCGCAAGTGGGCCAGATGTGCCATCGGTCGCTCCTCGCAAAGAAAACGCCCCTCCGTCGAATACGGAAGGGCGTCAGATTATCAAAACCCCCGCGAATGCCGTGTGAGGAAAAATTGAACCCGACCATAACAGTCTGGTTGTCTGCTCGAGACCGCTCGGGGGGCTTCGTAACAGGTGACCCTGTTCGTAAGATCCGGCCCCGGTGGCACGAAGTCAGATTCCCTCTCAAAACAGGTGTAGGCTCAATTAAACCTGCTTCATCACGCACACCGCAGGGACATTTTCGTCAAAGAACGTGTTCACTCGAGAGCATAGCACACACGAATCGACCTGACAAGCAACCGGCACCATCAAGGCCGTGAAACGGGGGTCACTGCCCGCCTGACAGGGCTTTGGACACGCCCCACGATGCCAACTGCAGGCCGATGAAACAAAGCACCAACTGGGCGAAGCCAAAACCGTAGAAACTGACGAAAGCGAAGGTGTACCACACCGTGCTCAAGACCACCCCGGCCCAAAAACCAGCGGGACTCGGTTGCGGGCCATACCCGTAGCCGCCTGGTTGCATGGTCAGCAGGATGGGGCCGAAATACAGCAAGCCGCCGACCAGACCGGCCAGGACGGCCCGTTGCGGTTGCCGCCAACCTTCGCCCGGTGAGGCGAAGGTAGCCGCGAGATAGGTCGCGACGATGTTGGCAAAGCAGCCAAGGATCAGGGTCTTGATCAGCATTGATGATGGCCTCCTCGAGGATCTTTGCTCCCGAATCGTTATCTAATGCGGAACCCCAGTCGTCGGCCTGACCCGGGGGGATTGGGTCACTCGTCTTGGTCGATGTGCTCGGGGCGCAACAGGCCCAGGGCTTTCATCTTGCGCTGCAGGGTCCGCCGTGAGATCTTCAGGACCTTGGCGGTCAGTGATACGTTGTGTTGGTTGTTGGCCAACGCCCGTTCGAGGATCTGGCGTTCGGCGCTCTGCAACTGATCTTCGAGGCTCCCGCCGCTCGCGGGCGCGGCCCCGGAACCGGCCGGCACTGCGCCGGGCCAGGTGCGGTCAAGCACTGCCGTCGGCAGGTGTGCGGGCAGGATGACGCGGTCGGCGAGCACCACCGCGCGCTTGAGCACATTCTCGAGCTCGCGGATGTTGCCCGGCCAACCGTAGCTGAACAGCAGGCGGCGCGCCGCGGCATCGACCTTCGGCATCGGTTTCTCGTTCTCGGTCGCGAAGCGGGCGAGGAAATGATCGATGAGCAGGGGCAGGTCGCCCTGACGGTCGCGCAGCGGCGGCAGGGTGATGGTCATTTCGTTGATGCGGTAATACAGATCGTGGCGGAACTGGCCATCGCGCACCACCTTGAGCAGATCGCGGTTGGTCGCGGTGATGATGCGGATGTCGACATCGATGGCCCGGGTGCCGCCGACGCGGCAGATCTTGCGTTCCTGAATCGCCCGCAGCAACTTAACCTGGATGTTGAGCGAGGTCTCGGAGACCTCGTCGAGGAACAGGGTGCCCCCATTGGCGATCTCAAAGTAGCCGTTTTTGGTGGCAACGGCGCCGGTAAATGCGCCCCTCTCGTGGCCGAACAATTCGCTCTCGATGATCGATTCGGGCAAGGCCCCGCAATTGACGGGGATGAACGGCCCGCCGGCCCGCGGTGAGTTGAGATGAATCGCGTGGGCCACCAGTTCCTTGCCCGTGCCCGACTCGCCCTGGATCAACACCGAAAGCGTGCTCTTGCTGATGCGTTCGATGCAACCGAAAATCGACTGCATCTGCTCGGATTTACCGATGATGTTCTTGAAGCGGGCAGTGCTCGAAACCTCGGGTGGCGCGGCTTTGCCCTTGGCCATCTCGCAGATGTTCAGAGGCGAAAACTCGAACACGACCTTGGTGCCGATTTTCTGGATCCAGTGCGGCAGGAACGTCGCCAGTTCCTGCATTTCGGTCTCGCGCAGGCTCAGCCGGCGGCCTTCCTGCCAGATCTGCGTGGTGAGTTCGTCGGTCGTCATCTCGAGCAGATCTTCGATCTTGCGGTCGAGAAGGCGATTGAACAGGTTGAGGTAGCGCAGATATCGGTCGGCGTTGGCCGGCTTCTCGTTGGCAAAGCCGATCTCGGCGAGAACCCGCTCGCGCATTGCCGGCGGGAGCGCGATGCCGAAGTTGTTCTCCTGCTTCTTGGGCAGGTCGGTCTTCCACAGTTCGAACAGTTGGTCCAGTTCTTTGACCCCGCGCGGAGCGATGTCGAGAAAGAATTGGGTGGCGAGGTCTTTGAGCCAGTGCGAGCCATCAGGCATACAGGGTCACCGTGGTGCCGCGCCAGGGCGCAGTAGAAATACCGTGTAAATACATGGGATTGTGTAAATACGTGACCAGCTTTTCTGCGAACGCTTGCTGTGGCCTGGAAAGTGGGCCGGGCCGGCGTCGCTCTCGACGCGCCGGCCCGGCGACACGCAGGGTCATGGTCAGGAACCGCTCGCGCTGGCGCTGCCGGCATCCCCGGTGGCACCAGGCAACGGTGGGGCTGTGGTGACCGGCACCTCGCTACCGGCTTCGACCGGCTTGGCCGGTTGGGCGGGCTCATTGGCGGGCGCAGGAGCTTCGGCTTTGGCTGGCTCGGTTTTGGCCTGCGGCTCAGCCTTGGCCGGTTTCTCATGCTTGCTCGGTTTGGCGGGTTTCGCCGCGGTGCTGCCGTCGGCAGGCGGAGCGGCCGGGGCTGGGGTGGCAGCACCCTTGGGTTCGGGTTTGCCTGCTTTGGGCAGTTTCGGGGCGCCGGGCTTGGTCAGGGCCTTCTCGACGTCGCCCTTCTGCGTGTGGACGAACCACCAGCTCGCTTCCTTGTTGGCCGGATCGGTCTTCACGGCCGCGCCAAACTTCTCGATGGCGCCCTTGCGATCGCCCTGTTGGTACAGCAGGTAGCCCCAACGGCGCAGCGCCTCGGCCAGTTGCTTGGTCACCTGGACTTTGTGCGGGTCTTCGGGCCACTTGGTGAGAAACTCGTGACAGGCGGCGGCGGCCTTCGACCACCACTCCATTTGGGTCAGAATCGTGATGCGGTAAAAAGCGTACGGGGCGCTCACGCCTTTCTTGGCGATCTGGTTCTCGATCTTCGCCAGTTCGCGCTCCTGCACGGCCCGTGGGCTCTGCCCCAGGCGCAGCGCTTCGCGGGTGCCGGTGGCGATCGTGCTCAGCACGCGGGACTCGGCGAGCGCCGCGCCGCACCCCATGCAGAAATCGGCCTTGACCGGATTGCGCGTGTTGCACGCGAGGCACTCGTTGAGGACGCGCGCGCAGTTGGGGCACTCGATCGACGCGAGGTCTTTGACCATCGTGCGACAGGCGGGGCAGACGTTTTTGAGCGCCCAGCAGGGGGATGCGGCAAAGACGGTGCAGAAGGCCAGAATGGCCATGACGACGACGGTGGTCCGGAGGGTGTATTGGGCTTTCATTTGGGGAAATTCGCTCCTTCCCGGAAATTGGCTGCATCATAGCCCCGACCACGAGGGCTGTCAACGCGGTGGCGTTCCCCGCGCGTGCGCGGCCCAGGGTCATGGCAGGCGCCACATTTGCGGCATCCGGTGAGGCGGCGGGAATGCAACAGGCTCGACAAAGCCCGGGGTGTCTGCTAAGAATGCAGCATGACTTCGATCGACGATCGGCATGAAGACGCCGGGGCTTCGTCTTCTCCGCGTGCGGGAACCGCCCAGGTCGGCGGAGTTGTTCCTGACGGTGATCTTGTGGCCGATACAACGGCCACCACCTGCGAAGCATCGCTGGCCGATCGCTTCGTCATGGTCTGTTTGCTGGCGTACGTGTGGTTCGGTGCCGGGTTCAGTATCTCGGCCAGCCAGGTCGCGCTCGGGCTGGCCCTGATCGGGGTCGGTGCCAACGCCTGGCGGCGGAACCGTCCGCTCTGGCGCCCCACCGCGGTGGCCCGCGCTTACGGGATTTTTGTCCTCGTCGGCGTGTTGAATCTGGCCTGGTGCGTCGATGTGGCGCGGGCCCTCGACGAGAGCCGGAAGTTTCTCATGATTCTGGTGTTCTTCCTGCCCTACTGGGCGCGATTGACGGTCGAGCAATCCGAGCGGCTCATCGTTGGGCTCATCGGTGGCGCCGGTCTGGCCGGCTACATAGGCGTGTTTCAATACATCCACACGTTGACGCAGGACACCAACCGCGTGCGCGCCTACGGATTCTTCTCGATCCCGCTCACTTTCGGCGAGGTTCTCGCCATGACCATGATTCTGACCCTGGCCGCCTGGCCGATCATTGCCCGGCGTCCGCGTCTGCGCCTTTGGTGCCTGCTCTCGCTGCCGGGACAGATCGTCGGTTTCATCCTGACGCTGTCGCGGGGGCCATGGGTGGCCCTTGGCGCCGGTCTGCTCACGATGCTGGTCGTGGTCGGGACGCGCCGGGCCCGCAACCGGCGGTATCTGCTCATCCTGCTGGTTGGGGCGGTGGCGGTCAGCGCTCTCGTGCTCTGTTCACCGTTTGCGGTGCGGTTGCTCGATCCCGAATTGTTGTCATACTCGAGCTATTTTCGTCTGCGCATCTGGCAGATTGGTTTCTCGATTCTCGCCGATCACCCCTTCGGCGTCGGTATGAACAATGTAAAGCCATTGTATGGCGGTTATGTCGATGCCTACGACGTCGCCAATGGCGAGGTGCATGGCCACCTGCACAACAACTTTCTGCACTACGCGGTCATGCTCGGATGGCCGGGACTGCTGGCGTTCATCTGGGTCTGGCTGGTTCTCCTGCGCGAGCTGGTCGTGCGTGGACGTGAGCTTGGCGGTTTGTGGGGGCGCTTCCTCGTGAGTCTGGCCGGTCTGTGGGTGGTCTTTTTCACGGTTGGTCTCACCGAATACTCCTATGGCGACGAAGAGGTCTGCATGGTCTTCTTCTTCGTGCTCGGTGTCGTTCTCAGCCCGTTCGGACCTGCCCGTTCCGCTGACGACCCTGTCGCAGTCGGCGACCCGACCGCGCAGCCGGCCTGAACGACCCGGGTCCGCGCTGCGAGCGACCAGGATGTGCGGTATTGCCGGCTTTCTCGGTGCCCCTGCGGCCGATGCGACCGAGACCTTGCATCGTATGGCCGATGTATTGCATCATCGGGGGCCGGATGCCGCCGGGGTCTGGCTGCGGCCCGATGGCACGGTTGGCCGTGCCCACCGACGCCTGGCTGTCCGCGACCTCGGCCCGGGCGGACGACAACCGGTATCATCGCACGACCGGCGCTGGGTTCTCGTCATGAATGGCGAGATCTACAACGCGGACGAGCTGAAAACGAGCCTGGATCACGCGCGTGGACCGTCGCCCTGGCGCGGGCGTGGCGATGCCGAGGTGTTCGTCGAGGCCGTGGCGCACTGGGGATGGGTCGCCACGCTCGACCGCGTGCGTGGCATGTTCGCCTGCGCCGTCTGGGACGAAGCCAATGCGGAACTGTTGCTGGCCCGCGACCGGGCCGGCGAGAAACCGTTGTATTTCGCTTGTATTGCTAACTCCTGGGTCTTCGCTTCCGAGTTGCGCGGCCTGGCACCGTTCCCCGGGTGGCAGGCCCGGCTCGATCCGGCGGCCGTCGCCGAATTCGGGCGCCTGGGCTGCATCGCCGCGCCCCGCACCGTGTATGGCGGGGAGCAGCAGCGCGAGCCGGGCTGCTGCGTGGCGTTGCGTCGCGGATGCGGCCCCGAAACCGTGTTGCGGCGTCGCTACTGGTCGTTCTCGGTGCCGGCCGAACCGGAGGCGGATCGCGTGACCGTGTCGGCTGCCGCAGCAACCGACATCTGGTCCCGTTTGCGCGCCGCCGTGGCCGACCAGATGGCGGCCGATATCCCGGTGGGCATCTGGTTGTCGGGTGGGCTCGATTCGGCGGCAGTGCTGGCCGCCGCCGCCGAACTCGGGCAGCCGCCGCCGACCTTCACCGTCGGCTTTGCCGAATCCGACTACGACGAGAGCATGGCGGCGCGGGCCACCGCCGCCCACTTCGGCAGCGACCACCAGGTGCTGACCCTGACGCCTGAACTGGCCTTGCGGCAGGTGTTGCGCCTGGCGACAGTCTACGACGAACCGTTCGCCGACTCCTCGCAGGTGGCGACCTGCGCGCTCGCCGAGTTCTCGCGCCGGGCCGTCGGCGTCTGTCTGACCGGCGACGGGGGCGAAGAGTTGTTTGCCGGGTATCATCGGCATCATTGGTTGCCGATGCTGCACAATGTATTGCTGTCCTGGCCACGGTCGTGGCGACGACTGGCGGCGGGCCTGGTCCGCATGGCATCAGGCCTGGCGCACAGGTGGGCGGATGTCGTGCCCTGGCCGGTCCCGTTGCCGGCCGAGAAACTGGCGAAACTCGCTGCTGTT
>CAZADH010000022.1:0-35910 GCA_964483805.1 uncultured bacterium
CGGTAGGCCGGCCGCAACGGAACCCCAACCCCGCCAAACGCCCCATGCAGCCCCAACCAAAACAGGAGCGACAACAACCAACCGCCATGGTGCAGTGACACGGCCACCATCAGTTGCATGACCACCGCGGCGCGCGCCAGCGCATGACGTCGTTGCCACCAACCGTTGCCAGGCTGATAAACGAGGTCCATGTTCATGCGGATCTGCCCGGCGCGGCCGCGACTGCCGCCAACCACGCCGCGGCCGCCAACGGGTCGACCAGTGGCAGCGCCGCATCATCCGTGAGAACCGGCGCGATCGCATCCCGGTACCACCCCGGCAACGCGAACACCCGTTGATCGCGCCACGCTGCCGTGAGAAATGCCGCCACATTGTCATACTTTGTCAATACGCCTTCGCCGACACGAGTCACCGTGGCAGCCAGACCCAGGAGCGGCCAGGGGTCGTGCGTGACCACGAATATCAACCGTGACCGGGCCAAGGTTGCCAGGCCACGGCGAACGGCCGCCACCCCGGCCCCATCGAGCCCCGCCAGCGGTTCGTCGTACAGAACAAGTTGCGCGGCGGTCGGCGAAGCAACCGCCAGGGCGAGGCGCCGTTGCTCGCCACCCGAAAGGTGGTGAGGCGACCGACGCCAGAACGCGTCGGGATCGAGCCCAAACGACTGCAGCAGTTCTCGCCGCGCCCGCACCACCGCATCGACCGATAGGCCGACCTCTTTCGCCTCGTCCTCACACCCGTAAGAAATCTCTTCGCCAACGGTGCTGCAGAAGAACTGCGCCTCCGGATTCTGAAAGGCGACCGCGACACGCAGACCCGCGCGTTCCGGAGCGACGCCCCCCCACAGCATCGTTCCCCTCAGCATGGGCAATACCCCGGCCATGCTCAGCAACAACGTCGTTTTCCCGGCTGCGCTTGGCCCAACGATCAAATGAACGTTGGCCGATTCCGCTTCATGGCCCTCGTGGCCCACGAACGCGCACCGACTCTGCGTCGTGTTCTCGAGCGGCAACTCGCCGACGCCGGCGCCCAGGCGGACACCCCAAGAGCATGCACACGCTCCCTTCGCTGCATTGGCGTTTTCGTTGCCCGACGCACAGTATTCGACCCGCACGTGGCTCAGAACCGGACGCCCCTCATATCCCAGCGTAGCCTCGTTCAACGCCAAGACCCATGCATCACGCCGGCGTCCGCCATTGATGACACCACCGCGATCTGGCTCGCCGAATGGCTCGCCGAATGGCTCGCTGACTGGCAAGCAAGCTGGCTCGCACCCTGGCTTTGGCGACGACGACACGGCCCGTTCGGCCGGTGCGACTCCGGTCCCCGCAACTGCCACGACCTCAGCACTCTTGCCACGCTGCGCTGCCTCGAGTCTGACCGACGCAGGACGCTGCAGATGCGGCGCCCGCCCCATGTCACGCCAGAACTCCCCTGCCTCGCCATCGAAGATCAACGTTCCCCCGTCGAGAACCATCAGCCGCCCCGCGCCCGCCATCTCCTCGGGAACCTGCGACATCACCATCACCGCAATCTGGTCCTCGAGGCGGACGGCGTCAAGCATTGCCCAGACGGCCTCTCGCGTCCACACGTCCAGATGCGCCGTTGGTTCGTCGAGAATCAACACCCGGGGTCGCATCGCCATGACCGCGGCCAGCGCAAGACGCTGCCGGCCACCGCCCGACAACTGGTGAGGCGAAGAGAACCGCTCAGCCGTCAGGTCGAATCTCGTCAGCGCATTCTCGATGCGCGCCGCCATCTCGTTTTGCGTCAGGCCGAGACTCTCGAGGCCGAACGCGATGTCCTCTTCGACCGTCGAGCCCAGCACCTGGTTGTCGGGATTCTGCAAGAGCAGGCCGACCACGCCCGGCCGCGCCCCTTCTCCCGCCGTCGTCGCCCGCCCCTCGATCGCAACCGTTCCCGCCGTGGGTGCGATCAAACCGGCAGCCAGCGCCGCCAGCGTCGATTTGCCCGCCCCGTTGCCGCCCGCGACCCACACCCGCTCGCCTGCCCTCACCGCAAACGAAACCGAGGCAAGAGCGTTGGCGCCGTCGGTTTTCGCCGACCAGGCAAACGACACCCGATCGAACTGCAGCAATACAGAGTGTTGCTGTTCGCGAACCATCACCATCTCAGCCGACGCCGTCCCTCACCACGACAAACAAGACCCCCACGACCTGGCCCGAAAGCCATGTTCGTGGGGGTCTTGGCCAACATGCCTGCAACCTTGCGGGTCGCACGCCGTTGCCGGCTGCTTCCGCCCGATCGCACCGGAATGTCAGTCTTTGATCAGTTCGATCAACGCCATCTCGGCAGCGTCACCACGCCGAACCCCGAGCTTGTAGATGCGGGTGTAACCGCCACCGATCTTCGAGGGCGAGGCTTCTTTCCGCGCTTTGAAGCGCGGCGCGATCTCGTCGACCAGCTTGGTCATCAGGCCCTTCAGACGCAGGATCTTGGGACCCTTGCGCTTGTCGGTGACCGGCAGATACTCAACGACATTGGCAGGCTTGGGCGCCTTGGCAGGATCATCGAGATACGCGGTCATCGCCTTCTTTTCGTCGGCGCTGCCCAGACCGAGCAGGTAGGCACTGATCTCTTGATTGCCCACCAACTCGCGGTCGGCTACCGAATGGAAGAACGTCTCGAGACGCGGGTTCTTCGCGGCACCCGGCTCCATGGCCATCGTGATGGCCTTCTCGATGATGCGCTTCAGGTCTTTTGCCTTCTGCAAGGTAGTCGTGATGCGCTCGTAGGTCACCAGTGACGTGGCCAGGCTGCGGAACAGCGCGGACCGCTGATGCGACTCACGACCGAATTTCCGTCCGAGTTTGCGATGCTTCATGGCTTATTCCTCTTCTTCGACCTCGTCTTCATCATCGGCGCCATCGTCGGTAATCACACCGGACTCTTCGCCGATCAGACAGAGGTTGTACTGATGGAGCTTCTCGCGGATCTCTTTGAGCGACTTCTTGCCGAAATTCTTGATTTCGAGCAGTTCGGTCGCGCGCTTGCCGGCCAGTTCGCCCAGGGTCTGGATGCCGGCCTTCTTGAGACAGTTGCGAGAACGCACGGAGAACTCGAGATCTTTGATGGGCATGTCGCCATTGCTGCGCTGCACACCCTCTTCTTTGGTCGCAGAAACCATGACCAACTCTTCTTTGGTCGGGGGCTTGGGCACTTCGTGGGCACCCTCGGCCGACTCGATGTTCGTGAACAGCTCGACGTGGCTGCGCAGGAACTTCGCCGACAGTTCGATCGCCTCGACCGGGCTCATGGAGCCGTTGGTCCAGACTTCGACGGTGAGCTTGTCATAGTTGATTTCTTGACCAACGCGGGCGTCTTCGACGTTGTACTTCACCTTCACGACCGGCGAGAACTGCGAGTCGATCAGGATCAGGTCGATGGCCTCGTTGCCGGTCTTGTGCTTCTCAGCGAGCCAATACCCGCGGCCCTTCTTGAAGGTGATGTCCATGCCCAGCTTGATATCGCCGGTGATATGCGCGATATGCGTGTCGGGCTCGACGATATGAACCTCGGGGCCCACTTTGATGTGTGCCGCCGTGGCTTCGGCCGGACCCTGCACTTCGAGACGGCAGGTGATCGGCTCGTCTTGATGGACACGAACGATCAACTTCTTGAGGTTGAGGATGATCTCGGTGACGTCTTCGACGACACCGGGAATGCTGCAGAACTCATGCAACACGCCATCGATCTTCACCGCAGAAACGGCGGCCCCGGGGAGCGACGACAGCAGCACACGCCGAAACGCGTTGCCCAAGGTCGTGCCGTAGCCCTTTTCGAGCGGCTCGACGGTCAACACGCCATGACGCGCGTTGTCGCGATCCGCCGTGTATTTCATCTTGGGTCGATTGATTTCGATCACTGGGGGCGGCCTCCTTCAACAGCCGGGTTAGCGGCTGTAATACTCGACGATCAGCGACTCCTGGATGCTCGGATCGAGCTGCGAGCGCTCCGGCAGAGTCAGGAACTTGCCTTTGAGATTCTCGGCATCGAGCTCGAGCCAGCCGGCGCGATCGCGGCTGCTGGTCTGATCGATGATGTCTTTCAGTTGCTTCTTCAGCGGGCTGTTCTCACACACGGTGATCACATCGCCCGGCTGCAACTGCGCGCTCGGGATGCTCATGCGCCGACCGTTGACCGAGAAGTGGCCCTGCGTCACCCACATGCGCGCCTGCGCGCGGGAAAGACCAAAGCCCAGCCGGTACACGCAGTTATCGAGACGGCTTTCGAGCAACCGCAGGAAGTTCACGCCGGTGTTGCCCGTCTGGCGTGCAGCTTTCGCGTAATACACGCGGAACTGAGCCTCGAGCACGCCGTAGGTGCGGCGAACCTTCTGCTTCTCGCGCAACTGAATCTCATACTCAGTCGGCTTCTTGTTCATGCGACCCTTGCCATGCTGGCCAGGGATCTGTGCGCGACGCTTCATCGCGCACTTGTCGGTGAAACAACGGCGCCCCTTGAGGAACAAAGCGCTGTTCTCACGGCGGCAGATACGACAAACGGGACCGGAATAACGTGCCATCGCTGTTGCCTCCGAATTAGATGCGGCGCCGCTTCGGCGGGCGGCAACCATTATGCGGGATCGCGGTCACGTCTTTGATCATGACCACTTCGAGACCCGCAGTCTGCAACGCGCGAATGGCCGACTCACGGCTGACGCCGGGGCCCCGCACGAAGACTTCGATTTCTTTCATGCCGAACTCGAGGGCGCGTTTGCCCGAGTTCTCGGCAGCTACCTGAGCGGCATACGGGGTCGATTTGCGCGACCCACGGAAATTGTTCGCTCCGGCGCTCGACCAGCAGAGCACGTTGCCCTGTTGATCGGTGATCGTCACAATCGTGTTGTTGAACGTGGACTGAATGTGCGCCTGACCCCGGCCCACGATCTTCTTTTCACGACGCTTGGCTTTGGATTTCGGCTTCGGACCTGTACCTGCCATGGCCTGGTTCTCTCCTGCTTCGTTGAGGTAATCTCGGTCGCTTACTTGCGGCCGATCGACTTGCGGGGACCCTTGCGGGTGCGGGCGTTGGTATGCGTGCGTTGGCCACGGCAAGGCAGACCCTTGCGATGGCGCAAACCACGATAGCATCCGATGTCCATCAACCGCTTGATGTTCATCGAGACTTCGCGGCGCAGGTCGCCCTCGACCTTGTAATCGCGCTCGATCGCCTGCTTGAGCAACGAAATCTCGTCTTCGCTCAGGTTCTTCACGCGGGTGTCCGGGCTGATCTTGGTCTTGGCCAGAATCTCGCGGGACCGCGTCCAACCGATGCCGTAAATGTAAGGAAGCGCCGCTTCGATGCGCTTTTCCCGGGGAAGGTCAACGCCTGCAATACGTGCCATACTGTATATTCCTCCTGCTTAACTCAACCCTGGCGTTGCTTGTGCCGGGGATTTTCACAAATGACGCGGATGACCCCGTGCCGTTTGACGATTTTGCACTTGTCACAAATCTTCTTGATCGACGCGCGAACCCTCATGGTTACTTCTCCTTCTTCTCCGCCGAAAGGGCGATAACTTACAATGTATTTACTTGTAACGGTAGGTGATCCGACCGCGGGTCAGGTCATACGGCGACAACTCAACCGTGACTTTATCACCGGGGAGGATGCGAATGTAGTGCATGCGCATCTTGCCGGAGATGTGCGCGAGCACCACGTGTCCGTTCTCGAGCTCCACCTTGAACATCGCATTCGGCAGCGGCTCGAGCACCTTGCCCATGACCTGGATCGTGTCTGCCTTCGGCGCCTTCGCGGTCGCCTCGGGCCTGTTCTGGTTCCGTTTCTTCATGCCACCCCCTGGGATAGCGTTAGAATCTCTGGACCATTTTCGGTCACCGCCACGGTATGCTCGAAATGGGCCGAAAGACTGCCATCCCGGGTCACCACCGTCCAACCGTCGTCGAGCACCCGCACTTCGTGCCCGCCAACATTCACCATGGGCTCGATCGCCAGAACCATTCCGGCATCGAGGCGCGGACCCTTCCCTGCCGGCCCGAAATTCGGTATCGCCGGCTCCTCGTGCATCGCCCGGCCAATCCCGTGGCCCACATACTCGCGAACCACCGAATAACCGCGCGGCACCACGTAGGCTTCAACCGCATGCGAGACGTCCCCGAGCCGATTGCCGACCCGGGCCTGCTCGATCGCCGCCGCCAACGACTCACGCGTGACCTGCAAGAGCTTCTCGACTTCGGGCGATACCTTCCCCACCGGCACGGTCACTGCCATGTCGGCACAGAAGCCCTCTTTCACCAACCCTACGTCGATGCTCACCAGGTCACCTTCCTGCAACCGCCGCTTCTTTGAAGGTATCCCGTGAACCACTTCAGCATTGATGCTGGCACAGATCGACGCCGGATACCCGCGATAACCCTTGAACGCCGGCACCGCGCCGGCCTTCCGAATCTCCGATTCAGCGAACTCGTCGAGCGCAAGAGTCGAAACCCCCGGTCGCACCCGCTGCTGCAGGCCCTCGACCAGTTGCGCCAGAATGGCTCCATTCTGCCGCATGACCTTGATCTCGTTAACCGACTTCAACTGGATCACTGCTTGGCTAGACGGTCAAGGATATCACAAATTCGTGAGAAAATCACGTCAATTGTACCGGTCCCGTCGACCTCGTGCAGAAGCTTCCGCTCGCGATACCACTTTTCGAGCGGCTCCGTCTGCTCGTGATACAACTTGAGCCGATTGGCAATGACCTCTTCAGAATCGTCCTTGCGTTGGACCAATGCACCGTGGCACTGATCGCAGATGCCGCCTTTTTTCGGCGGCGAGAACTCCAGATGAAAGCTCGCCCCACACCCGGGACACACGCGCCGCCCCGTCAATCGACCCAACAAGGTCTTGTCGGGAACGGTGACCGAGACCACGCCCACGAGGGGCCGTTTGTTCTTCGTCAGGTCTTTCTCGAGATTCTCGGCCTGCGGAATCGTCCGCGGAAAACCGTCGAGAATGAACCCTTTCTTCGTGTCTTCCTGTTCGAGGCGGGCCAGCAAAACCTTGAGCACCAGCTCGTCAGGAACGAGGCCACCCGAGGTCACGTAGCCCTTAACCTGCTCCCCGAGCGGGGACCCCGCCGCGATCGCCGCCCGCAACATGTCGCCGGTGGAGATCTGCGGCAGGTGGTAACGCTCGACCAATTGCTTGGCCTGCGTCCCTTTGCCCGCACCCGGAGGACCCAGGAGAACGAGATTCAACATGGCCATATCAACGCAACCCGCGCTTCTTCATGAAGCCTTCGTAATGGCGGGTCACCAGGTGCGATTCCATTTGCCGCATCGTGTCCATGGCCACACCGACCACGATCAACAGCGCCGTGCCACCAAAGTAGAACTGGACGCGCATGACGTTGATCAGCAGCTCCGGGATGACCGCGATGACCGCGAGGAACACGCCACCGGCCAGCGTCACCCGCGACAGCGTCCGCTCGAGATAATCGACCGTGGGCCGGCCCGCGCGAATGCCGGGAATGAACCCGCCATATTTCTTCATGTTGTCGGACAAGTCTTGGATGTTGAAGGTGATCGCCGTGTAGAAATAAGTGAAGAACACGATCAACCCCGCATACAACAATTGATAAACCAAGAACTCACTCGTCAGGATCGAACCACCGACGTTGTGACTGAAGATGCGCAGGAACCAATCGACGATACCGCCGAAGAACGGATTGTTGATCTTCATGTTCTGGACGGCATCCCAGTTCTGCAACCAGTTTGCCACCATCGCCGGGAACAACAGAATCGAGCTGGCGAAGATCACCGGGATGACGCCGGCCTGATTGACGCGCAGCGGGATGTGGGTATTCTGGCCACCGTAAACACGGCGACCAACGACGCGCTTCGCATACTGGACCGGAATTTTGCGGACCGCATCTTGAACGCTCACGACCGCCATGATCACCAGAACCACGATGACACACAGGGCCAGGACCTGAATGACCTGGTGCGCGTCACCCTCTTGGAAGAAGATGACACCCTGCTGCACCACAGCTTGCGGAAGCGTTGCCAGAATACCGGCGGTAATCAGGATCGAAATGCCGTTGCCGATGCCACGCGCTGTCATCTGTTCACCGAGCCACATGATGAAGGCGGTGCCGGCGGTCAACGTCATGACTGCCATGATCTTGAAGCCGATGCCCGGGTTGAGCACCACGCCGTAGCGCTCGAGCATGAAGCTGATACCAAATGCCTGCAGCGCGCCAATGACGACCGTCCCATAACGGGTGTACTGACTGATCTTCTTGCGGCCTTCCTCACCCTCTTCCTTCGCAAGGTGTTCCAGGTAAGGAATGACGTACACGAGCAACTGCATGATAATCGATGCGTTGATGTACGGCGCAATACCGAGAGCGAACACGGAGAAGCGCTTCAGGGCGCCCCCCGAGAACATGTTCAAGAAGCTGAAGAGTTCGGACGAACTCTTCGCTACGTTCTCGGCAAGCAACTTCGCATCGATGCCGGGAGTGGGAATGTGCGTCCCGATGCGGAACACGACCAACATGCCCAGGGTGAACAGGATGCGGTTGCGAAGCTCAGGGATCTTGATCGAATTGGCGAGGCTGGAGAACACCTAGATCACCTCGACCTTTCCACCGGCCTTCTCGATCTTTGCACGGGCCGATTCCGAAACCCGGTGGACCTGAACGGTAAGAGCCTTGGTCAGTTCGCCACGGCCCAGAAGTTTCACACCATCGCCAGCCACGCGAATCAGCCGCTTCTCGAGCAGCAATTCCGGCGTGACCACTGTTCCGGCGGCGAAGACCTCGAGCGCCGAAAGATTGACGACGGCCCATTCCGTGCGGAACGGACTGACGAAGCCGCGCTTCGGAATGCGGCGAACCACAGGCATCTGGCCGCCTTCGAAACCGGCATACGGATGCGGCTTACCCGAGCGGGCCGTTTGGCCCTTGCCGCCGCGGGTCGATTTGTTTCCATGCCCGGAGCCCTTGCCCCGGCCGATGCGCTTGGTGCGATGCGTCGCGCCAGCAGCACCCTTGAGATTCGAAAGATTCATCATGATCAGCTACTCCTTGGCTGGAGAGTGAAGATCGATTATTTCTGGATCTCGAGCCAGCGGCTCACCTTGCCCACCATGCCCAGCGTCGCCGGGTTGTGAGGCAGGGTGACCGTCGCCAACATGTGGCGCAGCCCGAGAGCATGAATCGTCTTCTTCTGGCGCTGGGTCGCGCCAATGGGGCTCTTGATCAACTTGATGGTGATCGTCTTGCCGCTCATGGGTTACGCTCCTTGACCGTTGAGCACCTGCTCGATGTTGATCCCGCGCATTTTCGCGACACGATCGACACTCCGCATCCGGCTCAAAGCCTGCATGGTCGCCTTCGCCAGATTGATCGGGTTCTTGCTACCGATCTTCTTGGCCAAAACGTCTTTCACCCCAAGCGCATCGAGAATCGCGCGCACGGGACCGCCGGCAATGACGCCAGTACCAGGAGCGGCGGGCTTCATAATCACCGACGACGCACCAAACCGGCCGGTGGCCGGATGGGTCAGGGTCGCATGATACAACGGGATCGTCACCAAGCTGCGCTTGGCCTTGTCGAGCCCCTTCTTAACTGCATCAGGAACCGCATTGGCCTTGCCGATACCAATACCGACGCGGCCTTTTTGGTCACCGACGCAAACGAGCACCGAGAAACCGAAGTGGCGACCGCCCTTGACCGTTTTGCTTACGCGGTTCACCGAAATGATTTTTTCGGTAAATTCGTTTTCGACTTCTTCCTGCTGCTGGCGGCGAGGACCACGGGGACGTTGCTCACGAACATTCTCTGCCATTGTTTATACTCCTGCGTTTCTTGCCCGCGACAGGCTCAGAAATCGAGACCGCCGGCGCGCGCGCCCTCGGCCAGTTCCTTGACACGACCGTGGTAGCGGAAGCCACCGCGATCGAATACGACTTTGGCGATGCCCTTCTCTTTGGCCCGCTTCGCGATCAACTCGCCGACCTTCTTGGCGGCAGCCTTGTCGCCACCCTTCTTGTTCTCGGCCTTGAAGTCTTTGTCGACCGAACTTGCCGCAACCAGGGTCTTGCCAGCGACGTCGTCGATGATCTGCACGTAGATGTGATTGATGCTGCGGAATACCGCCAACCGAGGCCGCTCCGGCGTACCCTGCAGGGTGTACCGACTCCGGCGGTGACGACGATCGCGCAATTCTTTCTTGTGGGTCGAAGTACTCATGGCTTACTCGAAGCTTGCGCCACGCCCAATTAGGCGGCGAGCTTCTTACCCTCCTTGATGCGGACTTTCTCGCCAAGGTAGCGGATGCCTGTGCCCTTGTAATGCTCGGGCGGCTTGATGGCGCGGATGTCGGCGGCCACCTGACCCACCAACTCTTTGTTAACGCCATGAACGGCAACCTTGTTGACGCCGTCGACCTTGAGCGTGATGTCGGTCGGCGGTTCGTAGGTCACGGTGTGCGACAGGCCGACGGTGAAGGTGACCTTCTTGCCTTCCTGTTTCACTTTGTAACCCACGCCCTGCACTTCGAGCTCGCGAACGTAACCCACGGCGCAACCGTGAACCATGTTCGCCAACAGACTGCGGGTCAGACCCCACAGGCTGCGGTTGAGCTTGTCGTGCTCGTCACCATTGACCGAGCAGACCAGATGCTCGCCGTCTTTCGCAACCTTGACCTCGGGGCGGAACTGCTTGCTCATCGAGCCCTTCGGCCCTTTCACCGACACCGTGGCGCCGGCGATCTTGACCTCGACCCCCTTCGGGATCAAGACATGTTTCTTACCGATACGTGACATTGGTTAAGGCCCTCCTTCAGGCGGTCACCACACGTTGCAGAGGATCTCACCGCCGACGCCCTGCTTGCGGCAGTCTTTGTCGGTCATGATCCCCTTGGGGGTGGAGAGAATGGCGACTCCCAAGCCGCCGAGCACCTTCGGAATCTCGTTCTTGCCGGCATAAATGCGCCGACCGGGCTTGCTGATGCGCTGAATGCCATCGAGCACGCGGGTCTGCCGCTCACCGTACTTGAGGAAGATCTTCAGGTTGAACTTGTTTTGAAACTTGTAATACCGGAAATCGCGAATGAACCCTTCGCGTTTCAAGATCTTGGCGATCTCGATCTTCATCTTCGACGAGGGCATCTCGACGCTCTCGTGTTTGACGTGGTTCGCGTTCCGGATTCGGGTCAGCATATCGCTGATGGGATCGGTCATACTCATGGGGCTTCTCCCTTACCAGCTCGACTTGACGATGCCCGGGATCATCCCGTTGCTCGCCAGGTCGCGGAAACAAATGCGGCACATCTCGAAGTCACGGATATAACCGCGCGGGCGACCGCAAATGCGGCACCGATTGTAAGCGCGGACCGAGAACTTGGGTTTCCGCTGCCACTTCATGATCAACGATTTCTTGGCCATGCCTGCTTACTCCTGTTTCCCGTCTTTCGTCTTGCGGAACGGCATGCCCATGAGGGAGAGCAGCTCCCTGGCTTCGCCGTCGGTGCGTGCCGAGGTAACGATCGTGATGTTCATACCCTGGACCTTCTCGACCGCATCGTATTTGATCTCGGGGAAGACCAACTGCTCGGTGAGGCCCATGCTGTAGTTGCCGCGGCCATCAAAAGCCTTCGGCGACAGACCCCGAAAGTCGCGGATACGCGGGATGACGATGTTGAACAGCTTGTCGAGGAAATAGAACGCCCGGTCGCCGCGCAACGTCACGGAACAACCGATCGGCACGCCCTCGCGCAGCTTGAAGTTACTGATCGACTTGCGCGCTTTGCAGATCACCGGCTTCTGCGCCGCGATCAAACCAAGCTCGGCCACGGCCGAATCGAGCAACTTGCTGTTCTGCGTCGCCTGACCCACGCCCATGTTGAGGACAACCTTGACGACCTTGGGGACCGCCAGAGGATTGCCATACTTGAACACTTCTTTCAGCTTCGGGGTGACCTCGTTGAGGTACTTCTCCTTCAGCCTTGGAAGAACACGCTTCTGGTTCGCCATGCTGATTTCTTCCTCCTGAGATTATTAAACCGACGGACAAATGCCCGAGGATTTGAATTACTTACGACCGATCGGCTCGTTGCAGAGCCGGCAGATCCGGTTGGTCTCGTTGTTCTGCACCACCACCTTGGCGCGCGTAACCTTGTTGCACTTGCCGCACAACAACGCCACACGACCCAACGCAATCGCAGCTTCTTTCTCGAGAATGCCGCCCTTGCCGATCTTCTTGCTCGGCCGCTGATGGCGCTTCACGTAGTTGACGCCCTCGACCACGACCTTGCCCTTCGTCGGCAGAACCTGCAACACCCGCCCCTGCTTGCCCGCATCTTCGCCCAACAGAACGACGACCTGGTCGTCTTTCTTTACGTGAGGGCGCTCGACAGCGCGCTTTCGCTTAACAGTCTTCAACATCTCGTGCTACTCCTGTTTCTTGGCCGCGTCCTGGTTTACAGGACCTCGGGCGCGAGAGAAATGA
Organism: uncultured bacterium; assembly: GCA_964483805.1. Taxonomy (GTDB): domain Bacteria; phylum Muiribacteriota; class Ozemobacteria; order Ozemobacterales; family Ozemobacteraceae; genus CAZADH01. Next base: position 12,485 of record CAZADH010000022.1, read on the forward strand.
TCTTCATGAACTGTTTCTCGCGCAACTCACGCGCAACCGGCCCAAAGATGCGGGTGCCACGCGGGTTGTTGTCGGTCGAAATGATCACGGCCGCATTGTCGTCGAAGCGGATCGAACTGCCGTCGGGGCGGCGATACGGCTTCTTGGTGCGCACCACCACCGCGCGAACGACTTCCTTCTTCTTGACCGTGCCATTCGGAATCGCGTCTTTGACCGAGGCGATGATCACGTCGCCCAGATAGCCATAACGACGATTGCTGCCGCCCATCACGCGGATACAAAGCAACCGCTTGGCCCCGGTGTTATCGGCGACCTTAAGAACTGATTCCTGCTGAATCATCGCTTTCCTCCTTCTTGGGGTGGTGGCCGTGCTGCTTCTCGGAAATCGTGTCGGCGACGCCAGCGTCAGCCTTCTCGATCACTTCACGCACGATCCAGTTCTTGGTCTTGGACATCTTGCGGCACTCTTCGATGCGCACCAGATCACCGATCTCGCACTTCTCCTCCGGATCGTGAACCTGGAACTTCGTCGACCGCTTCAAATACTTCTTGTACTTCGGGTGCTGAATCATCGACTCAACCCGCACCGCGATCGTCTTCGCCGCGGAGTTGCCGATGACACGGCCCACGCGGGTCCGGCGACTGCTCTTCTGAACGCTTTCCATCACTGTTTACTCCTTGTGCTTTCGCCGGCTCAGAACGGCAGGCGGCCGCTGGTCAGTTCCCGAGCAATGGCCCGCAAATTCGCCAATTCAGCAAGTTTCTGCCGCTTGGTTTCTTTGAGACCCTTGATCGAAGAAGCTTCATTAAATCCCATTCCGGACAGCTTGTCAAGCAGTGTTGGCCGGACCGACACCTTGACCGTCTGTACCCTCTTGGACAAACCCCGCAGGTCTTTTTCGTCTTTGCCCTTCGCGGTCTTCAGCTTCGCCGAGATCGCCTTGCGAATGGCCGTCAGCGCCTCGGTGATCTTGCCGTCGACATCGCGCTCGATCTCGTGCTCGAGCCGGCGCATCTTCGTCGAGATCTCGCCTTTGAGCATCGAGAGACGCTCGCGCAGGGGCGTCTTCATCGGGTCGATGCCCTTGGCCTTGATCAGGTGCTCGTACTCGCCCTTCAATGCCGCGCGCACCTTGTCTTTGACCATCTTGTTGATGAAGGTCTGGACGCGGGCGATGTTCTTGCGAACCTTGGCAATCCGGGAGTTGTCGGTCAACTGGTGTGTAACTGCCTGCAGGCGCAGGTTAAACAATTCTTCTTTGTAGTGATGAAACTTGTCTTGCAGTTCCAGTTCGGTCAAGTCGGAAAAGTTCTCGCGATTTTTCATGACATTACGCCTCCTTCGCGATCACGACCTTGGTCTTGATCGGAAGCTTGAATGCGGCCTGGGTCAGCGATTCCATCGCCAGGCTCAACGGCACGCCTTCGAGCTCAAACAAGATGCGCCCGGGTTTGACCACGGCGACCCAGAACTCAGGGGCGCCCTTGCCCTTACCCATACGCGTCTCGAGAGGCTTCTTCGAAATCGGTTTGTCGGGGAATACGCGGATCCACATTTTGCCACCGCGCTTAACCGTGCGCGTGATGACCTTACGGGCCGCTTCGATCTGGTTCGCCGTCATCCAGCAGCACTCGAGCGCTTGGAGGCCGTAGGAGCCGAAGGCAAGATAATCGCCGCCTTTGGCCATGCCCCGCATGCGACCGCGTTGCTGCTTGCGGAATTTGGTTCGTGCTGGCATCAACATCGGACTATGTCTCCTTGGTCACAGCAGACCGGCGAACCGGTCAGGAATTCGAAGAGTTATAAGCGGCTTCGCGGCTCGAGGTCTGCTCGGGCATTGCATTCCGCCCGATGTGCTCGCCCTTGAAGACCCACACCTTCACGCCGATACAACCGAATGTCGTGACGGCAGTCGACTTCGCGAAGTCGATCTCGGCACGCAGGGTGTGCAAAGGCACGCGACCCTCACGCTGCCACTCGGAGCGGCTGATTTCAGCGCCACCGAGACGGCCGGAGCAGTGGATCTTGATGCCCTGGGCGCCGGCACACATCGCGCGACCCATCGACTGCCGCATGGCACGACGGTGGGAAATGCGCTTCTCGAGCTGCAACGCCACGTTCTCGGCGATGATCTTCGCATCGATGTCCGGCCGCTTGATTTCCTGAATCGACAGGAACACGCTCTTGCCGGTCATCTTCTCGAGATCTTTCTTGAGCTGGTCGACACGCTCGCCACCGCGACCGATGATCACGCCCGGGCGCGCCGTGTGAATCGTGACTTTCACCTTGGTGTTCGACTTGCGCTCGATCTCGACGCGGCCAATGCCTTCGCGGTAGAACTGCTTCTTGTCGATGAAGTTGCGAATCGCCACATCTTCGTGCAGGAACTTGGCGAACTCACCCTTGCGGGCGAACCAGCGGGAGTCCCAGGTGCGGGTGATGCCGAGGCGCAACCCGATCGGGTTAATCTTCTGACCCATTACTTGCTTCCCTCCTTGGCCGCAGCCTTGGCCTTCGCCTTCGCCTCGCTCTTCAGAGCGGCGCCGGCGTTCTTCTCGCGCAGAACGATCTTGGCATGGGCGGTGCGCTTGCGGATGCGGCACGCGCGACCACGGGCACGCGCCATGAACCGGCGCATCGTCGGGCCACCATCGATCAGCAACTTGGCGATGAACAGATCGTTCGCCTTCAGGTCATGGTTCTGACCCGCGTTGGCGATCGCACTCTTCAACAACTTCAAGAGGATAGGGGCGCCAGCCTTCGGCATGAACTCGAGGATGGCCAACGCCTGGTCGACCGGCTTGCCGCGAACGGCATCGGCCACGAGGCGCAGCTTGCGCGGAGAGATACGCGCATGGCGCAGCACCGCGCGAGGCATCTCGACGATCTCGATGAGGCGCTTCTTCTCGGCCCAGGTCAGGTTCGCAACCTTCGGATAGTCTTTGACGAGACGGCCGAGGTGGTCACGCTTCTGAATCGTGAGTCCCGCTTTGGTCAGCAGACGCTCGATCTTGCTGCCCTTGTGAGACGAGCTATTGGGGGTATCGAGACCCTTGACCATCTTCAAACCCGTGAAGATGTCAACGTCATCGGGGATATTGGTTCCGACCAATCGCAACATGGTACTGGTCACCTCACTTCAGCTCCGCAGCTTTCTCGCTGCGGGCATGGGCGCGGAATGTGCGCGTGGGAGCGAACTCGCCGAGCTTGTGCCCGACCATGTTCTCGGTGATGAACACCGGCACGTGTTTCCGGCCGTTATGGACGGCAATCGTGTGCCCGATCATCTCGGGGTAGACGGTGGAGGCGCGGCTCCAGGTGCGGACCGGGCGCTTGTCACCGGACCGGTTCATCGTCACGATACGATCCATGAGACGCTTTTCGACAAACGGCATTTTCTTAGGCATGTTCGACCTCGCTTAGCGCTTCCGCCGAGAGATGATGTACTTGTTGCTCTGGTTCTTCTTCTTGCGGGTCTTGTAACCCTTGGCAGGCTGACCCCAGAGCGACACCGGAATACGACCACGCGGACACCGACCCTCACCACCGCCATGCGGATGGTCGACCGGGTTCATGACCGAACCGCGAACGTAAGGGCGCCAGCCCTTCCAGCGGTTGCGACCGGCCTTGCCCAGGTGCAGGTTCATGTGGTCGAGGTTGCCGACCTGGCCCATGACGGCGCGGCAGTCGACCGGAATCAGGCGCATCTCGCCCGACGGCAGGATGATCTGAGCAAAGCGGCCTTCACGACCGGCCAGTTGCGCCGAGGCACCAGCGGTGCGGGCGATCTGGGCGCCCTTGCCCGGCTTCATCTCGATGTGATGAATCGTCGAACCCACCGGGATGTCTTTGAGCGGCAGGCAGTTGCCAGCAACGACTTCGGCGTGGGCGCCGTTTTCGATGATCTGACCGACCTGCATGTTGTGGATGGCGAGCACGTAACGCTTCTCACCATCAGCATATGTAACGAGTGCGATGCGCGCCGTGCGGTTCGGATCGTACTCGATCGAGGTGACCTTGCCCGGAACACCATCTTTGTAGCGCTTGAAATCGATGATGCGATAGCGCTTGGCCGAACCGCCACCACGATGGCGGGCGGTCAGATGGCCCTGATGGTTGCGGCCGGCATGCCGCTTCAGGCGCTTGGTCAGCTTCTTCTCGGGCTTCGTGCTCGTGATTTCTTCGAACGTGAAACCCTCCATGAAACGACGGGAGGGGGTATACGGATTGTACTTTTTGATAGCCATGGTTCAGGTCCTTTCCGTCTTCAGGCTCACGACATGCCTTCGAAGATGGTGATCGAATCCTCGGGATTCAGGGCAACGATCGCCTTCTTCCAGGCCGTGGTGAAACCACGATGCACGCCCAGGCGCTTGGCCTTGCGGTGAACGTTGATCGTCGTCACCTTGCGGACCCGCACCTTGAAAATCTTCTCGACCGCGGCCTTGATGGCATCTTTGTTGGCACCACGGGCCACTTCGAACTGATACACCTTCTCGCCCATGCGCGAGTAACTCTTCTCGCTCACCACGGGGCGCAGGATGATGTCTTGCGGTGTCTTGTTCACGACAGAACCTCCTCGAGGGCCGACTTCGCCTTCTCGGTCATCGCCACCGTCTCGAAACGCAGCAGGTCATACGCACTGACGTGCAACGGGGTGGTCACCTTAACCGTCTTGAAGTTCCTGGTCGCGCGGGCGAGGTTCTCGGTAATCTCGGGAACCACCACCAGCACGGTGGTCAACTTGTTGGCGGCCAAGAAAGCACGGAAATCTTTGGCATGACCGGTGTCGAACGCGAGCGCATCGAACACCCTGACCTGGTTGTGCTTGGCTTTGTCGGTCAGCGCACCGCGCAACGCCACATCGACCATCTTCTTCGGGGGCCGATGATCGTAGATGCGGGGCAGCGGACCGAACGTGCAGGCGCCACCGGGCCACAGCGGCGAGCGGGTCGAACCCTGGCGGGCGCGGCCGGTGCCTTTTTGGCGCCATGGCTTGCGACCACCGCCAGCCACATAGCTGCGGGTCTTCGTCATGACGGTGCCCTGGCGCTCGTTGTTGCGCTGCGCCTTGACCACGTCGTTGATCGTGCCAGGATGGGCGGCAGCCGAGAAAACCTCGGCCTTCAGCGTCGTTTGACCGATCGCTTTGCCTTCGCGATTGTAAATCTTCGTTTCCATCTGCGTCAGCTCCTATCTGCGGTCCGTTAGCGAGTGGCCACGCGGACCATGACCAGCCCGGAGGTGGCGCCCGGAATGGCACCCTTCACCAGGAGCAGGTTCTTCTTCTCATCGATCTTGACAACCTTGAGGTTCTTCACGGTCTTGCGCACATCACCGAGGTGACCCGGCGACCGCTTGCCCTTCCAGGTGCGGGAAGCTTCCTGGCCCGAACCGGCGGAACCGGGAGCGCGCCAACGGTCGGACTGACCGTGGGTGGTGCCAGCACCATTGAAGTTGTGCCGCTCCATGCAACCCGCGAAACCCTTGCCTTTGCTCGTGCCGATCACGTCGACCAACTGGCCTTCGGCAAAGATCGACACGGTGACTTCCTGCTTGGTCTCGATCGAATCGAGCTCGTCGGCCGGAACGTCACGAACGAAGCGGAACGGTTTGACATCGGCGCTCTTGAACATGCCGCGCAGGGGCTTGTTCATGTGCTTCTCGATGTTGCGGGTCAGTTCCCGATAACCGAGCGACACCGCGTTGTCACGCTTCCGGATCACCGTGCAGGGCCCGACCGAAATCACGGTCACGGGAATCACTTCACCCTGCTCGTTGAAAATCTGGGTCATACCTACCTTGGTTCCCAACAATGCTTTCACGCCCATTTGGGTCCTCCTTCCCTACATCCACTCGCCGTTCGCGACACTCGCCCGGTCAGCGAACAACCATCACAGCATCTTGATTTCGATATTGACGCCGGAGGGCAGATCCATCTGCATCAATGAATCGACGGTTTGCGCGGACGGACTGTACAAATCGATATTGCGTTTGTGAATACGCATCTCGAACTGCTCGCGGCTGTCTTTGTTGACGAACGGCGAGCGCAATACCGTGTATTTCTTGATCTCGGTGGGCATTGGGATCGGTCCGGCAATCCGGGTTCCGGTGCGCTTCACCGTTTCACAGATCCGAAGGATCGACTGGTCGAGCAAACGATGGTCGAAGGCCTTCAGATACAACCGCATTTTTTGTTTTGCCATTTGAACTACTCCTCCTTCTTGCTATCCGGGCGATTGGACTGGCGAGTGCGAGAATCGCAACTCAAGCTACCGTGGCCATCTGCCGACGCAGGACGGGCGCAAGCCGCATCATGATTTCGGCGGGGGCCAGATCATACGAACAGAATTCCATGGTATACGTTGCACGCCCCTGGCTGAGACTGCGCAGTTGCGTGGCATATCCGAACATCTCGGACAGGGGTGCGCGGCAATTGATGACCTGAGCATCGAAGCGGCGCTCAACGCCTTCGATCTGGGCACGGCGCGACGTCAGGTTGCCCATGATGTCGCCCACGTATTGCTCAGGAGTCTCGACCGACACTTTCATCCAGGGCTCGAGGATCACGGGGCCGGCCTTCATGACTGCATCTTTCACGGCCATCGAGGCGGCGATCTTGAAGGCAATCTCGCTGCTGTCGACATCGTGCGAACTGCCGCTGATCAAGGTGAACTTCACGTCTTCGAGAGGGTAACCTGCCAGTGCGCCATCGTTCGCGGCGTCGCGGCAACCGCGCTCGCAACTCGACACGAACTGACGCGGAATGTCGCCACCGGTGATGGCGTCGACCACCTGAACGCCAGAACCCCGCGGCATGGCTTCAACCTGCAGGATAACGTGACCGTACTGACCCCGCCCACCCGTCTGTTTGATGTATTTGCCTTCGCCCCTTGCCGACCGGGTCACGCCCTCTTTGTAGGCAACCTGCGGCCGACCGACGTTGGCCTGTACTCCAAACTCACGGATCAAACGATCGACGATGATCTCGAGATGCAACTCGCCCATCCCTCTGATCAAAGTCTGGCCGGTATCGGGATCGGAGAAAACCCGAAACGTCGGGTCTTCTTCCATGAGCGAATCGAGAGAACTGCCCAGCTTGGCCAGATCGGCTTGCGTCCGGGGCTCGATCGCAACGGAGATGACGGGCTCAGGAAACCCGATGCGCTCGAGAACCACCGGTTTCGCCTCGAGGCACAACGTCTCACCGGTGGCAACTTTCTTCAAACCTACCGCAGCCACGATGTCGCCAGCCTGGATCACCTTGAGGTCTTCCCGTTGATTGGCATGCATCTGCAGGAGCCGGCCGAGCCGCTCACGCGTTCCGCGGGTCGAGTTGAACATCTGGTCACCGCTGTTTGCAGTGCCGGAATAGACCCGAAGATAGACGAGCTTGCCGACGTACGGGTCGGTCATGATCTTGAAGACCAACGCGCTGAAGGGTTCGTCAGGATCGGGGCTGCGCAACACCTGCTCGCCGCTCTTGGGTTCGAGACCCACCACCGCCGGAACATCGATCGGCGACGGCAGAAAATCGACCACTGCATCGAGAAGCGCCTGCACGCCCTTGTTCTTGAACGCGGCCCCGCACAGTACCGGCACGACACGGTTTTTCACCGTTGCTTCACGCATGACCCGTTTCACGACTTCAATCGGCGTCGACCGCCCCTCGAGATAATTCTCGAGGATCGTATCGTCGTACGCCGACAGGGTCTCGAGCATCAGGTCATGCGCCGCTTTGGCTTCGGCCTGCAACTCGGCCGGGATCGGCATCACTTCGTAGTGCTCGCCGTGACCGCCATCCTGCCCCGGCCGCCACATGTGCGCCGTCATCTCGACCAGATCGATGTGACCAGCGAATGTGTCTTCACAGCCGATTGGCAACTGGATCGGCAACGCCGGACTCGCCAAGCGCTCTTTGATCTGGGTGATCACGCGCCGGAAGTCAGCACCCGGCCGATCCATTTTGTTCACGAACGCAACCCGCGGCACCTGATATTTGTTGGCCTGACGCCACACCGTCTCGGATTGCGGCTGCACCCCACCAACCCCACAGAACACCACGACCGCACCGTCGAGGACGCGCAAAGAACGCTCGACCTCGACAGTAAAATCCACGTGCCCGGGTGTGTCCAAAATGTTGATGTCATAATCGCGCCAGCGACATTTCGTCGACGCGCTGGTGATTGTGATCCCGCGCTCCTGTTCCTGGACCATCCAGTCCATGACCGCGGTGCCCTCGTGAACCTCGCCCATCTTGTAACTCTTGCCCGTGTAGTAGAGGATGCGCTCGGTGGTCGTGGTCTTACCGGCATCAATGTGGGCCATGATGCCGATGTTGCGGGTTTTCAGTTGTCGTTCACGACTCATCTTGCGACTCTTTCGACGGACTCGATCTATTGATTATATCAAACCCGGAAGTGGGCGAACGCCTTGTTGGCCTCGGCCATGCGATGCACTTCGTCACGCTTCTTCATGGTCGCGCCTTCGTTCTTCAGAATGTCACCCAACTCGGACGACAGACGATCGGCCATGGTCTTCTCTTTGCGAGCGCGAGAGAAGGTGAGGATCCAGCGGAAGGCCAGCGCGGTCGCACGATCGGGTTTGACTTCGATCGGAACCTGGTAGTTGGCACCACCCACGCGACGGCTGCGGCACTCGACGATGGGCCGGGCCATATCGATGGTCTTTTTGAACAGCTCGAGCGGACTCTCGTTGCCGTGCTTCTTGCTGAGCTTCTCGCAGGCAGCGTAGAAAATGCGGCTTGCGGTCTGGCGCTTGCCACCGTACATGAGATTGTTGATGAACCGAGTCACCAACCGGCTGTTATAAACCGGATCGGGAAGCAGTTCGCGCTTGCTGACGTGTCCACGTCGCGGCATGACTTACCCTCCTAGCCTTGGGTTACTTCTTGGGACGCTTCGCGCCGTATTTGGAGCGAGCTTGCTTACGATTGACGACACCGGCGCAGTCGAGCGTGCCACGAACGATGTGGTAGCGAACGCCGGGCAGATCTTTGACGCGGCCGCCGCGAATCAAAACCACCGAGTGCTCCTGCAAATTGTGGCCAACGCCTGGAATGTAGGCGGTGACTTCAATCTTGTTGGTCAGACGCACACGCGCGATTTTGCGCAACGCCGAGTTCGGCTTCTTGGGGGTCGTGGTCTTCACCACGGTGCACACCCCGCGCTTCTGCGGACACTCAACGAGAGCCGGCGAGGACGACTTGTACCTCGGCGCCCGCCGGGCCTTGCGCACCAGTTGGTTGATGGTCGGCACCTTAGAACACCTCTTTCTCGAACAATTTTGTGGCCTCCACCTCGCCTCGGTTGGCCAAAACCCGCGTCGAGATGGGAAGTCAGGTTATCATACTAACACACATACAGCGCGTCGTCAATGGCAATCGCGGTTTTTCGCCGGCATTCACGCCCGTTGAGCTTGCAAAGCGGCTACTGAAGCGCAGGTCCTTGTTGTACCCCACGCCGCCTACGCTTCCCGTTCGACGTCGCCATCGCAGGTCCGCCACGGTACCGATTTTTCTCTGCGCGGTTTCGTTGACATCGATCCGGGGTTGTGGTAGGTTAAGTTGCTACACGGTGCGTTGATCCTACAACTTGCGTCGTGGTGGTTCTCGGGGCAGTAGCTCAGCTTGGGAGAGCGCGACATTCGCATTGTCGAGGCCGAGGGTTCGAGCCCCTTCTGCTCCACCGGTTACTTAAGAGAGTTATTCTCCTAAGCATTGGCCCGACCGTTGTTCAGGTCGGGTTTGTTTTTTCTCCAACGTTCTCCAGTGAAAAGAATACACCCCCAGCTTCGGCTTCATCGCCGGAACGGGGGGTGTTTCTTTGAGAGCTGCAAGGCGCCCTGCCCCATGGCAGCCAACCTCGCCGTGCACGATGGGCGTCGATTATGGTTTTGCCAATGCTCCCGCCGGCTTGATCGAATCGATGCCGCCAAGACCGGTCACCGCGATGTCCCACTGTGAGCCCGGCTTCATATAGGATTCGAACTCGGCACTCGTCAGTTCCTTGCCCTTGAACTTCTCGAGGGGGTATTCCTTGCCGGTCTTCGCATCGGCAAAGACCACCGAGTATTTTTCGGTGCGCAGAGCTTCACGCTGCTGTCCGATCGACGGAACACCGGTCGCCGGCTTCAGTCCGGTCTCCGGCCACCGCGGATTGCCGTCGCTGCCACTGGCTTTCTTTTCGTCGACCTTCGTCCATTGGTCGATGTCGTATGTGGCCCACGTGTCGTACACCGGATCTTCTCGATAGACGGGCTTCTCGACATTTCTTGTTCGCTTTTCGGTCTTGTACACCGGCTGGTCTTCCCATTTCTCCTTGAATCGGCCGTTGCCAAGATCGGTCACGCCGGTCTTGACCTTCTTCGTTCCCGCCTGGACCTGAACTTCGTACTCCTCGGAAACCATTTTGGTTCCGGTTTGGACTTTTCGGGTGGTGCGCTGCTTTTGTGCCTGGCTGACGAGGCGTGCGCCCGACGGAAGCTGATCGCGCCAGCAGTTGTTGCGCACCGTTTTGTACTCCTCGATGACAACGGCACGTTCCCAGCGCCCCGATTTTGCGCTCATTGTGGCCTGCGACGTATACATTGCCAGGCCGATCAACAGCATGAATCCGAACACAAACGCCGCACAACCGACCTTCATGAAAACCGGCATTGGTCCGGCGGGTTTGCGGGGCCCCTGCCCCGTAGGCGATCCGACGTTGGCCGACGTCGGGTGTTGCGGCACCGCCGCTGCGCTCTGGTTCACCGACAACTCACGAACCGCGCGCTTCTGGCCGTCAGAGGCTCCCGCCGAACACTGTTTGCAACTCGTCAAGTTCGCGGGGTTGCTTGTGTTGCAAAACCCACACACCCAATCAGGCCCCTCGAGAGCTGCCGACTTTTCGGCCGCATCGGTGACCTCTGCGCCATCCTCTTCATAAATGAACTGGACGTTCTCGCGCGCCTGACCGCAACCTTCGCACTTCACGTGCGAGCCCTTGTTCTTGACATTGCAGTTGGGACAGATCCATTTGCCTTCACGAATGACTTCCACAGGCCACCTCCTGTTTTTCACGGGTGCGAACAACCCACTCCCGACCCTGGCAGGTTAGCCCAACGCGACCCGCGGTGCAACGTGACAAATCACACCAGCGATTGACGGACCAGAGGATTGGATGGTATGACTCAATGCCCCACAAGTGCCAGAACCCAAACAGTGAACAGGAGACAGACCCAACCATGCCATCCCTTTCAATCTCTCGGCGGACAACCGCTCAACACGTCACACCTTCGATTTTCTGGGTAGCCACCGTCGCCATCGTCCTGATGTCGGGAACGGCGTGTGCCCAGACCGCCGGCAACTGGCATTTCTTCTCGATCAATGCGCAATACCGCGGGGGCGTCAAGCAGGGCTTCAAAGATCTCGGCTGCGGCACAACCTTCGATACCGCGATGCCAGGCGGAGAGCGCCGGGTGGTCTTTCATGCCTGCGTCTCACACCCGGAAAAAGCGAAGAAATACTATGCGATGCGCATGGACCTGTGTTTCAAGCAGGAGGCCGCAAGCGTCACCACCACCCGCAAAAACTATGTCTGGTTCAACGAGGACTTCCCGGCCGACCAACGTGATCAAGTCGCCGACATGGTGCAACTTCTTCCCATGATCTTCTCCGGTGAACTGGTCGCGAAACCCGTCAAGACGATGCAGATCAACCAGAGCCAGTTTCAGATCAACCTTGCCATGGGCAAAAACGGCAAGTCGGCCGAGATCGAGGTGCGCATTCAAGCCGGCGAACCGGTCGAGGGCAAGTTCTTCCTCGAGCGCAATGCCGCCAGCGGCTACGACCTCACCAAGTTCCGACTGAAGAAGGGCAAGATTTCGACAAGTTTTGTTTGTGCGAACCAGGCCGACATCATGGGCAAGTACGCGAAGCTCCCGCCGTTCGACAAGTTGGTGTTCGGAAACTGATGCCCACGCAGCGGCTTGCTCGCACCGGGGTGCCGCCGTCGATCCCAAGCAGTCGATTGGGCTCTCGCCCGATCGGCTGCTTTCTTATGGCGGCCGTCGCCCTGGGAATCCACACTGGTGCGTTCGCCTCGCAGGATGCCGCGGAGCTCCGCCCCGCACTCCGCGTACGCGGCGCGGTGGATGCCTGCGGCGAGAGGATCCCGGTGTCGGCGGCACTGGCGGCACTGTCGCGCCAGCGTTTCCTCATTGACGCGACGGCCTCCGAACCGCGGATCGTCCGTCGCAACCATGGTTATGACATTGTCGCCGACGAGTCGATCGCCACCGCACCGTCACTGGTTTTCGATCGGAAGTGGCCCAACGCCTACGGCCGATTCACGCTGGGCGGGACAAACCACGAGCGGGAGAGACGCGACGCGTCGACAGGGTCGCCGACCGCCGCCACTGTCGGCGCGCAAAGGCGTCCCATCACCGGGCGAGTGTTCTTCGGTCCCGATGAGGTTCTGCGTATACCCGTGCCGGTCGCAACCTGGACGCCCCCACTCGACCGGCTCGAGCTGCAGCCTGACAGCGACAGCCCAATGTTGCAGGGGCAGCGCGAGGATCTGATCCGCGAAATGATCGGCCCGTACCGTCCGTGGGAGAACCCCCGGCGTCCGCGCGATGATTAAAACCTGCCGGCCGGCCTCCTCATCGGCAATCCGAAGGGCGAATCCGACTGCGGGACGCCCCCCAAAAACGCGCACTGGACCGCGAGCAGGCATGCGTGGGGCGGTCGGGGTCCTGATGGTGCTGCTGGCCGCCGGTTGCGTTGGCACCGCCCGCACCGAACAGGCCTTCACGATCAACTCCGGTGATCAATCGACCGCAACGACGTCGGTAACCCTGAACATCGCCAACGATCTGGCAGTCGCATCGGCCTGTGTCAGCAATACCGGCGCGGCGCCCTGGACGGTTTTCGACCGGCCACCGATCGACCCTCAGGTGGCCACCTGGCATGTGCCGTGGAGTCTTGATGACGCCACGGGACCGCGCGTGGTCACAATGGCATTCGTGAATGCTGTCGGGGCCACGATGACTGCCACGGCGCAATCGATCTACTTCGCGGTTTTCCCGAGCATCGCGACCGCCACGCGGGTGAGCGGCGGTTATCCGAGCGATACTTTCGACGAGTACCAGGGTCAGAACAAGTTCGGGGCCGACCCCGGCGACATGGTGCGCCCGGCAACGGGTTCACGATTGCTCTTCACCGGCGAGTAGAACAACCTACCACTGCGTCCACCACGTTTTCCTGGGTGGGCCCCCCGATGGACCGATGAGGTGATCGAACAGACGCACCTGTTGGGTGGGCGACGCGAGCGCGCAGGCAACGGTGACACTCGCCGTCCAGGCCGAGGGTAGCGGGACGCACCCGCTCATTGCTCCGCCGACCGGCATCTCCCAGTGCTCGAGCATGACGCCGTCGATCTCGCCAACGACCCCAGGACTCGCGGTGACCCAATGAAATCGGATTCTGACGGCAGCCGTCGCCGGCAATTCGAACGATCGGTAGTGCCTTCGCCACTGCGTAGCACTCACAGCCGCCGATGCCGGAATGTCGGTACCTATCCCATCGGGCAGGTCGTAATCACAGGCAAGCATGACGTCCGGCGATGCCACCCTGGCCCAAAAGCTGACCACAAAGGACGCGGGATATTGACTTGCGGACGCCGTCACGTATTGCTCGACACCGTTCGCCGTTGATTGCCACCCGTCCGGGATCCCATCGCCCGACGTGAAGTTTCCCTGCCACCACCCCGCGCCCACAGCCACCGCGGGATACCGGACCCCGGTGTCGACCTCAAAGCTCGGATTACGCAGTTGATTGCGCACCAGCCGCCATGAACCAACCTCCCTGACGCAGTTGTGCGCCATATAGCCGTCGGAAGCGAGCAGTGTAAGAACCTCGAGAGCCGACCCCTGGTCGAGCGTGGCTTCGAGCAGTTCGCGTCGTCCGGTGGTGCTCGTCCCGTGGTCGCGGCGAAACTGATCGATGGCCATGCGCGCATCATCGAGTGCTGATTTCAACCGGTGCTCTTTCTCGCGATTGACAAGCGTTCCGCGTTCCATGACTCCAAGCCCGGCCTGGAGGATCAAGACAGCGAAGACGATCACCAGACCGAGCAATAGATTTCCCTTGCGACAGGTCATGACACAGAATATATTTAACTTAGAGATTGCGTGCAAACTTTGCGGTCTGTGCCGTACGTTTGTTGCAATCGGCAGTAAACGGTGAGCTCGGCGGCACAGTCGCCTGTTTCGTGGGCTGAGCGCCAATGTCTGAGGTTCCAGAGCATTGGCCGCAGGCGCTGGTGTCTGCGGATGCGGGTCGATCCCAGACAGAAAAGGAGTCGATCAGACAAAAAGAGAGTCATCGTCACCAAGGGGTCCAGGCCGGCGAGTCCTTTTTGCTGGTGTTTCTGGGGAATGTTGGGTCGCAGTGTGCATATGCAATGTCGACACGAATCGTGGAGGTTACCTGAATGAATACGAAACGAACCGGTTTTACGCTACTCGAACTGCTCATCGTTGTTGCCATCATCGCGGTGTTGATCGCTCTGGCTCTGCCGTTTTATCAAGACTATGTTGCTCGCTCGAAGATCACGGCGGCGCAGGCCGATTTGAACAGCTACCAGAAGGCGCTGCAGACGTATGACCAAATGGAAGACACCATGTGGAAGGTGTCGAGCGACACGCGGGGTCTGATCGGCAAATACATGCAGGACTTCCGGGCGACACCGACGCAGATGCTCCCCCGCGATCCTTGGGGCAATGATTATTTCTTCAGCGCCACCCACGGTGTCATCTTGTCGCGCGGCCCCAACTCGGCGCTTGATACGACAGCCGTGGCCATCGCTTCGCGCACACCGCTGATCGATGACCTGTTGGTGACCTGGAAACCGCCGTTCATGATCTCGAGCGCGAAGGCTCTCGGCTCAGACACCGTGGAACTGGTGTTCAGCCGCAAGATCGACGAGACCACCTGGCCGGCCGGCGCATTCAACACCTGGATTCAGGTTAAAGACACGACGGGAGCCGTTCCCGCCGGTGCGTTCACGGAACGCCGTCGCCTGTCGGCCACGATCTATCGTTTCATCCACAACTATGCCATCACGACCCCGGGAGCGACCGTAGAGTTCATCGACAACACGGACAACACGCTGGTCCCTCACGCCGAGGACGGTCGGGATACCTTCGACCTGCGCCCCGACGGAACGGCAGGGCACTCCGCATCATTCACTCCGATCCTGTAATTCCCGCCTTTTATTCTGTTCTATCAACGCGCCCGCTGGCAACAGCGGGCGCGTTTCTTGTTTTGGTGACGAAAGGGTGAACGAGTTCCGGAAAAGGCCAGAACAAGCGTGTCTCAACGCAGGGTCACGCGGGTTCACGTTGTTCGAGGTCGTGATCTCGCTGGCGTTGGTCGCCATTCTGTTGGTGGTCGCAACGGCTCCCACCGATGTGGCCGCGCAACGGGAACGCGAGAGCCGGCTACACGTGGCGCTCGACGAGGTACGACGGGCACTTTCGCGCTACCGCAGCGAGACCGGCACGGGACCAACGAATCTCGCGGCCCTCATGACAACGACCAGCAGTACGGATGGGTTGCCTTATCTGCGGCGGCTTCCGCTCAACCCTCTGGTGGCCAGCACGCAGTGGCAGATTGCCAGTCGGACGATCGGTTCGGCAGAAGATCGATGGACGCCGATTTGCCAACCCGATGAAGGACTACCGGATGCATCGCGAATCATCGCCTTTCGTTGCCCGGATGTCGCTACCGCCGTCAACGGCACAGTCTTCGTCCCCGGAACCGGAACGAACGGGGTTCGCTATTGCGACTGGTAGGCCAACGCGGTTGTCAGCGTTTCGTGAACAGCTTTGCCAGACTGAAGATCGGTAGATAGAGCGCCACCACAATGCCCCCGATGATGACCCCGAGGAACACCATCAGCATTGGCTCAATGAGTGAAGCCATCGCCTCCACGTTGTTGTTGAACTCTTCTTCGTAGAACTCGGCCACGTGATCGAGCATTTCGGACAAATTGCCGGTCCGTTCGCCGACACTCACCATTTTGTTGAACAATTCAGGCAACCACGGGTCACGGGCAGCAAAGCTTTCGCCGACCGGCCGTCCCGAGCGAATGTCGGCTTCGGCCGCCGCCAGCGCCTCGCGAACCTGAACACGGCCCACGCCGGGAATCAACACGTCCATGGCTGCCAACACGGTGACACCACTGTGCGCCAGAATCGAAAACGCTTTGGCGAATTGCGCGATCTCATAGTTGTGATTCATCGTGCCGAACACTGGCAGGCTCAGCATCAGATAGTCGTACATGCGCCGACCAAAATCGGTCCGCAACAACAACTGGAAGACAACAAATGTCAATACAAGAGCAATAATGACCTTGCCGGCGGAATTCACCATCAGGTCGCTCATGGCCAGAACGAACTGGGTAATGTCCGGCAACTCGACGCCGAACCGACTGTAGATATCCCGAAACCGGGGAACGATGAAGGTGAGAATCCCCCAGGTGACGATGCCGGAAACTCCCAGCACGAACAGCGGATAAGCAAGAGCTTTGCGAATCATGCGGCGCAACCGCAACTGTCGATCGATCAAGTTGGCCAGGCGTTCGAGGACTTGGTACAGTTCGCCCGAGTCCTCGCCCACTTTCACGAGGTTGAGATAGGTCTTGTCGAAAACCTTGGGATGATCCGAGAAGGCCTGGTGCAAACCGCTGCCACCTTTGATCATCGCCACGATGTTGGCGAGACACTCTTTGAGCGCGCCATCTTCTTCACGACTCATGAGAAGTTCGAGCGTCTCCAGAATCGGAATGCCGGCACGGGTCAACGTTGCAAACAAGCGGGTAAAGTGAAACAACTGGGTCCGCGAAACGCCGCCGAAAGGCCACAGGGCAGCCCAATCGATCGATGACGATGCTTCGACTTCATGGATCTCTTCGGGCCACAACCCCTTGAAACGCGCGATGCCATCGGCCTCTTCGGCCGACGCAGCATCAATCTCGATGAACTCATACTCGCCGGTTACGGCACGAAATTTGACGCGAAAGCGTTTCACAGAGGCCCCACCACCGATTCACCCGGCACGATGATCATGTCCTGTTTGGGCCAACGGGCGATGACGCGACCTGAGCGGCAGCGGCGCTCCCACTCGCAAGGCGATACGGATAAAACACCACGGACTGATGCCCCTGCAGAATCCGAATGATCCGATTGAGTCGATCGGTTTCGAAGCGTGGCGGAAAAATCGACACTTTCCGGCCATCGCCGTAGGTGATGGTCGCTGAACCGGTGGCCACGGCCGTTAGCATGAACGGCAGACCGACCACCGCATCGCCTTCGCGCAACAGTACGGCCGATGGACCTACCTGGATCAGGGCGGTGGTGCGCCCCCGGGCCACGCCGACACCCAACAATGCAGGTTCGATCATCCCTGGCGTGGCCGAGGCCTGCACCACTTGTGTCTCGGTGGCCCACGAAAACAGGTTGCGCTCATCGATGGCGATCGTCTCCGAACCCCCGGGCAAACGCTGGACCGCCGGCAATTTACCAAGACGGTCATGCATCGCCTTCAAGGTGGCCAGGCCGTTGTCGAGGGTCTGCGCCGACGCGGTGACTTCAATGGTCTGCTCGCCTCCTGCGACCAGGGGAGGAATGCCGGCGGGGCCTGCCCCGGGGCCTGGAGACGCGGTCCCAACAGAGCCATAGCCAAGGAACCGGACGATGATATTGGCAATGCCCAGAACACTCAGAAGGATGATGCCTATCGCCGGCCGGCGGTTATTCTTGAACCACTCGTTCATGACAACGTCACGCTCCCGCCTTGAATCGCGCATTGGCGTCGATGCGAAACTCGATGAGGCCCTGCGCGTTGTTGAGGCTGAGCAACTCGAGGCCAACGATCCTCAGTGCGGTTTTCGAGGTTTCAATGCTGGCAAGAACCTGGTGGAAAGCGGCGAATGTGGCCTCGAAACGCGCTGAAAACGGCAACGTGACGAAACCGGCCGTCATGGTGCGTGGTTTGTACGACATGGTCACCAGACGAAGCCCAGGGACATTAAACACAATCTGGAGGTCCGCCACGAAGGCGGGAATCTGCGCCTCGGTGCGCGGCGTGAAGCTCGCCATTTCCAGATCTTTGCGCCGCCGTGCCAACATGTCAGCCACATCTTGGGCCCCTCGACGCAACTCGGCCAACCGATCGCGGTGAAGTGTCTCGGCTTCGCGCTCCGCCCTCAGCTTATCGCGTTGAGAGAGAATCGCCTGCAAGGCGGCCATCCGGTTGGGAATGAGCCAACCCATGCCGCCAATTACCAGCAACAATGCCAGCGAGCAGACGATCAGCGCGAGCGCGGCACGAGTTCTTCGTGGCATCGCCATTACATCACCGCCCCATCGAAATGAAAAGACACGTCAACGGCAACACCCTTGCGCCTCTGAAAGACCTGGTCTTCGCCGGGGTTGAAGCTCAGCGATTTGAACGCCGGGTCGTCGGAAAAACGCTGATAAAGATCGTTGGCCAACGGCATGGTCTCGACGAGAAGGAGCAATTTGACATCGAGATCGTCGGGACCGAACACCGGTGTGCCCGTGCGCGCATTCACACAGCGAACGATCACCGCCTGGTCGGGAAGGACCCGCTTGAGCCGCTGCAGCAGTTTGGCCCACTGCGTTCGCGGACCATTGAATGCCTCGTTGTGCCTCGTAATGTCCGACTGCAGTGCATCAACCAATCTCGGCGACGGCAGGATCGCCGTTGCCGACGCGGCAAGGTTCTGCCGCAGCTCGGTGAGTTGACGCGTCTCGACGGTGACGTCCTCGATTGCCCTCTGGGTGGCGCCGCGAAGATACCAGGTGACGTAACCGAGCAGTAGTATTGAGGCAATGACGACACCGATCAGTGTCCGGGGCATGGCCAGACGCCGCCGATCGCGGGCCAGGAACTCGAAACTGCTGGCCATCAGGCCACCAACCGATCCTGGCGATCATGGCGCCAGGGTTTCTGCAGAAGGGCGCCAAGCGCGGGTTCCAACCCCACCATTCCCGGCGCCGCCAGTGTCCGCCCTCCGGGCGCGACGACGTTGAGCAGACTGCCGAGGCGCACCACCGGCAACCCCAGATTGGCCGCAACCAGGGTCTCGAGATTCCTCGGAGCGCAACCACCGCCACAGAGCAGCATGCGCCGGAATGCCCCTTCTTGAGGGAACTCGGCTGCATGTTGCTGCAATACACCGTAAATACGGTTCAACATGTCGGCCAGGATGGGTTCGATCGCCTGATACGCCGGTATCTGCTGTTGCGCATCACTGGTCGGTTCTGCGAGCAGAATCTCCTCGGTACCAAGCATGGCCTCGGCCCGCTCGGCCGTCAGATTCAGACCGGTCATCAACGCACTCACTAGATTTGCCCCACCGACAGGCAGCATCTGCATGCGCCGCACCCCGCCGGAGAGCAAGACCCCGACACACGTGTGCCGATGGCCGATGTGGACCCAAACCGCGGGATGCGGGGAGGCTTCGCCGTCGACGCTGCGAAAGATGCTGGCGAGGGCGACAAACGACGGTTCTATCGACAGCGGAATCAGATCGTGCACATCGAGTTGGTCCAGAAATGCCTCGATGACGTAACGCAGCATCGCACAGAACAGCGCGTTGCTCTTGGCGCCTCTCTGGGGACCGATTTCGTAGGTATACTGGTATTCTTTCAGGGGTTTCGACGCCGAGGATTGAATCTCCCGCTCGAGCACCGCCAGCGGATTGTTGCGCAGGGGTAGCGCCGAGAGGACTCCGACATGGAATGCCTGATCCGGTACCAGTGCTGCAATATAGCTGCCCGCCACACGTCGCGGCGCCATGAGTAGTTGAAGTGCCCTGCCAAAGGCGACCGCGTCAGGGATCACCCTTGCAGCGTCGGGGGATTGCCAGTCGATGAGATTCAGCGCCGGAACGGCGTTGAGTTCAGTGAGTGTCCACCGACCATTGGCGACCTGGCCACGCATCCGGCGCCAGAAGCGGGTGCCGAACTCGACGACGTCGGGCGTGACCAGGGAAAGGCCGATTTCGGTGACACGGTCGATCAGCGACATGGCCCGCAAACACGCTCCAATTCTGAGAAATCGGTGTCGCCAGCCGCTATACGGGCCAGACCACAGTCGAGCAGCGAGCGCCGCCGTGCGGCCCGAGCGCGGGCAATGAACTCGCTCACCCTGCCGTCTTCGAATTGATCGCGCAGGCTCTCCTCGAGCACGAGAAACTCGAACAGGGCCACGCGTCCCTGGTAACCCGCGTTACAACGCGGGCACCCCTGGGCATGGAAGATTGTCGCCGGCGTTTCACCAGGCAACAACCTGGCCTCAGCAGCAGTCGGCGCCTGGGCGACTCGACAGGCGGAGCACAGACGCCGCACCAGGCGTTGCGCGACGACCAGGTTCAACGACGACACCATAAGATAGGCGTCGACACCCATGTTGAACATGCGCCGAAGGGTCTCGACCGAGGAGTTGGCATGGACCGACGACAACACCAGATGACCGGTCATGCTTGCCTGGATGCCGATGTCGGCCGTCTCCTTGTCGCGGATTTCACCGACCATGATCACATCGGGATCGAGGCGCAGGATCGAACGCAGGCCGCGAGCGAACGTCAACGATCGTTCGGGATCCTTGCGATTGATGCGAACCTGGATCTGTTGCACGTTCTCGAGGTGCCGTTCGATCGGATCCTCGATGGTGATGAGCTTGTCGCCCGGACCGGCCATCGCCTCGAGAATCGCATACAGGGTGGTGGATTTTCCGGACCCGGTGGGACCCGAAACAAGGATCATGCCGTGGGGTTCCATGATCTGCTTCTCGATGACGGCCCGCTCTTCGCCGTTGAATCCGACGCTCTCGAGCCCAAGCGCCTGGCCCTTGCTGCCCAGCAGCATGCGCAGCGTCAGATACTGATCGTACGTTCCTGGCACGGAGGCGATACGGAACTCGACGTCGTTGCCCTCGTGACGGACCTTGAAACTCCCGTCTTGCGGGAGCACCCGTTCCGTGATGTCGAGGCCGGCCATAACCATGACGCGCGAGATGAAGGCCGACGCCGCGTTGCGCTGCAACTCGAGGCGGGTGACGAGTACCCCGTCGATGCGGAACCGCACACGCGCACCGTTCTCGAGCGACTCGATGTGGATATCGCTCACGCGTTGTTTCACCGCCAACGACAACATTTGGTTGACCAACTTCACCACCGGCGGCTGGTCTGCCGTGTCGGAAATATCGATGACCTTCGTCTGTCTCTCTTCGACGGGCCGTTGTTGGCCGAGCGAAGACGCCAGATCGGCAAGCAGAGACGCTTCTTCGCTCGTCGTGTCTTCTTCCTCGGCGGATTCCTCGCCCGACGCTCCGCGTTGGGTCAGCACCTGCCGAAACGCGGCAACGGGCTTGGCCGGATCGCGCATGGCCGAACTGTTGTCGGGCGAAACACCCAGACTGACCGTTCCCCCGGCCAATGGCGGCTTGCCGACCCGCGAAACGGTCGCGGCCGGCGGCACGGAGAGGGCCGGTGCGGCGGCGGCCGGAGCAACGATCGCCCGGCACTCGGTGATCCGCACGGGGCGGGCCACGACGAAGCGCACGGAAAGGCCTGCACCGGCCACCTGTTGTTCGAGTTCGGCCATGAGAGACGGTCGACTGAATGCGACCGTCAGCACCCCATCGACAAAGGCGGTGGGCAGGGCACCGTAGCGCATGAGCAGAGCAGGAATCGTCGAGGGGAGGCCGGCCGGTGGTTCGAATGCAGGAAGGTCCGAATACGGCAGGCCGTTGGCCTCAGCGAGGACGGGATAGAACGCCTTCTCGTCGAGGTCGGGGCATTCGCGCAGAAGAAGTTCGTCGAGGGGAAGCCCCTCTTTTTGCGCTTGCTCGAGAATCGCTGCCACGGTCGCCTGGTCGAGCAGATTGCGTTCGACCAGAAGAACGTCGAGGGGGCGCCGGAGCAACCGGGTAGCCAGAATCTTCGCCATGCTTCAATGCTCTCCATTTGACGCGCACCGTGATACGGCCCGATGAAGCGGGATTTCGTGCGGCTTGCGAGACCCTTTTTCAGGATACTCGATCGTCACAATTTAATCCCACCATCTAATGTCTCGGTATGCGAACGCCGAAACATGAAGACGGGGCAAACAAAAAAATATGCACGATCGGAAAAAAACAGACCGGACCCGAGTCCGTGCAACGGCACAGTGGATTTCGCAAACAGGCGCCATGCCTGACGATTCCACGGCTTTGTCCTGCACCGGCGTGTCGGTGTCGCCCCGCGCCACGGCACCGGGCCAGCCGCGACCAGTGACAGGTCGGGTCGCGACGAACTGGGTCTTCGCAGCGATCGTGTTGCTGGCGATGGGTTTGATCCCCTGTGCGTTTGCTGCCGACCAAACCTCCGTTTCAACCGTCGCCGCACAGCGGTTTCTGCGCATGGACTACGCGCCCGAGGCAACCGGCACGGGTCTGCCCCCGAAAACGGGGCGGGTTCTGCTGTCATTTGCCGGTGACGTTCGTGGCGAACTGCGTCGCGAGGTGGGGATTCCGCTGGCGTATGTCGACATCCTCGGCGCCCGCATGGACGTCAGCCCGATGGTCACCCCGTTCGAGAGTGGCCCGGTGCGTATCGCGCGCTTGTCACAATTGTCCACGGTTCCGCCGGTCGTGCGGGCGACGTTCTTCCTGCGTGAACTGCACCGGCCACGGCTCACGCCCACCGCGAAGGGGCTTGCCATCGACTTCATGACCGCTTCGCAAGACGATCTGGCGGGTCCGGCCCAAGCTCTCGAGGGGCGCACTCCTTACGCGCCGATCGCTCCGGAACCAATGCGGCGCCCGCGTTCGGCCCCCGTGAACCTCGACGTCAAGGGCGCCGACGCCACAACCCTGCTGCGAGAACTGGCCCATCAGACCGGTATGACCGCACACTTCCGGGATCCACTCGATGCCTATGTCGATGTCTCGGCACTGGCCACCGATGCGGTATCGGCCATGCGACTCGTCGCCGGTCGACTCAATGCAGTGCTGACCCTCGAAGATGGAGAAATCTGGATTTCGAAAGCGAACAACCCCCTGCTCGCCTTCTCGGATCAGGACCAGGTGCGCAATGCCGATTTGCGTGGACTCGCACTGGCCGACGTTCTACGTGCCCTCGGGCAAATGGGTGGCGTCAACGTCGTCATGGATCGATCGATCGAAACCATCAAGGACCGGCCGGTCGACATGCTCCTGCATCAGATGTCGTATCGTCGCGCCTTCGAGACCGTACTGACTGTGCACAACCTGGTGGTGCGAAGCATCGACCACCGCACCCTGATGGTAACGACCGATCAAGCGGCCCGACAGGCAACGGGACACACCATT
>CAZADH010000023.1:0-6493 GCA_964483805.1 uncultured bacterium
GTAACCGCGCTGATCAACGGCACCGAGTCGGCTCCGTCGGGCGTTGTCTCGGCGGTGCCCGAGGCTGCGGCCGAAGCGCCCAAGGCGCCGAACACGCCGACGATCGCAGCGCCGGCGGCCAATGCGACCAGCCAGGCGCTGAATCCGACCCTGACGGCTTCGGATTTCAGCGATTTGAACACCGGCGACACCTGGAAGAAGGCCGAGTTCGAGATCTACACCACGTCGGCGGTCAACGCCGCTGCCATCGTGTGGGCGGGTTCGGTGGTGACCCCCGCAACCGGCACGGCGCCGGCGGCGGCCTCGATCGAGGTCAGCGCGGCGAATGGCAAGTTCATGGGCACGCGCCTGGGTCACTTCCGGTTGGCCGGTGATACAACGTATTACGCCCGGGTGCGTTACTTTGACAATGCGCGTCTGCCGAGCGAGTGGTCGGCGCTGAGCGGCTTCTCGACGGCGGTCGAGCCGAATGCGCCGCCGGCGACGCCGTTTGTGTTGTTCCCGAGCGTGGCGAATGCGAACGCCGAGGTCAACCTGGTGATCAAGACCTCCGAGTTCCGCGACGCCAACGCCGGTGATGCGATGGGGGGCGTCGATGCTGAGATCGCCACCGACAATCTGTTCACGTCGACCAGCGTCGTCTGGTCGGGGTCGGTGAATGCGGCGACGACGACGATCAAGGTCGACACGACCAACGGCCAGTTCAAGAACGCTTCAGTGGGCAAGACAGCGCTGACGTTCAAGACGCAATACTTTGTGCATGTGCGCCACCGCGACAACAAGGGCACGTCGACCAGCACGAGCCCGTGGTCGGCGGCAGTGACTTTCAAGGCCAGTTACGACCCGTCGGTAGTGCGGACGCAGACGTTCACGGTCGATGCGGATCGGTATGATTTGATGACAATGACGCCGAAGGCGTCGACGGAAACCGATGCGGCACAGTATTCGTTCAATGTTCGGTACTTTGCCGCAGGAAGCGTGGAAATCACCCCATATTACGGCCGCGCCAGTGGTGCTCTGTCGCGTCAGCTCGTCTCTGCCGGAACAGATCCAGCGACAGCACAACCTCCGCGGACCGGTTACGTTGGGCAAAGTACGCATCCATATGGGGCGACCATTCACACGGGGGAATGGGTGTGGTTACGGAGTCCCAACAACGCGTTCTACTTGATCGAGCTCGTTTCGGCAACAACGACTACGGCTCAGCTACGCATTCGCTATGTATCGGCCTCCGTCCCAACCGAACCGTGGTACGTGGGGACAACCGACGACTACGCTTGGCCAACTGCCATCGACTTCGACCGACTCCAGTTGACAAGATATGTCGATGGTATCCGAACGCCAGCGAGTTTCATAAATGGCACTGAGAAGTATCTCTGGATTGCCAGCAACGATTCGACCGCCACGGCACGTGGCTACTACATTTTCCAGCGCAAACTGACGACAACGTCCGGAGTTCCGTTGGCCAACTGGGCTGGATACGCGAACGAGGCATCACCTCCTTCCGGATGGTCTTCCGCCGGTGGATTGGTTGCCGGCCAAAGTTACGTCGTCTGGCGTCACTTCATCGAAGGCACTTTTTCGCGGGATGACTTCTTCTTGGTCAAGCCGACAGCTGTGACCGGTAGTGATGCTGAGATAGAGCCAATCGTCAAAGTGACCCCGCCCGTCTGGCCTTCCAACGGCTACTACCTGCACACCGATTTCGCCACCTGCTTCAACTTCGCCACCCTGGCACGCGTGAATCCCAGCGGCGACAACTACGACATCAAGATGGTTGGCGCCGACTGGATTATCAACCCCCTGCGCACGCTCGAGATCGCCGACCTGAGCGGTGCCGACTTCGCCACCGCGGTACCGCCGGCCAGCGGTTGGAACCAGACCTCGCAGATGACACCGGCGGTCGATCACGTCTATATGTTCCGCAATGTCGACAACACCATCGATGCCACGATCTACGTGGTCAAGGTGGTTGGTCTGGGCGTGAAGGACATGTTCATCCAGGTGCGGAAGATTCAGTAACGCACTCGTATTTACGACGTATTCCCGGCCGGGGCCCGCACGGGCCCCGGCCATTTTCATCAATGGGCAATCCACGATCTGGGTTTGGTCCGGTCCGACTCACTCCGAGAGAGTAACGACACGGCCGAGAACCGACGATCCCTGGCACAAGCTGTCGCTGCGTGGTAAGCTGGTTTTGGATCGCCTCAGAACAACCAGGCTTCGCCCATGGAGAACGACCGTGCCAGTCATCTCGATGTTTTACGGAATCATCGTTTCGATGTATTTCAAGGACAACCAGCGACACCATCGTCCTCATGTTCATGTCCGTTACCAAGATCATGAAGCAGTATTCGCAATCCCCGAGGGAGAAATTCTCGAAGGCGTCCTGGCTGGGTCGAAGACTCGATTGGTGCAAGCCTGGATTGAAATCCACCGCGATGAACTGATGGCAGATTGGGATCTGGCATGCCGCGGTGAACCGTTATACAAGATCGATCCATTGAAGTGATCTGATGAATCCACGCGTAGTCTCCGTCACGCCCGACGATGATTTCACACTTGTTCTCGGGTTCGCCAACGGTGAGACACGTGTTTTCGACTGCAAGCCCTATCTGCACGAGGGCGTGTTTCGGGAACTGGCCGACATCGGTTACTTCCGACGCGTCACCGTGATGTTTGGCAGCGTCGCATGGCCGCACGAACAAGACTTCTGCCCGGACACGCTCTACCTCGAGTCGGTCGCAATGCCAAAATCAGGATCGGACACCAAGGCGGGGTAGGGGCGCACTGCTCTGCGTTCGGCAAGACACCTCAGGTGGCGCTGCGAGAGGTGCTGAAGGCGAAGGAAGCGTGGTTGGCCGCTGCGCGCGAAAATCGGAAACCGATTCCGAAACCACGATATCGGCCGATCATCTACCCGGTGGCGTAACGGTTCGGCTGCCAGCGATCAGGCACAACTGGAAAGTTATCGCAGAGATCGGACACGAATCATCAATGCGCGACTCATGGAGCGCGCCGAAAGGCGAATATATGAAGACGGCTGACAATAGCGGCGACATGCGTCCTCGGTACGATCGCGTTGTGCTCGGCAAAGGGGTTCGTGGCAAGCATCTAGTCGCTTACCGCGACGGCACGAATCTCGTGCTTCTTAGCCCTGACGTGGCAAAGGTCTTTGCGACCGACGAAGCGGTCAATGAAGCGCTGAGGTCGTTGATCGACCTTGCCAAGAAGTCGGCGCGTGGAGCCATACGCGGCAAACGCGCGCGGGCAGGCTGAGGCATCGCAGAGGACGCGAGTTTTCACCGATTCATGAGATCGGCCGGTTCAATGCGCCCCGGCCCGTTCGGCGACATGACGCATTGTTGCCCATTTTTGGAAATACGTATCATGTCACCCAATTCACCCGTATCATGTCACCCAATTCACCCAATTTATGTCCCACATTCTCAAACATCCGAAGATACCCGAGTTGCTGGAAGATTTTTCATGAAGGACTATCACATCAACGTCTTCTCCCGCGAGGAAGACGACGGCTACATCGCCGACATTCCGGATCTGAAGCACTGCTCTGCGTTCGGCAAGACACCTCAGGTGGCGCTGCGCGAGGTGCTTAAAGCGAAGGAAGCATGGTTGGCCGCTGCGCGTGAGAACCGGAAACCGATCCCGAAACCACGTTATCGGCCGATCATCTACCAGGTGGCGTGAGGGCCGGGCTTGATCGGTGGTGGCGGGTACGAACGCCCCAACACCGGTGCGTTATTCGCCGCCGCTCGGCCGTAATCCTGTCATCCCACCGATGACGGCGGAACGGAACTCAACGCGCGCTGAAGAAGGTCCGACACGCCGAGGCGCTCGGCCCAGGTCCGCAGATAGTCCATATCGAGGGCGCCCCGTTGCACTTGCAAGACGCCGAGCACATCACACCACTGGCGGTCTGACACTTCACCACCCAACCGATACCAACCGAGCTTGTGCAAGATCACATCCTCGGGAGCAGCGAAGCTGATAAGCGACGCTGTTTCTTCGACCAGAGAATCGGTGCGGCGGCGCTGAAACGCCGTTTGGTCATACGCGGAGACCTTGAGGACGAACACATCGACCTTGATCATGGTGGCGAGATGAATGACGTTGAACGTCGTTTTCGTCGCCACTGCGCGGTGGATCATCCGAGAATCAATGTAGTAATCGGTCTGAAGCCTGCTCACCAGTGTGTCGATATGGGTCTCGCGAAGATCGGCAATAACATCGACGTCCAGCGTAGAACGGGCGATTCCATACGCCGAACTGGCGACCGAACCCCCGATGTAGTAGTCGATGCCGAGTTCTCGAAAAGCGGCAATGACCGGGTGCAAAGCCTGCCAGAGGTCGGGAACAATCATCGAGAGCTCAGACCTGCCGGCCGTGCAGATACGCGCGCAGGCGCTCGGCCAGGTCTTTGCCGTAGTGCAGCTCGACAAAGCGCAGGCCCACTTCCGACTCGGTCAGGCCGGGGTTGGCCTTACGAACGGCGGCAAGCGAGAGAAGCGCGACGCTCCGCGACAGCGACAGCGCTCTGCCGGCGCGCCGGGTGAACCCGGCT
The DNA here is from genome assembly GCA_964483805.1 of uncultured bacterium. Classification (GTDB taxonomy): domain Bacteria; phylum Muiribacteriota; class Ozemobacteria; order Ozemobacterales; family Ozemobacteraceae; genus CAZADH01. The sequence goes on from CAZADH010000023.1 coordinate 4,583, forward strand.
TCTCGCAACATCGAGATGCGCATCGCCTCGATGTGCGGAGCGGTATCTGAAATGAGGCAGTCTTTCATTGGGGTGAAGAAACTCCTGTGCATGCTCGATTATAGCAGGCGGAAATCAGGCGGTTCAAGGCGCCTCGACCGGTTTGGCGAAATGGCACGTGTCGCCCGCACCGCACCGTTTGCCTTGCTCCGATGGCTGTGTTATAGTCGGAATTCATCACGGTTTGCGCTAACCAAAAGCATGCTGCAACAAGGTTTCATACAGGTCTACACCGGCAACGGCAAGGGCAAGACGACCGCCGCCCTGGGGCTTGCCATGCGCGCGAGCGGCAAGGGGCTACGCGTCGAAATCGTGCAGTTCATGAAGGCCGACCCCGATTACGGTGAACTGGCGACGGTCGGCCTGTTGCCCGGCGTGCGCCTGCAGCAGTTCGGGCGGCCCGACCACGTCGAGCCGCACCATCCACGGCCCGAAGATTGCGACGCGGCACGACAGGCGTTGGCAGCAGCAGCGGCCGCGATGCACGGCAACGCTGATCTGATCATCCTCGATGAGGTGCTGCCGGCGGTGGCCTGGGGCCTGTTGCCCGAGGCGGCGGTGCTCGAACTGCTCGCCCGCAAACCGGCCACCACCGAGATGGTGCTCACCGGGCGGTATGCGCCCGAGGGCATCGTGGCCCGCGCCGACCTGGTGACCGAGATGGTCGAGCGCAAACATTATTATCAAGAGGGTATCCTGGCACGGGAGGGCATCGAACATTGACCGAACGCGGCATGCAGACTGAACGCGAACCCGGCCGAGCGCTCGACGGCGCGGCAATCGAGGCCCCGGTGACCCATCCGTTCGAGGGCTTTGTCTTTCTGCGCAAAGAATGGGTCGACCAGGAAGAAGGCATCGGCGAGGTGTGCTTCAATTACGTGTTGTCGCCGCTGAACCAACCCGCCGACTGGGCGAAGGTGCAGAGCCACGTGATGATGCCGCAATGGGGCCAACAGCCGCTGTCGCGCATCTGGATCGTGCGCCTGCCGACCCATCTCGACGGCCACGACTCGTACCTGTTTCACTACTATTTCACGATGAAGAGCGCGCAGACCGGTGCCGAGCCGCGGGCGAGCGAGACGTTCACGCAACTGATCGCCCCGCGCGAGGTTGAATGTCTCGACTACTCGGGGCAGTTGACCAATGCGCGCCTGCATTGGAGCATCGGCAACTGGGAGTATCCGCAAGACACCGAGATGGAAGTCGACGGCATTGGCTGGGGCAGCGAGTTTTCGGTGAGCCAGGTGCCGTACCGCGGCAACGACCCGCTGTATCTGAAGGGCCGACTGTTGTCGATGCGCCGCCTCGAACTGCCCCGCCGCTTCCGCGCCCGCATCTGGGGCCCCCGCGGCAGCACTGTCCGATTTTGCTTTCACCTGATGCGACTCGGCGCCGACGACCCGCTCTCGCGCTGGGACAACAATCAGGGGCGCGACTACAGCATTACTTTGTAAACACACTCGAACAAGGAGCAACCATTTCATGCGACACGCCGACATCCTGACCCGCGAAGGCACCATTCTGCTCATCAGCGACGTGCAGAAAAAGATGATCAAGCCGATCTACCGCAAAGAGGCGATGATCAACAACATCAAGACGCTGGTCGAGTTCTCGGGGATGATCGGCCTGCCCGTGGTTTTGCTGGAACTGGCGCCGCAGACCTTCGGCACCACCATCGAAGAGATCAAGAAACTGCTGCCGCGGCTCGAGCCGATCAAGCGCAGCAAGTATTCCTGCTTCGGCAACGAAGATCTGACCCTGCGCCTCGAGGCGATGAACACCCGCACCCTGGTGGTGGTGGGCATGGAAACGCACATCTCGATTTCGCAGACGGTGCTCGATGCGCTCACCCGCGGCTTCAAGGTGCATGTC
>CAZADH010000023.1:6503-11533 GCA_964483805.1 uncultured bacterium
GTGCTCGACGCGACCAGCATCCGGCACTAGATCGTCTTGCGGATGGCGATCGAGAAGATGCGCCGCGCCGGCGCCGTGGTCACGACCATGGAGATGGTCATGCACGAGATGATCGAGCGCATCGACGTGCCGCACTTCCCGAAGTTCCAGGAACTGATCACCAACGTCGGCCGGTAAGCAGCCCCGAACCCAGGTCACCACCACGATGCCGTCACTGACAATCGCCGCGCTACCGCCGGTGATCTTCCTCATTGGCGGACTCGGCGCGGGCAAGACCGAACTGGCCTGCAACCTGGCCCGACAACAGGCCGAGTTGCATGGTCCGGGCCGGGTCCATCTGCTCGACGTCGACATCGTCAACCCGTACTACCGCGTGCGCAAGCTCGAAAAGACGCTGACGGCCGCGGGGGTGACGGTGGTGATTCCGGGCGAACGCACACGCGACAGCGACATTCCGGCCCTGCCGGTCGGCATCTGGGGCGCGCTCGAGCGTGATGACGTGCGGGTGGTGGTCGATGTCGGCGGCGACGTGGTCGGCCTGCGCCCGCTGGCGCGGCTGCGCGAACTGGCCAACCGGCGGCAGGCGGCGGTCTATTTCGTCGCCAATCCGCTGCGGCCGGGCACGCGCACGGTCGACGAGATGACGAATCTTTACAAAGTATTGTCGGAGTATTGCACCCTCGAGCCGACGGCGGTCGTCGCCAACCCGCATTTGCAGGACGAGACGACCCCCGAGGTGCTGGCGCACGGACTGGCGGCGGTCGAGGCGTTTGCCGCCCGCGTGCAGCGCCCGCTGGCGTTCGTCGCCGTCGACGAGACGCTGGCGCCGCGGGTGTGCCAGGGGGCGATTTCCGATACCCGGCAGGTGCTGGCCATCCACCGTTACTGGCGGACGGCCTGGACGATCGGCAACGAGGAGGCAACGACATCATGCCCAAATGGGTGATCAACGAAGATCTGTGCAAGAGCTGCGGCATCTGCGTGGCTCGCTGTCCGATGAAGGTGCTGGCGATCAGCGAGCGCCTGAGCAGCAAGGGTTTCCACCCGGCCCACATGGTCAACGAAGAGAAGTGCACGAGTTGCGCGTTGTGCGCGAAGAGCTGTCCCGACGTCGCCATTTCGGTTTTCAAATAACCCAGGAGGTTACGCATCGCCATGGCCGAAAAGATCCTGATGAAGGGCAACGAGGCGCTGGGTGAGGCCGCGATCCTGGCCGGTTGCCGCCACTATTTCGCGTATCCGATCACCCCGCAGAACGAAGTTTCCGCATACCTGGCCAAGCGCCTCAACGAAGAGAAGGCGTGTTTCGTGCAGGCCGAGAGCGAAGTGGCCGCGATCAATATGGTGTATGGCGCCGCCTCCGCGGGGGCCCGCACCATGACCAGCAGCAGCTCGCCGGGCGTCAGCCTGATGCAGGAAGCGATTTCGTACATCGCCGGCGCCGAGTTGCCGTGCGTGTTGGTCAACGTCGTGCGCGGCGGCCCCGGACTGGGCAACATCGCGCCGGCGCAGTGCGATTACTACCAGGCGACGCGGGGCGGCGGTCACGGTGATTATCACCTGATCGTGTTGGCGCCCAGCTCGGTGCAGGAGATGGCCGATTACACCATTCGGGCTTTCGATCTGGCCGACCAGTATCGCAATCCGGTGATGGTGTTGAGCGACGGCGTGCTGGGCCAGATGATGGAACCGGTCATCCTGCCGCACAAGGTCGAGGCAAGCGCCGTGCGCGAGAAGCCGTGGGCGCTGACCGGCGCCAAGGGGCGCAAGCGCAACCTGTGCTCGACCATCCACCTCGAACCCGAGGAACTCGAAGAGCACAACTGGCACCTGTACCAGAAATACGAGTGCGTGACCAAAGACTTTCACAGCGGCCGCCACAGCGACCTGATGACCGAGATGGTCGAGTGTGAAGACGCCGAACTGGTGCTCGTCGGCTACGGCATCGTCGCGCGTATCTTGAAGACCGTCGTCGAGAAGTGCCGCAAGCGCGGCATCAAGGCCGGCCTGGTCCGGCCCAAGGCGGTGTGGCCGTTCCCGACGCCCGAGTTGGCCAAACTGGCGGCAGCGAAGCACGTCAAGCAGTTCATGGTCGTCGAGATGTCGCTCGGCCAGATGCTCGATGACGTCAAGCTCGCCATCGAGGGCAAGAAGCCGGTCTACTTCTACGGCCGCACCGGCGGCGGCATTCCGTCCCCCTTCGAGATCCTCAACGAGATCGAAAAGATCGTGCGCGTCGACTGACCGACCAGGAAAAGAAAGAGAGCCCATCGATGCAACAAGTCTTCGCGAAACCGAAATGCATGACCGAAACGCCCATGCACTATTGCCCGGGTTGCGACCACGGTGTCATTCACCGGCTCGTCGCCGAGGCCATCGACGAACTGGGCGTGGCCGACCGCACCATCGGTGTGGCCCCCGTGGGCTGCGCGGTGTTCATGTTCGACTACATCAGCACCGATTTCAACCAGGCCCCGCACGGCCGTGCCCCCGCGGTCGCCACCGGGATCAAGCGCGTCCACCCAGAACGCATTGTATTTACGTATCAGGGCGACGGCGATCTGGCCGCCATCGGCACCGCCGAGATCATCCACGCCGCCAACCGCGGCGAGAAGATCACGACGATCTTCGTCAACAACGCGATCTACGGCATGACGGGCGGCCAGATGGCGCCGACGACGCTGGTGGGCATGAAGACCGCCACCTCCCCGTTCGGCCGCGAGCCGTCGGTGGCGGGCCACCCGATCCGCGTCGCCGAGCTGCTCAACACGCTCGAGGCACCGGTTTTCATCGCCCGCACCGCGGTCAACAATCCGGCCAACCTGATGAACGCCAAGAAACTGATCAAGCGTGCCTTCGAGATTCAGAAAGAGGGCCTCGGTTTCAGCTTCGTCGAGGTCCTCGGCATCTGCCCGACCAACTGGGGCAAGTCGCCGGTCGACGCGCACAAGTGGCTGGCCGAGAACATGGTTCCGGTGTTCCCACTGGGCGTTCTCAAAGACAAGACCGCGCCCGCCAAGGCGCAATGAGGCCGGCGAAGGAGGCCCACGCATGACCAGCTCCGTCGAACGCATCATCCTGGCAGGCTTCGGCGGCCAGGGCATTCTGTTCATGGGCAAGGTGTTGGCCGAGGTCGGCATGAACATCGGCAAGCACGTGTCGTGGATTCCGAGCTACGGCCCGGAAATGCGCGGCGGCACGGCGAACTGCACGGTGATCATCGCCGACAACGAGATCGGCTCACCGATGGTGACCGTTCCCGATTCGGTCATCGCCATGAACCTGCCCTCGATCAACAAGTTCAACATGCGCATCAAGGCCGGCGGCATGTTGATGTACAACTCGTCGCTGATCGAGCGCCAGGATTTCCGTGACGACATCCGTGTCGTCGAGATCCCGGCCAGCGAGATCGCCGACGAATTGGGCAACGCCCGCGTCGCCAACATGGTGATGGTCGGTGCCTACGTGAAATACAGCAAGATCCTCAACCGTGACGATGTGCTCAAAGCGCTGCCCGATCTGGTCCCCTCGAAGAACCCGGCGATGCTGCAGATGAACATCGACGCGTTCGAGAAGGGTTATTCCTTTGTAAAGGAAAAGAAATACATGTTCGGCCGCTACGTCTACTCGGTCTTCAAGGGCACCAACGAGGGATGACCGTGTCGGGGCGACGCGGCCCAGCGATCGATCGCGATCGACTCGTTGCTGCGTTCATGGCCGCCTGTGCCGTGCCTTCGTTGTCACGGCACGAGGCGGCCATGGCGCATCACGTGCAGACGGCGTGGCTCGCGCAGCGACCGGGCTGGCAGGTCTTCGTCGACAACCACGGTCCGAAATGGCACGGCGAGCAGGGCAATATGCTGATCCAGGAGCCCGGCACGCTCGCGCGCCCGCAGCTGGCGTTCTCGGCCCATCTCGACACCGTTGGCCCGTGTCGCGAGGTCAAGCCGAAACTCGCCGCTGACCGCATCACCAGCGATGGCACCTCGATTCTCGGCGCCGACGACAAGTGCGCCGTGGTCGCGATTCTCGCCGCGGTCGCGGCCCTCGAAGACGCCCGCGTGCCGCACGGCCCGCTCGAGATCTGGTTCTCGATGGCCGAAGAGTGTGGCCTGTGCGGGGCACGCTACTTCGAGCTCGACCGCGCCCAGGCCCGACGGTGCATCGTGCTCGATGCCAGCAAACCGGTCGGCACGATCATCGGCTCGGCACCGTTCGCCGACAAGATGACGATCACCGTGCACGGACGCGCCGCCCATGCGGGCATCGAACCCGAGAAGGGGGTCAATGCGCTGGTGGTCGCGGCCGAGGCGATCCAGGGCATGAAACTGGGCCGCATCGACGCCGAGACCACCGCCAACCTGGGCATCGCGCAGGGCGGTATCGCGCAGAACATCGTCATGGCCGAACTGGTCATCGCTGCCGAGGCCCGCAGCCTCGACAAGCGCAAGCTCGACGCCCAGGTGGCGCACATGCGCGAGCGCTTCGCCGAGGCCGCCGCGCACCATCGGGTGAGCAATACATTTGATGTCGAAGAAGAGTATTACGGTTATCAGTTCGACGCCGACGAACCGTTGGTGCAACTGGTCTCGACCGCAGCCACGGCGCTCGGGTTGGCCCCGACGCTCGAGCCGGCCGGCGGCGGTTCCGATGCGAACATCTACAACACCCGCGGCATTACCGCGATCAATTGCGGCTGCGGCATGGCCGCGGTGCACACCAAACAAGAATACATTCTGACCGACGAACTGGCGCGCCTGGCCGACCTGGTGGCCGCCATCGTCGTCACCGACGGTGCGGCGGCGGACTGAGCCCACGGGGCACCCACCCGACAGGAGGAACGAGATGCTGGCAGAAATCATCTTCGCCGGATTCGGCGGCCAGGGCGTGTTGCTGGCCGGGCAGACCCTCGCCAAATGCGCCATGTGGCACGGCCTCGAGGTGTCGTGGATTCCGAGCTATGGCCCGGAAATGCGTGGTGGCACCGCCAATTGCACCGTGGTGCTCGCCGACGCCGGCAACGCCTCGCC
>CAZADH010000023.1:11543-35069 GCA_964483805.1 uncultured bacterium
TCCCCGGCCGGTTCGAGCGAGAAGACCACGAGGCCCCCCGCCTTCGCCTTCCGCATGGCCTCGCCGATGGCCACCCAGTACGACTACGCGCTGACCTTCAATCAGCCGTCGCTCGACAAGTTCCTGCCGAAGATGAAAGACGGCGGTGTGGTGATCTTTGACAGTACCCAGGTGAAAGCCCCCGCCGACGCGAAGGTCACGCTGGTGCCGGTAGCGGCCAGCACGATCGCTGAAGAACTCGGCTCGCTCAAGTGCGCCAACATGGTCATGCTCGGCGCCTTGGTCAAACGAGCCGGAGTGATTCCGCTCACGGCGATCACCGACAAGCTCGAGAAGATCTTCACCGGCAAGAAGAGCGCGATGGCCGAACTGAATCTGAAAGCGCTGCGCCGCGGCGCGGAGGTTGCCTGATATGCCGACCAAAACGACCGGCACCAAGAACCCGACCCGGAAAGAGCAAGCGACCGACCGTCCGGGAGCCGCCAAGAAGGCGCGCGCCCGCGCGACTCTGGCCAAGAAGTTCGGCGGTGCGAGCGACGCCAACGCCGACGATGCCGACGAACTGCGCACCACGGCCGCGCTCGACGACGGTGATGCCGCCGAGAACGAGATCGACGGTGCTGCTGAAAGCCGCGACGGGGAGCGCAAACTCAAGCGCAAGATGCCGGAACCGATGCCGGAGTCGGTCAAGACGGTTCTGAAGATTCTCGCCGACAAGAAGGCCATCGACCCGGTCGTGCTCGACCTCGATGGTCTCACCGATTTCACCCGCTACTTCGTGGTGGTCACCGGCAACAGCCGCCCGCAGGTGCAGGCCCTGGCCGACGCGGTGATCATGGCGCACAAGGTCAAGGGCGGGCGCGGCATTCCGCATGAGGGTGACCAGGACGCTTCGTGGGTGCTGATCGACCTGGGCGAGGCGATCGTGCACGTGTTCCAGCCCGCGGCCCGGCGGCACTACGATCTCGAGGGGTTGTGGGCCGACGCCCCACGCCTGCCGCTTCCCGCCGACCTCTGAGTCGCGCAGCAAGCAATCGTAATACGACGTATTTACTTCGTAAGCGCGCTGACGCCGTCTACCACTGCTGGTAGTTTTTGTTCCCGCGCAGATCGTAGGTCCGGTTCGGACTGACGATGTTGATGGCGTGGGGGCCGTACGCCGTCGGTAGCGGCACGTTCGGGTCGGCGGCCCGCTCCAGTTGGATGCCATCGAAGTCGATGGTGCCTGAGCCGACAGAGGCGTTTTCGAGAATCAGATAACAAGCCGAGGCGTTCACGTTGGTGAAGGTGAAGCCCGCGTAGAGACGCACCCAACCGGCACGATTCACGGCATCGACGACCCCGGCATTGCCGGTGGCGGCGCCAAACGGAGCCACTGTCGCACTGTCGGCCTGGTATTCGAAGCCGCCCCGCTGACCGCCGATGACCTGGCCGACCGCATCGGTCTGGATCAGGAACACGCGGGCGGCCGCCCCCGTCGTGCCGGCATGGGCTTTCAACATCGCCGACACCACGTGTGGCACGCCGAAAGCAACCGACTCAGTAGCGATCTTCATGTAGACCGACGCGGTGCCGACCTGGGGTTCGCCAGGATCGACACGGATCAACAGCGTGAAGCGCGGGGAACCAATGGCGATCGATGTACCGCTGCCGACGTAACATACTGTATTGATATATGGCTGGCCGAGATAGTTGCCGAGCGCCTGGTCGAAGCTGATCTGCCCGACCGTCACCGACGTGTTCGCCGATCCCATGGGCGCAATCGGCCCCGGCAGCGGGTCTGGGGTCCAACTCACCGACGCGGCCGGCAGCAATGACGACGACCCCACCAGCGCAACCGGCACCAGATCGAGGTTGATCAACGGGACATTGCCGGTATTGTGCACGGTCACGGTCTGCGGTGTCGAGAACAAGCCACGAATCGCCACGGCCGACACCGACGCGGGCAGCACCTCGATGCGAGAAAAACTGTTGACGGTGACCTGCAACGCCGCTGCCGCCTGCGCTTCCCCGGCATCGAGGGCGCCATTGGCGTTGCGATCGTCGTAGACGTTGATGGCCCCGGTGTAGACCCCCGGCGGCAACGAAGGCGGCCACAGGAAGACCGACACGGTGGCGGGGGCGGTTTCGCCGGCATTCAGACCCGGTGTGGTCGTGCGACTGAGGTGCACCGACGACGACGGAATGGTGGCGCCGCCATTGGAGAGGGCGGTCGCGCTGATGGTCGGCCGCAACAAGCGCGCCGAACCGGGATTGGTGACGAGAAACGCGGCCGAACCGGTCTCGGTCACCGGATTCTCGGCCGGGATAACGACCGTGGCCGGATTGACGCCAATGAACGGCGTCACCACGAGCAGACGCACCGGCACGAGCAACGCCGGTTCACTGCCAGCCTCATAGTTGTTGGCGGCCGGCAACCACTCGTCTTCGAAGAAGGTGAAGTTCGCCGTGTACAACCCGTCCGGCACCGCCGTCGGGATCATCACCGTCAGGGTCGATGGTTCGTTGGTCGGCAACCCGACGGGCGGGGCGGGCATCCAGCCCGGAGCCAACGGAGTCAGGGTCATATTGCCGGTGGGAATCAAGTCGCCGCCGCTGACCAGATCGTCGAGCAACCAGCGCGCGTCACTCAGATCGACGTTGCCGATATTCTGCGCCAAGAAACCGACGCTGGCGACATCGCCGCGCGTCCAGGCCCCCAGATCGAGCGTGGCCGGGCTGGTGTTCATGTCTTTGTGCAAGCCGATGGTCAGTGTGACCGGCACCGAGGCGGCCGTCTCGGCGGGCTGGCGGATCCCGTCGTTGTCGCTGTCTTCCCAGACCCACACCAGACCGGTGTAGACGTCGGCCGGCTGTGCCCACGGTGTATTTACAGCCACGGCAAACGTCTTGGTCTGCGTCTTCAGCAGATAACCCAACGATAGTGAGGGCGAGAAGACCGCCGCGGCCGACGCGATCGTGCCCAACCCAGCGGTCAGGTCGGTGCATTGCGCCTTGACCCGCGACAGGGTCAAGGTGCCGCTGTTGCGGGCGGTCACGCTGACGCTCGTCGACATCGCCGCCGGGTCACCGGTGAGCACCACCGACGCGGGCGAGGTCACCTCGAGTTTCTGGTCACCAACCTCGAGGCGGTACTGCGCCGAACAACTCGCTTCACCGGCGTCGAGCAGGTTGTTGGCGTTGATGTCGCCATACACCGTAAGACTGGCGACATACAATCCATACGGTTGCCCCGCGGGCACGGCCACGGAAATGGTGGGATACACCAGGTCGCCGTGCATCACATTGACACACGGGTCGGGCGCCAGCGTCACCAGCGCGGCGTCGATCCAGGCCGAACCGTTGGTCAACGAAGCCACTTTGTAGCGAACGCTCGCCAGGTCGAGACTGCCGGCGTTGCGGAAACCGAAGGTCGCAGCCTTGGCGGTATCGGGTTTGGTGCTGCCCAGATCGACGGTCGGCGCCAACATGTACAGGCGGTAGAACGCGTTGACGGTGAACGAGCCAGCCGTGGTCGCGCGCGCTTCATTGGCCGCGAGAACGCCGTCGCCGTTGGTGTCTTCGAACCAGGTGAAGGTGGCTTGATAGGTGCCCGTGGCGGTGCCACCCGGCACATACACCGTCGCCTGCCCACCGGCCGAGGCGGCAACATTCACAATGGACGGGGCCGTCAACCCGACGCTGTCGGTGCCGACAGACCCGGGCTGACTGATGTTGGTGAACACCGTACTCACCGTCCGCAAACGATCGAGCGGCAGATCGCCGGTATTGGTGATGGTCACCGGCCTGGTCGGCATGACGTAGGTCGGCGTGCCGAAACCGAACGAAACGAGCGCCGGCGCCAGCGTCAGTGACTGGGTGCCCACGCCCCAGCGCAATACAAAAGGTGACGCCGACTCGCCCGCGTCAACGACATTGTCGTCGTCGATGTCGTCGAACAGCATGCCGTTGGCCGAATACAGGCCCGGCGCTGCCAGCGCCGGTACGGCGACCGAGACCTCGGCACTCCCGTAACCGTCGGCGGCAAGCGGCCCCGGCGTCGTGGCAATGAAATCACAGGGGGGAGCCGGGCGAAAGCGCAAACGGGTCAACGGCTGGTTGCCCACGCCAACAAAGCCAATGGTGGCGCTGGCCGACCGACTGCCGGCGGCAAGATTGCCCAAAAACAGGTCGTTTTCGACGATGACCGCCCGCGCCACCGTCGCGACGGTGACCCTGGTCATGACCAGGTCGAACGGATCAGAGGTCTCGAAGCTCTTCGATCGATTGTGGTCTTCATAGAAGGCCATCGTCGCCAGATAATCACCAGGGCGCTGATTGAAGGGGATCTGCAGGCTGCACGACACATTGAGGAAGGTGGTGGTGGCCAGCGAATACGGCGTATCGGGTGCCAGCAGCAGGTTGGCGGCCGAAATCGAGCCAGTGGCATTGTCACGCAGATCGACGCGGGCAAACTCGACATTCGGCAAGGCGTGATTGCCGGTGCTCTCGAGGCGCGAGGTCAACGTCGCGCTGGTCTGCCCCGGTTCAACGGTGCCGAACTCCCAGGTCGATGACGCCAGGGCGATGACCTTGCGGTAAATCTTCGTCGATGACGCTTGCAGATTGGTCAACCAGATGGTGGCGGCCGTATTGTTGTCGTATTGCTCGATCGCATTGCCCCACAGGCGCAGGCTCGTGCTGCCGAGCAGCCCTGAATCAGCATCGGCCCGGAACGAGCGGACGAACTGCGTCGACGAACCGGCGGGCAACGTTCGCCAGGTGATCGCTTGCGGGGTGACAAGCGTGAGCGAGCCCACGCTGGACGCCGCGTAGGTGAAGTTGTAGACGTTCGAGCGGGTCCGCGCATTCGTGGGGCCGGCTGCAGCGTTGGTCACCGTCACGGTCACGGTGGCCGGATCGCCGACAAAGTACGACGGGGCATCGACCGACAGAGTTGCCTGCATGACCGGCACCGCAAAAACATCGAACATCTGTACCGCCAACAGATTACCCAGGGTATCCGGGTCGCCGTCGACATCGTCGTCGACCCAGACCATCCAGGTGTTCATCTGGTCTGTCGCTGCCGGAATCAGGTGTTGGTGGCTGACAATACCTGTGCCGCCGGTATTGAACGGCGAAAGGATACCGACGCCCGGCCCCGTCGGCGGATACGGGTCGACCGCATCATAGAAACGCACACGGACATCGGTGTTCAATGGCAAGCCGCTAACCTGTGCATACACGGTATTTCCACGGGAAAATGTGTAGATCACATTGGCGAAACCCGCATCGCGCGCACAAATCACCGAGGCGGTTGCGATGCGCCATGAGTCGCTGCCGCCGGTGCGGTTGGTGTTGACCGGATTGTTCAGATCGGCAAACTGAAGCGACCCGGTCATGGTCGCCCAGATCGTTGCGGCGGCCGCATTGATGTTGACCTGGAAGGTGAGCGTCGCCACCGAGTTGCCCGGCACGACGAACGGCATCGTCGGCGACGCGAGCGTGATCGCGCTCGCCCACCCGCCCGGCACCTGGGTCAACCCCGCCGTATTGAGCCGGGCATCGGCCTGGCCTGAGTTCACGACGACCATCGACACGGGAATCTTCTGTTGGTTGCGGTAGACCAGCGTCGGCGTCGCGATAACGGCCGCGATCGTCACATTGGCCGCGGTCTGGATCGTGCAGGTCGCCGAGGTCGACGTCGCCACCAACAGGTCGGCATCACTGTTGGCATCGAATCCGTTGGCGAAGCCGCTGACCGACCAGTCGCCCGGGGCCGCCGCCGTGTAGGTCCACGAAAAGGTCGCCAGAGCATTGCCCGGAATGTCGAGCGACAGCGGCGTCGGCCCGGCGCTCAGATTCGCGGTCCCGGCGCCATAGCGCACCAACGGCGACGAGACCATGCCGTTGGCCCCGGCACCACCACTGTTGCTCAGAATCATCCTGACCGGGAACGCCTGGCCCACCGAGACGGTGGTCGGCACGGTGAACTGGCTGGTCACCGAGGCGTTGGTCACCACGGCAAAGTTGGTCTGCGCCGGCGACCAGGTGTTGACCGGATTGGTGATCTTTACCGTGTAAATACCGTATGGCAGGGCCGACTCGATGGTGAACTCGGCCGCCAGTTGCCCGGCGGTGTCGGCGAAGCCAATGGTCGTCGCCGTCGCCAACTCGTTGCCGGCGCCGTCATACCACCGGATCGCATACTCGCGCAGCGGCGCCAGGTTTTCGGCCAGGGCATAGACCATGGTCGTGCCCACGGTCGGCCGGGTGTAACTGTCGGTCGGATACAGGTGGCTCGGGCCTTTGTAGGTCACCAGTTTCTCGGCCAGGATCGTCCAGGATGCCGGTTCCGCCGCCCCGGACGCATTCAGCACCAGGCTGGTGTTGCCATCGTAGCCCTTCACGTCGGCATCGATGAGCGCCGCACCGGTCGCTGTCGTCTCGGCGATGTTGACGAGATTGCGTAACCAGCGACTGGTGCCGCCCTCGACCGACACCGGCAGCGCCTCGGCCGGCACGATCAGGGTGTAGCTGCCCAGGCTGATGCGCAGCGGCGCCGAACTGACCCACCCCAGCGCCTCACCGACGTTCATCAGCTCGACATCGACGGGCACGTTCGTCTGGCCCCTATAGACGATTGGCGGCACGACGACGGCGCCCACGGTGAGGCTGGCCGGCGCTTGCACGATCCAGGAGTCGAGCACGGCCGCCATCGTCGCCTCGGTGACCATGCCCGCCACCCGGGTGTCGACCCCCGAGGCGGTGCCGTTGATATAGCAGAGGCCGGAGGGTGACGTCGGCTGCACGGTGACCGTGAAACTCGACATCGTCGCCACGTTGGTGGTGTAGGTCGCCCCCATGATCGGGGAGATACGCGACCAGGAGTAGTCACCAAGCGTGAAAGTCAGCGAGGCGCCGTTGAAACGCATGGGCGACCAGCCGGTATTGACGAGGTTCAGACCCACGCCGATGCCGCCCTGGCCCTTGTTGACCTTCGTCGGCACCGTGATGACGTAGTTCTCGACGAGATTCGCCCGCGATCGATAGTAGAAGCGGAAGTTCGCATCGGCGGTGGTGTCGGTCAGCGTCGCCACTCCATCGCTGCCGGTCACGGTGCAATGCACGTCGGTCCAGCCATTGAGGTTGCCGGAGGTGGTGGCCACGGTGATGATGAATCCCACCGTCGCCGAGGCATCGGGCGACAGACTGGTGGGCAACGGGTCGAGCAATACAAATGATTGCGACCCACCGGCCGACGAATACGGTGAGAACGTCAGACTGGCGATGCTGATCGACAGCGTTGCCGTGTAATTGTTGAAAAAGGTGACCGAGGCGGGGAAGCTCTCGCCCTGCGAAATGCTGAATCCGGTGCCAAGCGCGCTTGTTGTGCTGGCCACAGTGACAAAGCCGGCATTGAACTGAATCGAGTCGAGGCTCGGGTTGTCGAGCGCACTCTGTTTCTTGAACACCGCCCGGTACTGCAAATACTGCTGCGACGGCAACGTCAGCGCACCGCCTCCCGCCACCGTCGCATCGGTGGCCACCCGTTGCGACAACGCCCACGCCGGCCACGCCGTTCCGTTCGTGCTGGTGCGCACGAACAGATCGATCGAGCCGCCACCACCGGTGACGCCATAGAGAAAGCTGGCCCAGGTCGGCGACGAACTGCGCGAGTCGAACACGCGTGAGTCGTAATGCCCGACCACGGTGGAACCGGCCATCGCACAGACATTGGTCACGTCGGTAACGGTTGCCGTCCCCACGGAAAAGCACGACTGATAGAAGTGCATCAGATTGCGGTTGAGGCCATCGCTCAGTGGCGATACCTGCGGGTCCCCGTCGCCACTGGTACAGGTCAGCCAGTGGGTGTCGTTGGTGTTACTGATTCCTGCGGTGTGATGCACCGTGGCATTGAGCGGGTTGTCGTTCGACCCCGAGGGCACATCCCACAGACCGTTGTAATTGAGGTTGTCGTAACGAAACGCGATATCGCCGTAACGAAACAGCACGGCCTGAAAGGCATAGATCTCGGTCTGGGCGTTGAAGCGATTGGCCAACCAGGTGAAGACGCGACGGCTCGGGTTGTTCTGGTCGTTGCGATACAACCCGGCGTTCGGCGGAGCCACGGGGTCGTTGACCATCAAGTTGCACCAGAACGGGGCGATGAATCGATACGCGGACGCCGGTTGCCCGACGAAGCGATTCCGGGTGTTGGTCGGCTGCGAATAGGAAGCCAGTGCGATGTACCCGTTCGTCGATACATACACGGTATTGGTGCCGACCAGCAAATCGAAGTAGGGAAACAACCACGACAGCGTGGGGCTGGTCGCCGCCACCTGGTCATCGACCTCCACCGACGCCGACGCGAACAGACGGGTCGTCGTGTTGTAGGCATCGAGCCCGGCCCGCACGACCTTGCGCGAAAACCACGGTGTGTATTCCCATTGCGAGGTGCGCGTGCAGTTGTCACGCCAGTTGTTGGCCGGCGCCGTGCAGCCCGGATCGGAGTTGCCCCAATATACCCATACATTGTATGTCGTGCTGATCTCGTGGCTGAACAGGAAGTGCACCGTGAACGCCGACACCGATCCGGCGGCCGCCACCTCGTTGGTGACGATACACGGCAACTCGTTGCCCAACTCATCGGCTACGCGCACCTCGGCGGCCGACCGGCCGGCGGCCAGTTGCCCGGCGGCGATGCCGCTGACCGTCAGGCGACACGGGGCATTGATGCGATTGTAGAACCCGGAGTTGCCGTTGCGCTCGTTGATTGCATACGGCCGGCGGATCCGCCAGAAACCGAGCCCGGGATTGGTCAAGGGCTTGGTCACCACGCCACCCGTGGTGCCGGGTTCCGTCATGACCCGCAACTGCGAATTGTTGAAATAGGTCTCACTGGCGTTGTCGATCAACGGCACGGTGTCGTCGATGAAGATCGGCAGCGAACTCGACCGCGAGTTCCAGTGGGTGTTGTTCGGGTTGTTGAGCCAGTCGGGTCGCCCCGCGTAGACACACAAGTAGGCCGTGGTCTTGTTGGGCAGAACCGTGGTGGCGCTGTACCGCACGCGGATCGAATTGGTGTAGTTGCTGTCGATCCAGTTGGTGCCACCGAACGGCGTGCTGCGGTACTGCACGTAGGAGTGGGTCCATTGCCCGGGATACGGTTGCCACGAACCGTAATGGGCGTTGCGCCGATGGTTGGTCGCCATGTTACCACCGGTCAAAACACTGCTGCCGGTCAGGCCCACCACGGGAAGAAAGCGCATGACCTCTTCGGAATCGACGGAAGTGTTGCCGCCCGAGTCGCGCGCCCGCACCGTGTAATAGTATTCGTTGCGATAGTTTCCCGGCCACCCGGCGGAGTCGACGTAGGTGGTCACGTTGCCGGCCACTGAGCCGATTTCCAAGCCAGCCCCGGCACCTGGCGAGGTGTTGCGCCAGATGCGGTAGGTGCTGATGGTCAGGCTGGCATTCCCCGGGTTGTGGGCCCAGGTGATTGTATTGTTGGCCAGATTCGAGGTGACCTGGATGTTCAGTGGCGGCAGGGGCTGGGCATGGGCTGCCCCGACGGTCAGAACGAAAGCGATAATAATACATACGATGTATTTCTTCACCCGGCCGGTTCCTGCCATCATGCCCCGGCTCCCGTCTGCGACTTGCGCATGCTGGCCAGATCGCGCCACAACCGACGGCCGTGATAAACGAGACCGATGACGATACCCAGCAAGAGCATGATCCGCCCCGGGTATTCCGCCACCGTTTCGGTCAAGCGGACCCAACCGATGACTCCCCGCGCTTCCAGTTGTCGGACAGCCGCCACGCGGGCACGCCGCAAATGAAACGACGCGGCCGCAGAATCGCCACGGGCCAACGCGTCGTCGAGCAATACTTCGTGCAGACGATGGTCTTCACGCTGCCGCAGGGCCAGCCGCACCTGCTCGATGGCGTATCGGTAGGCCGGATCGGCCAAGACCGCCCCCGTCGCCACCCGTAACCGTGACTGGACCTCGGCCACCAACGGCACCACGTCGAGTGGCTCCGGCGACTGGAGCGCCGGTTGCAGCGGCACCGGATCTGCCGGCACCCGCTGCCCGCGTGAAGCCACCCGCGCCCGCGCGCGCGCGGCCAGGTTCGTCGTGTCAGACCCGATGGGTCGCGCCTGCCGCAACTGCACCTGCACCATGTCACGCGGATGGGCCTCGGCCATCGGCGCTCCGACCAGCACCGCCCACACCCCGATCGCTGCGATCAGGACCCTGTGTCGACCGCAGTCTTTAGCGAGCAATGCGCAACGCCCGGCCATCGGTTCCCAATAGGCTGCCGTACTTGTTCTGCCCGGAGTAATCATCGTGGTCGGTGGTGTCACGACTCGGATACTCGCCCACGAGCGTCACCGAGGCACCCGAATGCGGCATCCACGCGCCCACGCGGGTTGGATCGGGGGACACGGCCCCGGTGATGAAAGCCGCGTCGGATGCGTTCTCGAACGATTGGTTGTGCACGAGGTTGGCGGTCAACATCCAGTAGTCGCCCGTTCCCTGCCCCCACCGGTGACCCGGCACGGTCGGATCGGCGGGCGTCGCCCGCGACAGAAACCCACGGGCCTCGAGACCCTGCAGGATCGAAGCCACGGGAACATCGGTCGCCAGCCAGACTGGCCACGAACCCGGCTGCGCCCCATGCACCGCAAACGCCATATCGAGGCTCTGGCGAATGTCGCCCAGCGTGCCCTTGAGCGATTTCTCGACCGTGGTCTGTTCGACCGTCTGGGTGTCGGCCAAAAAACTCTGCGCCGACACCAGCGCGAGCGTGATGACGACGAGCGTCACCAGCATCAGCAGCGACCCACGCCGATGCCGAACACGCCCAGGAAAACCACCGGGCGCCACGCATCCCATCCGCCCTTTCACGTTGCACACTCCACTCGACCGTCCAACGCATGCCGTCTGGCCCCACCTGCCCCAGGGCCACTGCCATCACGAACTCCAATGATACAAGATTTTGGCCCGCTTTCCCATCGGCAAAGTTGCCACGACAGGGCAATCCGGCGTCGACAAGCGATCACCAACCTGCGCTATAATGTCGCATCATGATCATCACCAACCGCGCCCACGACCATGGCTGAACGACGCCGGGTCTGCGAGCCCCATCCCGACCTCGGTCGCTTGGGCGACGACAATCTGCACCACCTCGAGCGGGTGTTGCGGTTGCGTCACGGTGACACCTTCTTCATCACCGACGGCAAAGGGGCCGAGTATTCCTGCGTATTGCGCCCCAACGGCGCTTTCACCGTCGGCGAGCGGCAAACGCCGCAACGGGAACCGCGCCTGCAATTGACCCTCGTCGTGCCGCTACTGAAAGGCGACGGCTTCGAGTGGGTGCTCGAGAAGGCCACGGAATTGGGCGTTTGCGCCATCATTCCGGTGGTGACGACCCGTTGCGTGGCCCGCGACCCGGGTGACGAGAAGATGAAACGGTGGCGCAAAATCGTGGTCACCGCCATGTTGCAGTGCGGTGGGTGCCGCATTCCCGAGGTCGCCCCCCCGTTCACGCTCGGCGACTTCTGCCGCCAGCACAACGCCACCTGCGAAGACCGGCCGGCCTTCTTCTTTCACGAGGAAGCCCCGTTGCCCAAGAAATGGACCGACCACCTGTCCGGCTCGACCGCGGCAACGCTGGTCACCGGCCCCGAAGGCGGGTTCACCCACGACGAGGCCGGCATGCTCACTGGGTCCGGATTCCGCCCGGTCGGGCTGGGCACGCGCATTCTCAAGGCCGAGACGGCACCCATCGTCGGCGCGACGATTCTTTTGCATCGCAGCGGCGACCTGGGGTGACACGTAACTAGCCCTCCGGCTCGCGGTTCTGCGGCGGGTCGTTGGCACTGCCCGAAACTGCGTTTCGGGCCGCCATCCATGGCGGCAAACGCCCACTACGCCCATCGTGGGCGGGCGGTTCGGGCACAGACTCGCCCACACCGTTCGCCGCCCCGGGTGCATCTTGCCGCGAAATCACCGACGTCTGCCCCGGGGCCGCGCTCGTGACGGCACTGCGGCCCACGTGACCAGAATCGCCCTCGTTGACCCGGGCATACGCTGCATGCAGCGTCTTCAGATCGTCGAGAAAGCGCGAACGCACCTGTTCGTCGGCCGGGTCGACCGCCGCGACCACCCGGTTGCGCAGCAACTGTATTGACGCCACCACGCACTTCTTGCTGGCTTCGAACTTCTCGACAAACCGGTGCATCTCCTCGATGCGCGCCTGGTTGGCGTGCAGGTCGCGCAACTGGCTGCGATACAGATCTTCGAGAACGTCGTCGTCGAGCGTCTGCGCGCGGGCCCGAATCGCATCGATCTGACCACCCAGGTCATCGAGTGGCGTGGCCGCAATACATTTAACGCAGTTCAAGGCGCGGTCGCGCAGGGCGAACAGCGGCCGCACCGCCTCGTCGATCTGCTTGACGTAGAAGTTGTCGGCCCCACGCGGGACCACAGCGATCAGGCTCTCATACTCATCGCGGACCTCGTTCATGCCGACCCACTTGACCTCGTCGGCCCGCAAGACCCCGCCAAACACAACGGCCGCCAGGATCAGGCAGAACACGAACGGCGCCACACCACCCGCCAGCAACGAGAACGGCAGCACCAGCACGCAATACACCTTGAACAACAATGCCCGTGCGGCCGGACACTCACAGTAGATGGTGTCATCGTAGAGCACCTTGCCGTCACCGTCGACCTTGAACCCGTCGGCGTTGTCGGGATCCCGCAGGTTGTCGGAGCGCAGGCCACAGAAAAGACACTTCCCCTGCGATGGATGATGATGAACGATCATGATCGTATTCTAACTCACTCGCCATGGTCATGACGGCGGCGAGGCAACATTTGTCGCCATCCCCACCAAAGTGGCGTACCACGCACGTTTGCAGCCCACTTCCCCTCGGGACCATTCGCCTGCATACTGGATACCATGACCGAATTCCTCCGTCCCTCGACAACCGACGAAACCGCGTGAACGCTCTTTTGTGCGTTGCACAATTTTCTTCTTTACTTCCCGGCGCAAGCATGTTACTATTACGTGGCTTCGTTACATATCATCACGGGCGCCCACAGCCAGACCACTTACTGCGACGCACAATCGGCGGTGACCGCGACCGGCAAACCGACGGGGCCGGAGTTTCATGAGACCTACAACGAGCCGGTTCGGCGGGCAGCACGACGCCCACCAGACCACGGCAGAAAACAAAGAAGCGAGGTAACAACGTGGAATTGAAGAACTCGGTTGTCGTCGTCACCGGCGGAGCCAGCGGTATCGGCGAAGCGGTCGCCACTTCATTGGCGGCCCGGGGCGCCAAGGTCGTCATCGGCGACATGGATCAAAAAGGCCTCGAGCGCGTGGCCGGGCAGATCACCGCCGCCGGCGGTCAGGCCGCCTTTGCCCGCTGCAACGTCACCAGCGACGAAGACGTCGCCAACCTCATGGACCTGGCGATCGACAAGTTCGGTTCGCTCAACATCTGTGTGGCCAGCGCCGGCATCATCAAAGACGGGCTCTTCGTCAACACCGACAAAGACACCGGCAAGGTCAAGAAGGCAATGACCACCGACCAGTTCAAGATGGTCGTCGACGTGAACCTCGTGGGCAGCTTCATCACGCTGCGCGAAGCGGCGATCCGCATGGTCAACAACGGTTACCAGGGCCTGCTCGTGCCGATCTCGTCGGTCAACAAGACCGGTCAGACCGGCCAGCTCAACTACTCCTCGACCAAGGCCGCCATCGCCCTCTGGCCCAAGATCATCGTCGGCGAGTTCCAGATGCGCGGCATCCAGAACGTGCGCTGCGTCGCCGTCGCCCCCGGTTACGTGGGCACGCCGATGGTCAAAGGCATGAATCAAGATGCGCTGGCCGGCATCCTCAAGGGCGTGCACATCAACCGCCTGATCGAACCGCAGGAGATCGCCGACATCATCGCTTATGCAGCGCAAAATGAAGCCATCGACGCGACCTGTCTCGAGATCACCGGTGGCCTGATCGCCAACGGCCTGGCCAAGTAACGGAGAGGTGAAACCATGAGTAAAGTCAGCATCATCGGCGCCTACAACACCAAGTTCGGGTCTTTGATCGAGATCAAAGACATGATCAGCTTCAAGAAGAAGATCGACGTCAAATCGTTCTACGACCTCATCATCGAGGCCGGCCAGGGCGCCATCAAAGACTCGGGCCTCGAGGCCAAAGATATTGACGCTGTATGGATCGGGTCCTGCTCGCCGTCGCGCTTCGTCAACCAGGAGCACGTGGCCCCGATCGCGGTGGCCATTGACCCGGCTCTGCGCTTCAAGCCGATGACCCGCACCGAGTGCGCCTGCGCCAGTTCGTCGGTCGCCATTTACGATGCCGCCTACGCCATCGAGGCGGGCCGCTTTAAGAACGTGCTCGTCATCGGCGTCGAGAAGATGAACCTGCTCGACACCCCGTCGATGACCGCCACCCTGGCGACCTGTTCGTATTATCCCGAGGAGGGCGGCAAGGGCGCGACCTTCCCGAGTCTGTTCGCCGAACTGGCCAAAGCGTATGCCGAGCACTACAAACTGTCCGACACCGACTTCCGCAACATGCTCGCCCACGTCGCCGCCCTCTGCTACAAGAACGCCGCCTCGAACCCGCTCGCGCATATCCAGAACGGCCCCGCGACACCCGCCGAGATTCTCGCCCTGCCTGAGACCGGCCGCGGCTCGAACCTGATGATCGCCGCACCTCTGCGCCTGCACGACTGCTCGCTGGTCACCGATGGCGCCGCCGCCGTGGTGCTGACCAACACCAAGAACGCCAAGGCGAGCAAAGAGAAGGTCGTCGAGATCGCCGGTATCGGTCACTCGGCCGAGTATCTGCCCCTGTCGAAGCGCCCCAACAAATGGACGCTCGAAGCCGGCAAAGACGCGGTCAAGAAAGCCTTCGCCGAGGCGAGCATTTCGGCGAAAGACATCGACATCGCCGAGGTGCACGACTGCTTCACCATCAATCAACTGCTCACCACCGAAGCGTTGGGCCTGTCAGATGATGGCCGCGCCGGTCACGATTATGTCGCCGGTCGGTTCACCGCCGACGACGACAAGGTGTGCGTAAACCTGTCGGGCGGCCTGAAGGCCAAGGGCCACCCGGTCGGCGCCACCGGCGCCTCGATGCACGCCCTCATCTACAAGCAGTTGATCGGCGAACCGATCGGCCTCGCCCCCCGCAAGAAGACCCCGCAGGTCGGCGTCAGCTTCAACGTCGGCGGCTCGGCCGTGACCAACTGCGTCACCGTCATGCGCCGCATCAAGTAACAAGAAATACTGCGTATTGCACCGGCGCGGTTCCTCTCGGAACCGCGCCGGTTTGTTCACCTGTGTTATAGTCTCGGGAAACTCCCCCCACGACGACTGGAGGCACCGCCCTGCTGAACCAACCACGAACCGGTCCGTTGCTCGGCCGTGTCTTGCTGTCCGGCTGCTATTTCTGGCTGGTCATGGTCGTGTATTACATTCTCAAACCGGTGCGCGACTCGCTCTTCCTCGGTCAGAGCGGCATTCGCGACCTGCCGCTGGCGCACCTGGTCAATCTCGGGGCGACGCTGCTGTTCGTGCACCTCTACGTCACCCTGTCGCGGCGCTTGAACCGCCGGCATTTCGTCGTCGGCGTAAACCTGTTCTTCATCGTCGCCATGCTGGCCTTCTGGGTGGTGCTCGGCCCGTTGGCCGCGCCGCCGGAGCTCCGCACCCTGCTGGCCTGGTGCTACTTCGTTTTTGTCTCGGCTTTTTCGGTCTTCGGCGTCAGCCTGTTGTGGTCGCTGACCCATGCGACCTTCACCACCGACGAGGGCAAACGGTGTTACGGCTGGATCGGCTCGGGCGGCACGCTTGGCGCTCTCAGCGGCGGGCTTCTCACCAACAACCTGGCCCGCGAGATCGGCACCACCAATCTCGTGCTGCTCGCCTTGTTGTGCTTCCTGCCCTGCATGGCGCTGGGCTGGGCCCTGGGCCGGCGCGCCGACGAGAGCGAGCCGGATGAAACCGCCTCTCCGCAGCGAAAGTCACCCGGCAGTCAGGCCAAACCTGCCGCGCCCGCAACCGAACAACCCTCGGCCGTGAGCATGTTGTTCGCCAATCCGTTCGTCGGCCTCATCGCTCTGCTCGTCTTCGTCAAGCTTTTCGTCGGCCTGACGCAGGACTACCAGTCGCAGGAGTTCATTGCCCGCGCCTTCCCCCAGGACCAAGACGGCCGCACTCAGTTCTTCGGCGCGATCTACCAATACACCAACGCGCTCGGCCTGTTCCTCGGCGTGGTCGTGACCGGCCCGGTCCAGGCGCGCTGGGGCGCGCTTCCCGGCCTGGCCACCTACCCGATCGCCACTCTGTTGGGCGGCCTCGCCCTGCTAACGTGGCCGAGTCTCACCACGGTGTTCTGGTTGGCCGTGGTGTCGCAGGCCTGCGCCTACTCGATCTTCCAGTGGTCGCAGGAACTGCTCTATCAGCGCACGACCAAAGAAGAGAAGTTCGTCGCCAAGGGCTTCATCGATTCGTTCGTCTTCCGCCTCGGCACCGGGGCGGCGGCTCTCACCATCCTCGGCATCGGCCGGTTGGGCGACCTGGGCTGCGTGCAGACCGCACCGGTGGTCATGGTGGCGCTGCTCGCCAGCAGCATCGCCCTGTTCGTCATCGCCGTCCGGTTGGGCCGGGCCTTTCTCGCGCTCGACCCCGCCCGGACAGCACCACCCACCGACATACGTCAATAAAACGTATTGCCATTGCCACTCACGCGACCGGGGCAAACTTCGCAGTGAAATGGCGCAGGAACGGCGGCTCCCAGACGATGCGGAGGCCCCGGGCACTCTGGCGCTCGCGATAGGTTTCGATGATCGCTTCGATCGCGAAATCGAAATGGCTCGGGGTGTAGACGCGGCGCGGGAAAGCGAGACGCACCAACTCCATCGGCGCCGGCAGGTCCTTGCCCGTCTTCTTGTCTTTCTTGCCGAACATGACGCTGCCGATCTCGACGGCGCGAATGCCACCGGTCTTATACAACTCGCAACACAGCACCTGCCCGGGAAACTGCTGCGGCGGGACATGCGGATAGAACGCTTTGGCATCGATGTACACCGCGTGCCCCCCGGTCGGCTGGATGATGCTCACTCCGGCTGCCAACAACCGCTCGCCCATGTATTCGGCGGTGCGGATGCGGTAGCGCAGGTAGTCTTCGTGCAGCACCTCCTCGAGACCGACCGCCAGCGCCTCGAGATCGCGACCCGCCAGGCCACCGTAGCTCGGGAAACCCTCGGTCAGAATCAGCACGTTGCGGGCGTGCATGGCCAGCGCGTCGTCGTTCATGGCCAGGAAACCACCGATGTTGACCATGCCGTCTTTCTTGGCGCTCATCGTGCAGCCGTCGGCATACGAGAACATCTCTTGCGCGATTTCGAGCAGGGACGCCTTCGCGTATTTCTTGTCACGCACCTTGATGAAATAGGCGTTCTCGGCAAAACGGCAGGCGTCAATAAAAAACGGTATCTTGTATTTACGATACAGCTTCGCCGTCTGCCGGATGCACTCCATCGACACCGGCTGCCCGCCGCCGGAGTTGTTGGTGACAGTCAGCATGCCCAGCGGCACGTGGCGATGGTTCTTTTCGAGATAGGCCGCGAGCTTGTCGACATCCATGTTGCCCTTGAACGGGTGGATCAGCGACGGTACCTTGCCCTCGGGGATGACCAGATCGACGGCCTCGCCCTCGTTGAACTCGATGTTGGCCCGGGTCGTGTCGAAATGCGTGTTGTTGGGGACCTTGTTGCCTTTCTTGACCAGCAGCGAGAACAGGATGCGCTCGGCCGCCCGCCCCTGATGCGTAGGAATGACGTTTTTGAACCCGGTGATCTCGCGGACCCGTTTCTCGAAATTGAAGAAACTGCGGCTGCCGGCGTAGGCCTCGTCGCCCATCATGATCGCCGCCCACTGCCGGTCGCTCATTGCCCCGGTTCCGCTGTCGGTGAGGAAATCGAGCAAGATGTCTTCGGCCTTGATGGTGAACTGGTTGTAATCGGCCTGCCGCAGAATCGCCGCGCGCTGGCGGGGGGTCGTCTGCCGGATCGACTCGACCATCTTGATCTTGAACGGTTCGATCAACGTCTTCATCGCGTCACTCTCCTTGCCCCGATTGAGGATCGTGAGACATCATGCCATCATCCGCCCACCGAAGCAACGAGGCTTCGCGCGACGCACCCTTGGCGAACCGCGTGCGTAGCCCCTTCTCGGTCCCGCCGATGGATGCACCCCACTCGCTTCGCAGAAACACACCCAGTTGACGCGGTTCAGATCTGTTTGGTACCGTATCTTCATTGAGTCCTGTCCTTCCGAGTGATTCGGATCATTGGTCGCAGTTTCGCGCAGGGCGGAAGGGCTGGCCGGGCGGAGCAACACAACGCAACGTTTTCTTGCCGCACTTGATGCGACGCTATATGTTACGCTGTTTCTGATTTCATGGTGAGGGGGACTCGAATGTCGACGGGGTCGCAAGCAAGCAAGCAAGCAAGCAAGCAAGCAAGCAAGCAAGCAATATGGATCTTCCTGTGGGTTGCTTTGTCAAGCGTTGGTTGTATCCAGAAGACGTTTTTTCCGCCGGCGACGTTCACGATCACGCAGGTCGATCCCACTGACGTAACCTGGAAACAGGACACAACCGGCGGCAACACCACGTATTCGCTGTCGGATGTCGTCGTGTCAATCCGCTCCAACAGCGGAGTCGCGGCGAGCATCGTCAAGGTAACCTATACATACAAGACGCGACTGGGTGACCTGCTCGATCAACTGACATACTCGGCTCAGCTTCAGCTCAACCTGAAGCCGTCAACCGGCGGGTCGGGTGTCAACACTGATGTCAGTCTCGTCTTGAACTCTGCCGACGTGCTCCACTTCTTCAATAACACCCAGGCAAATGTCTGGCCGCTCCGCCTCACCATTTCGATGGACGTTGTCGACATCAACGGCAATTCTTCGTCGGTGCAAACGAGGTGCCTGGTCTACGATCCCAACACGACGTCCTTCGGAACGACGACGCCAACGACAACGACGACAACGACGACAACAACTCCGACTTCGACCGGAACGGGAACCAACACTTCGACTGGGACGAACACCAACACCGGTTCCGGCACTGGAACCGCAACAACCCCCAAACTGCGCATCACCTCACCGACGAGTGGCAATCCGTATTCGCGGACGACCCCGATTCAGTTTGCCGCAACTGTCACCGGGACGGTTACCAGCGTTTTGTGGAGCGATACCGCCCCGGGATCAAGCGTGAACGGCAAGACTGGCCTAACGTTCTCCGAAACACTTACTGCAGGACCGCATACGATTACGGCCGCCGGGCCCGGGGGAACCCCTTCGGACAGCGTGACGATAAACGTCACTCAGTAGGCGGACCGACCAACACAATGACCGCGCTGTCTTCAAACACTGGACGATGCAACGACCGACCCAATGCTCGGTGCAAAATGGCGCCCCATCGAGGTGAGGTGATGCCCCTCTCGCCGGTTTGTTCCGCGAAATGGATAGCCCTGCGTTCAACGAGCCGACTGTTTGGGATCTTCGTTTTGAGCACAATTCTGTCGTGCGTTGGTTGCTTCCAAAAAACGTTCTTCCCTACCGCGACTTTTACCATCACGCAGGTCGACCCGTTTGACGTGACTTGGGAACGGGACGCGGCTGCGCCTGTTGGCGCGTACAGGTTGCCAAACGTTGTCCTGTCCGTGCGTTCGGACAGCGGCGTGGCGGCGACCATTTTGAGCGCGACTGTAACATACCGAACCCGACTTGGGGACCTGATTGATCGACTGACTTTTACTCGCCCTGTCAACGTTGCCCTCAAACCCTCCACCGGAGGATCTTCCGTCAACACAGACATCACTCTTGTTCTGAACTCGGACGAGGTATTGAACTTCTTGAACAGCACGCAAGCCAATGTATGCCCACTTCGCGTCAACATTTCGTTGAGCATCCAGGACATCAACGGCAATGCTTCCGCAATTCAATCAAATTGCGTGGTACAAAGTGTCACGACCGATTCGGCTATCACTGGAACACAAACGGGCACCACAACGACCGGCACGACCACAACCGGCGGAATTCCCTTGCTTCCGACAGGGTCCAGTACGGGGACAAGCACTGGAGGAGGCACGAGCGCGGGCACTGGAACCGGCACGGGAACCGCCGCCCGTCTAACGCGGCTCGTCATCAATCGAGATCCACATATTCCCCAAAGCTCGTCGCTCAATCTGAGCACGATCCAGGTCGAGGCGTGGTATAGCGACTACACAGCCCGAAACGTGACCTCGAGTCCAAACCTCAAGTGGGAACTGGAAAGCACCCAATTGGGCACCCTCACGGGAACGACATTCACGGCCTTTCAAATCCCGGGGAATGCTTGGTTCAAGGCTACATATAACGACGGAGCGAACAGTGACTACACTCCGTTCTGGGTCGAGATCGCCGACGCGAACACCACAACGGGCACGAATACCGGCACGACAAAAGCCTTGTCGTTTCTGAGAACCGACCCCAGCAATAGTGCCGACATTCTGATAGGCGGATCCTACGACGTATCGCAAGTTATCGTGACCGCCGTTTACACTGATGGCTCGAGCAAAGTGATCCCGTATCAATCGGCGACTTGGGCACTCCGGACGCCTCCTCCGTATAGCACGTTCATCGGTAGCACATTCACTGCTCCCTCCCGCACGCAAACGCTTGGAGACCACGCAATCTTCAACATCACCTACACCGAAGGGGGCATTACTACGACGAGTTCCTTCAGTGTTTGGTATTCCGCACCATAGGCGGGGCAAGGCTGCGGAGTGCGTGTCGGACACGCATGAAAGCTCGTGCCGCGGCGAGGACGCTCTGTTCACATGCTCGAGAGAGCCCGAGGTCTCGCCCAATTGCCAAGGAGGTTCCCTCCCCGGCGAGCTATCGGCCCTTTACCGACTTCCTCGTGTGTCAGCCAGCACTGGACTCTGTATCGGAACCGTAGCAGAGTTGACCGCGGCCTACAACAATGCCGTGGCCGGTGGCGATCAAGAACGGATCTTCACTTCAATAACGGCACTCGCCTCCATGTCACCCGGCGATCTCATTGTCGCTTATGCCTATGCTGTGTTTCGTGCCAGTGGGCGAATGGCGAGAGACAATCAGCGGCAATCGTTCGGGAGGTACGTGCGGAGCTGTTTCTCGCGACCCCCGATTGCCAACGCAAACGGGTTGGTGACACAGCTTCCGCTTGTCGGTCGGATGCGCCCGGGCTACACTGGTGCCGACCCTGCATGTGAAAGGACGAGACCGACATGCCAGTCCGCGCCACCAACCGCACGCATTCCGCCCGTTCCCCTTCCGCCACCCCGACACCGCCGCGTCCTCGCGCTTCGCGTCACCGCACCGCGTGGGGTGGACCCGAACGGCCACCACGCCGGCCGGCAGCTTCCGGCCCCGACGGCCGCCTGATCGAGGTGTTGCGTGACCTCTCGGCCATCGCCTCGCCCTCGGGGTTCACCCACGACGTCGTCGCCTTCATCGCCGGCATCGCCACCCAAGCCGGGCTGCAAACGCGCATCACGCCCAAGGGCGGGCTGGTCGTCGCCAATCATCCCGCGCCCACGCTGATGATCGCCGGCCACGTCGACACGCTCGGGGCCGTGGTCAGTCGCATCAACGGCGACGGCAACCTGTCGATCTCCCCCTGGGGCCTGGTGTTGCCTTCGTTCGAAAGCGAATACGTGACCATCGTCAGCAGTGACGACAAGCGTTTTCGCGGCACGCTTCTGCTCAACAATCCCGCGGCCCACGTCAATCGCAATGCCGGCAGCACCGAGCGCAAGGCCGAGAACATGCACATCCGCCTCGACGCTTTGGTCAAGAACGCCGCCGACACTCAGAAGCTGGGCATCGGCATCGGCGACTTCGTCTGTTTCGATCCGCGGTTCGAGTACACCGACACCGGGTTCATCAAAGCCCGCTTTCTCGACGACAAGGCCGGCTCGGCGGCCATGATCGACGCCATGCTGACCCTCGGTGCCACCGCGTTGACCTCTCTGCCCATCGCGTTCTTCTTCTCGGTCCACGAAGAGGTCGGCCACGGCGCGTGCGCCGGTTGGCCGGTTCAGACCAACGAGATGCTGGTCGTCGACATGGGTGTCGTCGGCGATGGCGTTGCCGGCAGTGAGACCATGGTCTCGATCTGCGTCAAAGACTCGAGCGGCCCCTACGATCTCGCCCTGCGGCAGGAACTCGTCGATCTGGCCCGACGGCACAAGTTGCCCCACTGCCTCGATGTTTTCCCCTTCTATGGGTCCGATGGCTCGGCGGCGCTGCGCGCCGGCTTCGACGGACGTGTCGCCTTGATCGGCCCGGGCGTCTCGGCCTCTCACGGCATGGAACGAACCCACCGGCAGGGCTTGGCCGCCACCCGCGATCTGATCGTTGCTTTCGCGCGCACCCGGGGCCAACGCTGACCGACAAGCGCAACCATCCCGGCAAGGCCCATGGATAACAATACATCGTCCATACATATTCTCGTCGCCGAAGACCATCCGGTCAATCAGCGTCTGCTCGTGCGGATTCTCGAACGCCGCGGCATGACCGTCGACGTGGTCGCCGACGGCGCCGCCGCCCTGGCGGCATGGGAACGCAACCGCTACGACCTGATCCTCATGGATGTCATGATGCCGGTTCTCGACGGCATCGCAGCCACTCGGGCCATCCGCCTTGCCGAAGCCAGACGACCGACCCAACCCGAGGCACCCGTGCGCAGGGTCCCGATAATCGGGCTGACGGCGCTCGACAACGACACGGTCTGCACCGCCTGGCGCGAAGCCGACATGGACGGCTGCCTGCAGAAACCGATTGCCCCCGACACCCTGTTGAACCTGATCGGTCGCCTGGTCACACCGCCGCCACGCTGAGCCACGAGGCCCCGGCATTGCCCACCGGGATATCGGGTAGGAGGCGGGGTTGCCCCCGCCGTCCTCCCACACCACCGGACGTACGGTTCCGTATCCGGCGGTTCATGACCGACACTGAAATCGTCGGATCGAATCGAGCAGTGACACGAGACCAAGGCGATCAAAGAAGCGCTTCGGGTAGGCTTCGTTCATGTGGCTGGCACCGGCGTTCCACCAAGGTCCACGACCGTTGGTGGCCGATATCCACGCCCGTTCTTCAGTCAATCCTCGTTTCATCAGTGCTTTTGCTCTGGCATATGGGCGTTTGAGTTGCCGCCAGATCGTGGTGCGTAGGCGGCGCCGGATCCAGGCATCGACGTCTTCGAACACCTGACGCGTCCCTGCCAACGAGAAGTAGTTACCCCAACCGCGTAGAATCGGATTGAGATCATCCGTGATCCATCGGCCGAGGTTCCGCCCCCGGCCCGCCCGACACTCCATGCGGATTCTCTGTTTGAGGAGAGCCACGCTCTGCGGGGCCGCCTTCAAGCGAGGCTCCTTGTGCACAGTCATCGAGT
>CAZADH010000024.1:0-34955 GCA_964483805.1 uncultured bacterium
CCATAGACCCGGGTGTGCGAACGATAGCCCGGCCGCCCGTCGCCGAACAGGTGCAGCATCGCCGACTTCGCACCATACATACTCTTGTCACGTGCAGACAATATATTGCCCTCGTACATCGCATTTTCGGGCATGCGGTCGCTCTGGTCGTGGAAACCCTCGTAGATGAACGCGTGGCCGAACCGGAACTGCCCCATCTTCGGCATCGACGCATCGATGCTGTCATCGCGGACCATCGTCAGCGCCTTGTCGTCACTGATCGCCGGCGGCAGTCGGCTGGCCGGGGTCTTGAATTTCAAAGCGCGAAACGTGCCCGGATTGGTAACGTCATACAACTGAAAAATCTCGCCCCACGTGCCGGCGCCCGAGGTCAGATGCAGCCGCACCGGCCCACCACCCAGAAACACCTGACCCCGCCGGCTGCCGATGTCGGGTTCGCGGGCGTCGTCGGCCGTTCCCCACGGCAACTCGGGGGTCGCCTGGTGGTAGCAGATCAGCGGCCGCGGGCCGTTGGTGATCTGGCTGTGATAATCGTTCTTGATCACGTTGAACCGCCCCGGATTGCCGCGGGCCGCATCTTTCACATGCAGGGTGAAGCGGGAATAGACCGGCGGCAGCACACTGCTGACCCAGACCCGGCGCCGCACCGAAAGGGTGCGTTTGCTCCCCCGATACGCGCCCGTCGATTCGATGCTCAAGAAGCCTTCCTTGGCCGTCGGGTCGACCCAGGCCGTCGGGTCCAGTTCGGTCTGCTGAAAACCCCGCAACCAGACCTCGACCCGCACTTTCGCCGAGGGATCGAGTTCGCGCGCATAGGCCTCGAGTTCGGCGTTCCAGTTGTCCTCGAGCGCCGCCATCAGTGAAACATCGCCCCGCGGCCCCGCCGTCAGCAACAATTCGGCCAAGGGATCGCGCCCGCCACCACCGATACCCGCTCGCGCCATCGCCGTGCGCACCGAGCGCAGTGACGACTCGATGCCCGCCTCGGCCAGCAGATGCGCAACCTCGGCGTTGGTCATCAGTTCGAGACTCTCACGCTGCCGCCCACTCAGCGTGTGCAACGCGATTCCGACCATCAAGAGGATGCCACCCAGAACAACGACCAGCACCATCGCCACGCCCCGGCGGTGACGATACCGGCAACAATCAGCGGCAGACAAAGACGGTCGACGACCCGGGAAAAGGTCGGGCACCGCGTCGGTCAGCGCAAACCTGGCCACACCCACGTCACGATGGATCGGGCAGCGTGGCCATCTCCCAAGTGCCGATCGGCACCGTGGTGTCGTCACCCATAGCACCCGACGCCGGCACGAATCGGGCCACCGCGTGCCGCTGCAGCGCGACGTCCGGACCTCGTGCCGTGGCCAGCAGACGAACACCCTCGGGCACACTGCGGGCCTGTACCGTGATCACGACCCCGCTCTGCTGCGCCGTATGCTCGCTCTGAATCGGCGAAACATCGACCCACTCAGACATCGGCCGGTCTTTGAGCGTGTTGAATGCCGTCTCCAACGCAGACTCGAGTTCATACTCGAGTTTCATGGCCAGAAATGGGTTCGTTCCAGCCGACGACGTGCGCCACTGGGCCACCAAAGCGGCCACGACAATGAGAACCGCGGTGACCAACGCCACCATCAACGGCAGCGCCATGCCGCAACGGCAACGCAAACGTCGGCGTGCAAGCACCATTGAACTCACGGTTTGACTCCCCGCAATGCGAAACTCGTGAAGAACGGCATCTTGGCGGAATCTGCCGGAGTCAGCAGAACCTGCAAGAGACGCGCATGTGTACGCACAAAGGTGGCCGTTTTCACCCCCGAAAGCAGGTTCATTTCGGCACTGCCGGCACCCGAACGGACCAATTCGCCATTGCGCACCTGATACTGCACCGTCGACCCCGACGGCATCTCGAGCGCCAAGGTGTCGGCTGCTGCCGCCTTCACCGCCGTCGCCTGACGGCAGTCGGCATGCAAGGCGGTCAACAACTGCCCATAGGGGGCAGCAATACCAGACGGCGGTGGGCTGGTCATGTCGGAGCCGATGCGCACCACGGCCACCACTGCGGCCACGGCCATCAGCACAATCAGGCCGATCGTGAACAGATCGACCCGATCGGCCTCGCCACGCCGCCAATAGCGAAGTTGTCGTTGGTTCATCGCGACGTCTCCGAGGCAAGGGAGACCGGCATCGATGCCGCCGTCGCCACAGAAACAATACTTTGTATTGCATTTTCGCCACCACTGGCCAACGACGAGACCGACGACGCAACCGCGTCGGGAGCCATCGAACCAGACACGGTCGCGACCTCTGCGCCCGGCGCAACCACCGGCGCCGATGCGGTCTCGATCGTCGTGGGCGGCGAGGCGACAAAAACAGGAATGATCGCAACTTCGGGAGTCGGCACGTTCGCGGCGGCAGATGCGGCATCTGCTTCGGTGTCATCGCTCGGAGGCAGCACCGGGACGCCCGTGGCTGGCGACAAATCGACGACCGGCACCGGCGACAGCGACGAGGCCGACGCGACCGGAGCTTCGGCCGTGCCCGACGCCGCAGCAGCCACCGCCCCGCCCACCGTGGGCACAACACCATCGATGCCGACGCGGGCGACCGCAACGGTCGGCGCCCGCTGCCCCAGCATGCGTTCGAGATAAACCTGCTTGCGTCGCCCACCCTCTTCGAAGGACACGAAGACGAGAACCCGATACAGTTGGTGATCGAGATAGTACGTGTCGACCTTGCACCGGTACCCGCGCAATGCGGCGAACAACTGCGGATGGTCATCGGGACGGGCACTCTCGCTTGCGCCCAGCAGTCGCGCAAAATGAGCGGACGTCTGATGATACTGACCGTCGGTCCCGACGATGTCTTCTTCCGCCGACATGGCCGGGAGCTGCTGCGGGTCTTCGAGGCGAGCCGCCAGGATGCTCTCGAGAACATGGTGGGCCAACAGGTTCGCGAACACCTCGCGGTCAGAGGTCTGGCGATCGCCCGACGAAAAACTGAACAGGTAGCAAAGCGGCGCCAGCGCCAGCGACAACACGCTGAACGCGATCAACAACTCAACCATGGTCATGGCCCGCCGAAGGTGCAACCGCTTCATTGCCCTCATCATACCAGACCCCCCTGGACCGGGCAACGATAACCTGATTCATGCGGGCAAGTCCGCACTTGACGCGTCGCGCCGTATTGGGCTTCAATGAACGCGCATGTCGGATACGTCGCCAACACGACCTCTTTTTGCCCTTCTGCTTGGGCAGACGCACGACCGCCGGCCCCGTATCGTGCTCGGATTGCTGGCGATTCTCGCGGCCGCCGTCCTCTGGCTGCCGCTGGTGCGGTTCTTGTTCATTCCTCCCATCGATGAGTTCCTCGCCGGCCCGACCGGTCCGGTCCCGCCGCGGGCCCGCGCCATCGCCAACTACCATGTCAAGCTCTGGACGGATCCGACGTTGCGGGCAAAAGAGATCGACAAAATGCGCGGCAGCAACGCCGAATGGGATTTCATGGGGCGAACCTACCTCGTCCTCGCGCTTGCCAACATGGCCTTGCGCGATCCTCAATCGGCCTCGCCTACGCTCACCGTCATCGATCGCATCATCGATGAGACGACCCGCGTCGAACAGGAGCGCGGCCAGTTGTTCTTTCTCATGGAATACGCGCGCTGGCGTCCATTCATTGCCAGCCCGGCCCGCAGCGTGTTCGTCGACGGTGAGATCGCCTTGATGCTTGCCGCGCGCTGCGTTGTCGCACCCGACCCCCAACGACGCACGCAGTTGCGCGATCGCATCGGGGTGATCAGCAGCCAGATGCAGGCCTCGCCATGCCTCTCGGCCGAGAGCTATCCCGACGAATGCTGGACCTTCTGCAACTCGGTCGCACTCGCAGCAATTCGCATCGACGCGTGGCTCGATGGCAAGCCATGCCCCGAACTCGCGCAACAATGGCTCACCACGGCCCGCCAGAAACTGATCGAACCCACCAGCGGCCTGCTCGTTTCGAGCTTCGATCTGAAGGGCAAACCCCTCGACGGCCCTGAAGGCTCGACCATCTGGATGGTCGTCCATTGCCTGCAGTTGATCGACCCGGGTTTCGCCGCCGACCAGTACCGCCGGGCACGCACCGAACTGGCCCGGTTCTTCTTCGGTTTCGGCTATGCCGCCGAGTGGCCCCGGCACCACCGCGGACCGGCGGACATCGACTCCGGCCCGATTCTGCCCGGCCTCGATCTCTCGGCCGGTGCGACCGGCCTGGCCTTTCTCGGCGCAGGCAGTTTCGGCGATCGCGAGTATCTTGCCGCGCTCCTCGCCAGCCTCGAACTGGGCGCCATGCCGCATCGCGAACCCGACGGCAGCCTGCGTTATCTCGCCTCGAACCAGGTGGGCGACGCGGTCCTACTCTATTCGCTCGTGCAAGGGCCGCTCTGGCAGCGAATTCTCACCACGTCTGGCGCTGCCGTCCCTGGCGTGACGATGAGCGCGACCGGGCCGACACCAGTGAACCCCGCATCCCAACCCCTGGACACGCAGAGATGACCATCGACACCCAACCGGCCCAAGCCACGACCGACACCCCGACACCCGGCCTGCTGCGTCGTTGCTGGCGCGCCTCGCTGTGGTCGCCTATCGGTCTGTGGGCCCGGGCCGTGCTCATCACCCTGCTGTTCCTGTTTGCCGAGGCCCTGGGTTGGCGGATGTGCACGTGCGTGCTCACCGGCACATCACCGACCGGCAACACCGCCGACCATGCGCAGATGTTCGCCGGCTTTGCCTATTACGCCATCTACCTTTCCTGGGTGTTCATCGTCCCGATCCTGCTTCTCGGCGGCCTGTTCATGGCCCTCGCCCTGGTTTACCTGCCCGACAAACCAAACTCCGACCGGCCGCGCCCGGAACCCACGAAGGAGGATGTCAAATGAAATACACATTACATATATCGTGTTTACTTCTTGCCGCACTCGGTCTGTTTGCCGGCATCGTGCCGGTGACCGCGGCCCCGCCCGCGACCGCTCCGACCGCACAGGTCACCTTCGTCGTCAACCTGCCGCCCGGCACGCCGGCCGACGCGCGGGTATTCATTGCCGGCAGTCACCCACGCCTGGGCGACTGGCAACCCGGCAAGATCGAACTCACCCGCCAGGGCAACCAGGCTCGCGGCACGTTTGCCCTGCCAACCGATACCACGATTGAGTACAAATTCACTCTCGGCGGTTGGGAGCGCGGCGAACTGGGCGAGAACGGGCAGGACCGCCCCAATCGACAGTTGCGTGTTGGCCCGTCGGCCTCGAGCGAAACCTGCACGGTATCGGCATTCAAACAACCGGGGAACGACCCGACCGGCGGCCATAGCCTGACCGGCACGATCGTGCCGCACCCCCAATTCGCCAGCAAGCACGTGACAGCCCGCGACCTCTGGGTCTACCTGCCGCCCGATTACCACCGCACCGATGCCCGCTATCCCGTGCTCTATCTGCACGACGGCAACAACTGCTTCGACAGCGCCACCGCTTTCGGCGGCAACGAGTGGCGTGCCGACGAAACGCTCGAACGCCTGATCCGCGCCGGCACACTCCCCCCGATCATTGCTGTGGCGGTAGCCAACACCGCAGCACGCATGGACGACTACACCCCGGTGCGGGACGCCCAGGGACGGGGCGGCAAGGCCGACGCCTACGGCCGGTTTCTCGTCGAGGAACTCAAGCCGTTCATCGATGCCACCTACCGCACCAAGGCCGATGCCGCCAACACCGGCCTGCTCGGGTCTTCGCTCGGCGGCCTGGTGACCATGTATTTCGCATGTAAATACCCGAACGTCTTCACCCGCCTCGGCGTCATTTCGCCTTCCGTGTGGTGGGCCGAACGTTGCATCATCAAACAGGTGACCGGCAGCAAACCCGACCCGAAGTCGCGTCGCATCTGGCTCGACATCGGGGAGCGCGAAGGCGACGATGACACCAACAACAACGGCGTGCTCGATGCCGTCGACAATGCCCGCCTGTTGCGCGACACGCTCATGCGCATCGGCTTCGGCCCTCGCACGCTGCGTTACCTCGAGATTCCGGGCGCCGGTCACAATGAAGCGGCGTGGGCCTCTCGTCTTGACAAAGTATTGCTGTTCCTCTTCTCCGACAAACCCTGATTCCGCCCGCCGGTTTCCGGCCAAAACAAAGCCCGCCGTCGCAGTTGCGACGGCGGGCTTTGTTTTGCTGGCCGACGGGTGGTCCGTCGGGCGGGAACCGCTTATTTGTTCAACTCAGCCGCCTTGCGCTGAGCCACCGCATCGGCCAACAACTGCAGCGACGCCGCATGGCCGGCCGCCTTGACCTCGGCAGCAACCAGACCGAACGTCGTCTCATCAAGACCGATGCTGCGGGTCACGATCGACTTCGCCAACGGCGCCGACAACGGGGCCTGCGCCTGCACACCGATCAGCGACCGCTCGGCAACGAGAGCGTTCTCGTAGGCGGCGAACGACGAGCCCAGGGTTGCCGTCTCGAGCGCCTTCTTCACTGCCGGCAGAGCCTGGAAACGGCCCCAACCGAAGGTGTTGTCTTTGCCGGCCGTGCCCAGGTCGACACAGGTCGATTCGGCAATCGTGCGCACCTGTTCGATCGTCAGTTTCGGATTCGCCTGATACATGAGAGCCGCCAGACCCGAAACGTGCGGGCACGCCATCGAGGTGCCGCTGTTCGACACCAACCCGCCGCTCGTCGAGCACGAAATGACCCCATGACCGGGAGCCGAGATGTCGGGCTTGACCAGGGTCTGGCCGTCCCATACGGTCGGACCGACGCTGCTGAAATAGGCAATCGTATCGGTCTTCGTCGTGGCCCCAACGGCCCACGAATGCGGGAACCCGCCGGGCGTACCAACCTTGCCCTTCGGACCATTGTTGCCAGCCGCGAACACCGGCAGAATCCCGGCGTTCACCCAGGCCTCGACCGCCGTCCAGAAGGTCCGGTCGGTCGTGTCGTCGGAACCCCACGAGTTGCTGACCAACTGCGGGCCATCGTTGGTCGCCGGATCGCCGTCCGGATCCATGACCCACTGCATTGCCCCCAGCAGGCCGGCATCGTCGGCGCCGCCACTGCGATCGAACACTTTGGCCACAAGCAAACGGGCACCAGGAGCGACACCCACGCCGTCGCCACCACAGACCGACCCGGCCGTGTGGGTCCCGTGACCCTGATCGTCATACGGTTCGAACTTCGGCGTCTTCGTGAAGTCCTTCCACGCCAGGGTCTTGCCGGCCAACGCCGGATGTGCGGCGGCGATACCGGTGTCGAGGATGCCCACGACCACACCGCTGCCGTCGAGTTTCAGTTGGTCCCACACCTCGGGAGCGCCGACCTTGGCCACGCTCCATTGCACGGCGCGGCCGGTCACCTGCACCGGGCTCTTCTCGATGTCACGATCGATCCAGCGGCGGTAGCGGACCGGACGCACCGCGGCCACTTCCGGCATCGCGGCAACACTCTTTAGTTCCGCCGGTGTCAACGTCATCGCCGCCGCGTTCGCGATCCACAATTCGACGATGTCGTCGGTCTTGCGCAGAACCTTCTTGAGCGTGCCCAGTTGCCGTGCCAGTTGGCGCTGCAGATGGCGCATCACCACGGCGTGTCCACCGTTCTGGGGCATGTCACCGACGTTCTTGAAACTCACCAGGTAGCGGGTCGGTTCGGACGTCGGCGCCGCAAAACCACAACTGGCCACGACGAACACACACAAAGCCACCCAACAAAAACGCACGTAAACCGGGAGTACTCGCATTCTCGTTTCTCCTTGTCACCAGAAAATCGGACGAACCAAAGACAATTTCGCTAATTATACCCGTACGCCAGGCCCCCCCGCAAAGAAACTGACGAAAACCGCGTCAGCCGCAGGAAGACACGGGTTGCGCGCCATCTTGCCCCGGGGCTATAATCCCCAACACATGACCGCGTCCGACAAAACAACGTCCATCGACGAACTCCGCGCCCTCGTTCGCCGCTTCATCGACGAGCGCGAGTGGGGCAGTTACCATACCCCGCGCAATCTCGCGGCCTCGATTTCGATCGAGGCCAATGAACTGCTCGAGCACTTCCAGTGGGTCGAACCGGGTCCCGACGCGCTCGACGACAAGGTTCGCCACGAGGTCGGCGAGGAAATGGCCGACGTCTTTGCGTATCTGCTCAGTCTGAGCCACGTTCTGGGTATCGATCTGGCCGCAGCGCTGACGGCCAAAATGCACAAGAACGCCCGCAAATACCCGGCCGACCAGTTCCGGCGGCGCTGGCACAAGGTTCGGTCCTGACCGATGCGACCTTTTCTGTGGGGCTGGCTCTTCGCCGGATCGCTCCTGTTCTGCGGTCTGCAGGTCGTGGCGTTGCTGATTGCGTTCACCCTCTTCTACGTGGCCCCACACAACGAACACACGCCGGTCTTCGCGACCGGATTCGCCTTCACCCTTGGTTTCCTCGGCCTGGGCACCATGACCGTGTTGTTCTTCGAGCGCATCGGCCGACGCGTCGATCTTCTGCGCGACCGCGAAGCCGACCTGATGCGCAAGATCATCAAAGAGTCGCCCTTCTTCTTCTTTTCGCTGCTCTATTTCTTTCTGCTTGCGGCCTACATCGGGTTCTTCGTACTCATGTTGCCCTACATCAAACATGCGTGTGCATGAGGCCAGGCGCATCGGTCGGCCTCCTCGAGCGGCGCATGTGCCGGCCTGATCCGCGCCACGCGGGCCATGGCTGACCCACGTTCCTGGCAGCGGGTCGCGGTCTGGACCATCGGCACGCTCGTCATCCTGGGCGTCGTCCTTGCCGTCCTGCCGCGGGAACCCAAGCGACCGCTCGTCATCGGAATCATCGGTCCGCTTTCGGGCACCGCGACGCCCTACGGGCAATCGCAGCGCGCCGGTGCCGAACTGGCTCTCGAACAGATCAACGCGAGCGCCGGCGTTCACGGACGGCGCATCGAAGCCGCCTTCGTCGATGACATCAACAACGCGGTGCGCGCCGCCGAACTCGCGGTCGAACTGATCTACAAACGCAACGTCACCGCACTGGTGGGTTGCATCGATTCGGAAGCCACCATGAATCTGCAACCCATCTGTGAACGGGCGGGCGTGCCCCTGCTCAACACCGGCAGCACCCATCCGCATGTGAAGGGGTCCGATTATCGCTACACCTTCAGCTCGATTGTCGACGATCAGCGGCAGGCCGAGACGCTCGCCGGACACATTGTCAACCGCTGCCAACGCCGGCGCGTCGCCGTCGTTTCGAGCACCAGCCGCTACGGCAGTGCCGGCGCCCACTGTGTCAACGCAGCTCTGAACCAACTCGGCTGCACCGCTGTTGCCAGCGCAACCTTCGCCGACGGCGCCGCCAACTTCGGCCAGGCCCTCACCGCGGTCATGGCCGCCAAACCAGATGCCATCGTCCTGTGGTGCTTGTGGCGCGATGCCGCGCTGCTGATTCGCCAGGCGCGTGAACTCGGTTGTGGCGCACCGTTCTTTGGCGGTGACGGACTCGCCGTTCCCGCCTTCATCGAACTGGGCGGCCCCGCCGTCGAAGGAACAGCCCTGGTCATGCCCTTCGCCCCCGCAACCGGTGATCCCCGCATCGATGCGTTCATCACCGCCTATGCGGCCCGCACGGGGCGGATTCCCGATGGCCTAGCGGCCGCTGGCTACGACAACATCCTGCGCCTCGCCCGGGCGTTGCGCAGCCTGACGCCTGTCGATCTCGACGACCCCGACCTGAGCCGACGTCTCGCCGCCGCCCTCGCTGCCGAGGCCAAGACCCCCGACGCGCGATCGCCCGCCGAGCAGACGGCCATTCCCATCGCGGTGGTCCGCGCCGGACAGTTGGTGCCACTGGCACGGGAGCAAGAGACACCGTGACGACGCCGCACCCATTGGCGCGAACGTCACGGCGCTTCCGGCTGTCGCCGCCACTGGCCGTTGTCGTCGTCATTGGCCTGTATCTCGTCTGGCGGCTGGTTCCGAACCCGCAGCCACCCAAGGCGACACCCCCCGGCGAATCCACAAAGTTACATACATCGTATTTATCCACACCACCATCCGCCGACGTCGCACGCACGGGGCGTTCCCGCCAACCCCAGTTCGCCGGTCTTGCCGCCGCGCCCCTGATCCCATCGCCACCGATCAATGGCGTGCTCGAGCATGGCAATACATTGTGGTGCACCACCGAACGGGGTCTGCAGCGCATCGACAACGGCAAGGTCACCCCGGTACCGGGGTTCCCTGCCCCGCAAGGGAACGCGCTGGTGGCCGATGGCACCACCCTGTGGATCGGCACCGCGTTCGGTCTCGTCGGCTACGACCTGACGACCACCCGATTCACCACCATTCGCGCCGCCACCGGCCTCATCCACGACATTGTCTGGACGCTGTGCAACGACGGCAACACGCTGTGGATCGGCACGCAAGCCGGTTTCAGCGCCCGCACGCCCAGCGGCCGACTCGACAAGATCGACCCGACCGTGGCCAATCGCGGCCTCACCGGATCGGTCGTGGCCGCACTCGCCCACCGCTCCGGCCGCCTCTTCGTCGGCACCGATGAAGGGCTCTACTGTTGGCAGATCGACCGCGGTCCCAGTGACGCCCAGGCCTGGACCCGCGTTGTCCTCGGTAACACCGTCGCCCAGAACTGGGTCACCGCGCTGGCCACGACATCGACCCATCTGTGGGTCGGAACGGTGGGAGGACTGGCGCGCATCAACGATGCAGACCCGGGCAACCCGGCCTGGATCACCCGCGCCCACGGCCTGCCGGCCAATCGCGTCACCACCCTGCTGGCCGACGGCGACGGCGCCTGGATCGGCACCGCGGCCGGCCTTGCCTTCACCGATGCATCCGGAACGATCACTACCCCCGCCACCCAACCGCCCCAGTTCGCTCGCGGGGTTCGCACCCTTGCTCGTGCAACACCCCAGAACAACTGCATCTTCATCGGCACCGATGCCGGACTCTCGGTCTGGCACCCGGAATGACGCAAGATCCAGACGCGAGAGGAGGCCCACCTTGACCAACCCTCGACAACACGCATTGCCGCTGACCGGCGACCCGACGCCAGACGAGATCGACACACTGCGTGCACAGATCCGCCATCACGAACGAAAGTACTACGCCGAAGCGTCGCCCGAGATCAGCGACACGGAGTTCGACGCCCTGATGAACCGTTTGCGCCAACTCGAAACACGGCACCCCGAGCGAATCACCCCTGACTCGCCCACGCAGCGCGTCGGCGGCGTGGCATCTTCTTTCACCACGGTGAATCACCGCGTACCACTGCTCAGCCTCGACAATGCGTACAGCCTCGGTGACGTGCGCGACTGGATCACCCGGGCCGAACGCCTAGCCGAGCGCACCGTCTGGCCCATCGTAGCCGAACTGAAAATCGATGGCGTTTCGGCAACCCTCCACTATCGCGACGGCCGCTTCGTAGCCGGAGCAACCCGCGGCGACGGCCAGGTCGGCGACGACGTGACCACCAATCTGCGCACGATCCGATCGTTGCCTCTGCAGATCGACAGCCGATTCGACATGGACATTCGCGGCGAGGTTTACCTGCCCAAAGCCCGCCTCACCGAGATCAACCAAGAAAGGATCGCCGGCGGCGATGAACCGTTCAAGAACTGCCGCAACCTGACTGCCGGCACGCTCAAGAGCCTCGATCCCGAGGTTTCGCGCCAACGCCGCCTCGACCTGTTCACCTACGGCATCGCCCAGGCCGCCGAACTGGGCTTCCGCAGCCACGCGGCGGTCCTGCAATTTCTCACCGACGCGGGGTTTGCCGTCAACAGTCGCCGGCGACTCTGCCATTCCCTGGCGGACCTCGAAACGTTCATCGCCGAGATCGACCAACAGCGCAACGATTTCCCCTTCGACATCGACGGCATCGTCCTCAAGCTCGACACGTTGTCGTTGTGGGACACCTTACAAACGACGGCCAAAGCGCCGCGCTGGGCCATTGCCTACAAGTTCGCCCAACAACGGGCGATCACCCGGCTCGAAACGGTGACCTGGGAAGTCGGTCGTTCGCAACTGACCCCGGTCGCCCTGTTGTCTCCGGTCGAACTGGGGGGCACCACCGTCAAACGCGCGTCGTTGCACAACATCGATCAGATCCGCCAGAAGGGCCTGTTTGTCGGCGATCTCGTCGAAGTCGAGAAGGCGGGGTACATCATCCCCTACGTCATTGGTCCGGCTGCCGGCAACGACCGCGAGCACGATGGCGTGCCGCGGTCTTCGATCGAGATCCCGGCCCAGTGCCCGGGTTGCGATGGTCCCATCGTCACGGTGGAGGGCGAGTCAACGACCATCGCCTGCGCCAATGCCGGCGGTTGCCGCGGCGTCCTTTTGCGCAAACTCGAGCACTTCGTGAAGATGATGGCGATCGAGAACCTCGGCCCCCAGTTGCTCGAACGGCTCGTCACCGCCGGGGCCGTGACCGGCATCATCGACCTCTATCGACTCACCCACAACGACCTGCTCATGGTCGAACGCATGGGTGAAAAGCTGGCGACCAAGATCCTCGCCAACATCGCCGCCAGCCGTAAAGAACCGCTCGATCGCGTCATTGCTGCCCTCGGCATTCCCGGTGTCGGCGAGGTGACGGCCGAGGCTTTGGCCGGAAAGGCCCGCCAGTTGGCGGGCCTGCGCTCGTTCACCGTCGACAGCCTCCTCGACAAGAACAGCAAGATCAAGGGTGTCGATAAGGTCCTGGCGCAAACCATTGTCGACTTCGTGCAGGCTCCCGCCCACGGTCAGTTGATCGATGCGCTCGCAGCCACTCTCACAACCCCACCGATCGCCGATCGACCGACCGATCCGCAGACGCTCAGCGGCAAAGTCATCGTCATCACCGGCGAGGCATCGGTACCACGCCGCGATCTCGAGACTCTCGTCAAGCAGCATGGCGGCACGGTCACCGGCTCCGTCTCGAAGAAGACCCATCTCGTCGTCATCGGCTCTCTGGCCGGCCCCGACTTCAGTTCGTCAAAGAAAGACAAGGCGCTCGCACTGGGCATTCCGATCATCGACGAGCATGAACTCATGCGCCTCGCGTCCGAAAACGGCCCGATTTCTGCCGACAGCACGTCTTCGCTCCCCCAAACCGCGCTTTGAGGGCCCCTGGAAGGGCGTTTTCGGCAGAATTCGAACGTTTTGCGAAAACCTCTGCACCAACCAGACAATATGTGGTATATTCACGGCAATTGAACGGCCCGGTGCCGTCGTTTTTGCGTCGGCGCGACCGGGTCGGTCAACAATACTCATCGATGAGTAGGTACTGGTTGAATCATGGCCCTCAATGAGAAGCTGTTCTTCCCGAAAGAGACCGTATGTCCGGTGTGCGATCAATCGTTCACCCGATATGCCTTGCAGAAGAGCCGTTTCAGCATTTCCAAGCGCGACATCGATTACCGCCCGCTCTATCTT
Source organism: uncultured bacterium (assembly GCA_964483805.1). Taxonomy (GTDB): domain Bacteria; phylum Muiribacteriota; class Ozemobacteria; order Ozemobacterales; family Ozemobacteraceae; genus CAZADH01. The sequence goes on from CAZADH010000024.1 coordinate 13,444, forward strand.
GGCAGCGTCAACCCGCGCCTGTTCGCGGTCTGTGTCTGTCCGAACTGCCTGTACTCCGGTGAAGACAAGTTCTTCTGTCCGAAGCTGACGGCCGACGAAGCACGGCGCAAGCAGTTGTTTTCGTCGCAGAAGGCGCAATGGGAAGCCCAGAGCCGCATCAGCGCCGCCGCCTCCGGACAACAAATCTGGAAGGACATGGCCGCCGACAAGCTCAAATCGATCAACCCGACCGAACTGATGATCCTCAAGCGGATCTCGCCGCTTCTGAAGAAGGCCGCGGCCGATGTGCTGGCCAAGGGTCGTCCGATCAACGAGTTGCAGAAACAGGGCGATTGGGATGCCGCCGTCCGCGGATACGAACTCGCAGCGATCTGTTACAAGGCCCGCGCCGCCAACCACCGCATTCTTGGTTACACCTACCTTTCCGGCGCCTGGACGGCCAGAGATGCGTTCGAAGCCCTCACCGACGAAGACAAGAAGGCTCACTTTAAAGACATCGAGCGCGCCTTTCTGCGCGAGGCCCTCAATTTCCTGCTTATCACCAACAAAGCCACCAGCATCGAAGACGCGTATGCCCCCGATGGCAGCAAGATCGTCAAAGAGAACATGCCGCAGTCGCGCATCTTCGAGGTCATGTACATTCTGGCGGGCGTCAATTACCTGCTCGGCAACCAACAAGACTGTTTGAAGTTCCTCGAACAGATCATCTTCGGTGGGGGCAGCGCCCAGGGCATCATGTTGTGGTTCGTCCAGCAGGCGCGCGACATGCGCCAGTTGGTCAACGAAGACCAGCAACGGGAACGGGATGAAGCCGACGACGAAGCGGCCCCCCCGCCTCCCGACGACGCGGCCACTTGATCTTGCCGTCTCGCTCGGAGCCCTTGCCGGCACCGTGGCCGGCAGTGTCGTTCCGGAGGGCGAGCGGGGGTCAACAAGACTCCGGTTTCCGCTCCCGACCGCGAACAGCCAGCGCCGTCGTTGTTATTGTCATTGTATTGCTGATTGGCATCATCGCCGCGGGCGGTGCTGTTGTCTATCTGGCCCGGGCGGCCGAGAACACCCTTGCCGGCGAACTGGCGGCCGGCTCACTGGCCATCGAGAAAGATCGGCTCGATGATGCGGTTGCCGCCTTTCGTCGTGCCGCCAAGGCCCACGGTCCGGCACTCAATCTGGGCCGGAAGCTCCATTTCACGTCCGGCGGCATGTCGGCCGAAGAGACCGGGCAGGTGTTTGTGGCCGCCCTGCTTCTGAAGGCCTATGCCGAGATGTTCGATCTCAAGTCGGCCCAGGCCCCGCTCGAGGAGGCCCAAAAACACCTCGATGCGTTGGGCAGTCTGGCCCCTGCCGACCTGAGCAAAGACGTTGCCTCGGCCCGGGCCTGCGAACAGATACGGGCCGCCTTCGCCGCCGGCAAGGTGCGCGAGGGTCTGAAAGCGTTGCTCGCCGCCGATCACGCCGCGCGCAAAGGCGACACCGATTTCTCGATTCAAGAGATTCGCCTGCTCATTGCCGGCGGCAAGAAACTCAAGAGCGACGCCATCCTCAACCAGGCCCGGGAGCTGCTGTGGTTGATGTCGAGCAACGACGAGAAGAACCCGCGGCTGAACCAACTATGGGGCATTCTGAGCCGCCCCTGAGCGCGGCCATCGCGACCGCAACCGCGCCCTACGATCCGGTCTTCATCGAGCAGCACCACAGCATCGACCTGATTCCTGCGGCGTGTCGTCCTGGTTCCCGCGCGGCAACACTCGCCGCCCTGCACGACGACATCTTACATCGTGCATATAATGTATTTCATACACGCCCCGCCGCCTCGACACCTTCGCTCGACCGAGTGCCAGACATCGCGACCGGCACCGATTTTCGCCGGGAGTACGGCCTCGACGCGGTTCGTCTTGGTCTACTGGCCGCCCCCGCCACCGCCAACGCGGCGGAACTCGTCCCCCTCGAACTGCTCGAATCGGCGCATCGGTGGCTCGCCTCGGTGTGGCGCCGACTCGACCGCCCCCCAGCCGCCCCGCGCGGAGCCCTCGATGGCGCGCCACGAACCCGGCATGCGGCCCGAAACGCAGACTCGGGAGACGCCTGCGACCCGGGCGACCCAGGAATGCTTCTCGCCACCGTACAAACCATGCGCGACCATCTCTGTCGCCGCGGTCGGGTCTATGCCGGCTATGCGGCGCTGCGCGAACTCTGGAAGGCAACCGCAAATCACCAGAGCGGCCAGGCCCACGCCGGGGTTGCCGATGTCGCGCCCCAGACAGAGCAGATCCTTCTGAGCCTGGTTTACCCGTTTGCACCTACCGTGGCCACGGTTCTGCGGCAACGCCGTGGCGAGCCCACGTTCGTGCAGTTCGATCACGCCTTCATCGAGTCGGCCTTTCCCGACCACGTGGCCGTCCGCCTGTCGGTACAACGGCCCCGAACCGCAGGGTCGACAACAACCCACCACCCGGGAACCTGGTGCATCGAGGTGTTTCGCCGCGCCCACTGGCTGGCCGATCCCCTTCAGGCCGTCACCCAGCTCGCTTGGGTCCAACGGGCCGGTCAGGGTCTGCCGCCGCGTCGACTCGAGATGCATGTAGAAGGGGTGCTGGTCCAGTGGTGAACTTCCTTTCTCCCGAACCTCCGGCCGAGACCCACCTGCGCCAGGCCCTGATCCTGGCCGCGGGCGTTCTGCTCGGCTCGTTTACCGTCGATGCCATGGCGACCCCACCGCACCTGCGCATGGTCGACGCCGTGCCGCCCGGCAAAATGCTCATCGAGGTCACCTACGACGCGCTCGGGCGTGGCCGCGGTGTCCCAATCGCCGAATACGGACCGATCACCCCGGAACACGTGGTCATTGCCACGGCATCGGAACCCGAACTGCTGGCCTGCCCGGGCATCGGCAGCAAGATGGCCCGGCGCATTCTCGCCGAACGGCGCAAGCGACCATTCACCTCGTGGCAGGATTTCGCCCAACGCGTGCCTGGCGTCGGCGACAGTCTCGTCAAACGCCTCGAAAGCGCGGGCGTCCGCCTTCTGCCCGAACAGCGTCCGGCAGCGGTCATCTCGGCTTCGCCAACTGCGACGCCGTCACCGTCGTCGAGGTCCGCCGGACTCACAAGTTCGGCCCCCCCCCATCCCCCCCAATGACGCGCACCCCCAGCAATCGACAGGATATAAATACGTCACAATTACGTTGTATTTCTATCCTACCGACGCAACCACGCATGGGCGCCACCTCCCCCGAACTGCTCCCGGTCTTTGTTGCCGGGCTGCTGCCCGGACTGGTCTTGGCCGGCATTCTTCCGCCCGCCGCGGCCTGGCCTTGCCTGGCCGTCGCACTCCTCGTTCTCGCCCTGCCGCTGGGGATGCCACAACTGAGGCCCGGCCACGGTCTCGCCCACTGGTTGCTTCTCGCCCTGGCGGCGTCTTTGCTCGGCGTGTTCCTCGGCCTGACCCGCAGCCACACCCCGCTGCGTCATCAGGATTGGGACAACGTCGACCGGCAAAGCGGGACGCTCTCGGCAACCGTGGTCGGCGAGTATCGACTGTCTCGCGCCGGCAAGTTCCAGGTCACCGTCGAAGACGCGGTCTTCAGTTTCGCCAGCCAGTCGGTGGCGATCCCCGGGCAGGTGGCACTGGCCGCCGACGATGCCGAGTTCTGCCCCGAACCCCATCAACGGATCATCGCCAGCGGCACGCTCGAGGCCCCCGGCAAACACCGCACCGCATTCTTCCAGAGCAATGCCACGCCTGCCCCCGAACCGACCGATGTTGCCGGTCTGGGCGGCCTCCGCGGCAAACTGCGCCGCGCCATCTGGAGCGCCATGGGTTCGTTCCTCAGCGGTGAGCACCATGCGGTGATGCTGGGCCTGCTGCTCGGCGACACGAGTCGCCTTTCACCGGGTACCCGTCATGCCTTCAAGGTGACCGGCACCAGCCACCTGATGGCGGTCTCGGGGGGCAATATCGCCGCCCTCGCCCTGGTGTGGGTCGCCCTGCTCGCCTGGATCGGGATTCCCCCGCTGTCGCGCAGCCTCCTCGCCATCGGCGGTATGGCCCTGTATGGACTCATCACCATCGGCGAACCCTCGGTCTGGCGTGCGATCGTCATGTATGCGTGCACGGTCGTTGCCCACAACATCGAGGCCGAACCCGGCCCCGTGCGACCACTCGCCGCGGCTGCGTTGTTGTTGCTGATCTACGAACCCACCTGGATTCACCATCTCGGTTTCCAACTCTCGTTTGTCGCCGTGCTCGGCATCGTGCTGCTCACCCCGCGTTTCGATGCCCTCATGCATTTTCTGCCCCTGTGGCTGGCGCGGTATCTCTCGGTCAGCTTTGCGGCCAATCTGGCCACCGCCCCACTGATTGCCTATCATTTCGGAGCCGTGTCGGTCATCTCGTGGGTGGCCAATCCACTGGTCGTCTGGATGTTCGGCCTCATCCTGCCCATGGGGCTGGTCCTGGCCCTCATCGGTCCGCTGTGGTTTCAAGGCGGGGTTCTGTTGGCCGGTGGCCTCAGCCTGTTGCTCGACCTCTTTCTGCGCGTGTTGGGCATCCTCGCCCAGGTGCCGCTGGCACAGGTTGCGGTGCCGCGCCCGCCGGGATGGCTCGTGGCCATGGCGTATCTGCTCATGCTGGCCTGGGCAGCCACCGGGCCCGCCACGGGCCGCCACCACGATGGCGTCAATGCGGGCAACCATCGCCGTCGCCGCGCACCCGACGGCCCAGATGCGCTACCGCCGACGGTCACCCAAACAACATGGGTGCGGTCGGGCACGCCATCGATTCTCGACGATGGCCAGCTTCTCGCGGCCATCGATCAACATCTCTCGGTATTGAAAAAGCGCTCTCAACAACACGGCGACATCGTCCGATTATCCGGTCAACAAGTTGACCATCGCAGCGCAAACGCTTTACCATCGTCTCGACAACCTCGGGCACACACTTCTCCTCGAGGAACCCGAGCGGCTAGCTGAAGCGCAGGTCTACGCAATGGCCATTCTGGCAACCGAGGTTCTGGCACGAATTCCGGCACGTTTGCTGCCACCGCTGTCTATGCAAGAGATGACGCCACGACACCATGTGAACAATCGGCCACTGACGGTCGTCCTGACCCTCGATGCGTTTTTTCGGGCCCGATCCTCGGCACGCCACCACGATCCGGCCATTGGCTCCCTGCTCGAAGAATCCTTCCGCCTGCACACTTCCGGGCGCGATCTGTTGTGGCAGGTCTCCCGGCAACGAACACCCGAGCTGACCGCGGCCCATCTTTCGTTTCGCAGCGAAGCACTTTCCTGCTGCCGTCGATTGGCCGAACTGCAGCGCTCCCGCCATGCCCCCCCCGGCGTCGTCATCCCCACGTGAAGGAGAACCCACGTGAACGAATTCTCGGTAAAGACACAGGTTATCGGCACCGTCGCGCTCGTCGACGTCATCGGCTTTCTGGAAGCCACCGCCAACAAGGTCCTGGCCGATAGCCTCGAGCAACTGCATAAACAGGGGTTCCTGCGCTACGTCATCGATTTCTCCGGCTGCCAGGTGATGTCGAGTCCGGGCATCCACGACCTGATTCAGTTTGCCTTGCGACTCTCCGACACCCCGGGCGGCAAGTTGGTGTTTTCGGGCCTCAATGCCATGCAAACCAAAGTGTTCAAACTGGTCGCCCTCGACACCGTCGCCACCATCTGCCCCACTCGGGTCGAGGCGCTCGCCGAAGCCGAACGCGACGGGGAAGCCGCGCCGACCGCCCCGTAAGCCGACGTTGTCGCAACACTTCGTATTGACATACCCGGTGCTGCATCCGTGAGCGCGAATCCCAAGCCCGCCCGCATTCTCTGCCTGGGCGTGGTGGTCATGGATATCCTGGCGTCACCGGTCGATCGCTTTCCCGAAGCCGAAAAAGCGCTCTGGGTCAAAGACGTCGCCATCGTCACCGGCGGCTGTGCCGCGAACACCGCACACGCCCTCGGTCGGCTCGGCGCATCCGTCTCTTTGCTCGGCCGGGTTGGCGACGATGCCTTCGGTCAGATGATCCATTCGGCCATGGCCCACGAGGGCATCGATCTGTCGTTCCTCGATGCGGCCGACGACGGTACGCCGACCTCGACCTCGATTGTCCTCATCGAGGCCGGTGGCGAACGCCGTTTTCTCTTTCGGCCCGGCGCCAGCAGCGATCTGGAACTGCCCCTCAACCTGCCATTGTCGCAGTTCGACGGCATTCACGTGGGCGGCTGTTTTCTGGTGCCGCGCTGCATGGGACAACCACTCGTCGATCTGTTCACGCGGGCCCGTACCCACCAGGTCGTCACCTCGATCGACACCGTCTGGAGCCGGCACGAAAACTGGCGCGATGTGCTGTCGGCCCTGCCGGTCACTGATTATTTTCTGCCCAGCCTGATCGAAGCGCAAATGATCACCGGTCGCGAAAATCCCCAGGATATCGCCGATTTTCTGCTCGCGAACGGCGCCCGTTGTGTGGTGGTCAAAATGGGCGAGCGCGGTTCGTTCGTGGCCCACGACACCACCCGCACCCTCGTCCCCGCCTATGCCGTACCGAGCCGCAGTCTCAAAGACACCACCGGGGCCGGCGATGCCTTTGTGGCGGGTTTTCTCAAAGCCGTCCACCTGGGTTGGTCACCGGAACAGGCCGCCCGACTCGGCAACGCCTGCGGCGCCCTGGCCACGCTGGCCATTGGCGCACCGCTGCAGGCCAGCGCCGCCCACCTGCGCAAGGTGGTCGACCGCGTGGCCAACGGCGAACCGCTCGATTTCCCCGCATAACACACCGCCGCCACCCCACGAGAGGCGACGGCGGCACCGCGACCAGCGGGAATGTATTACTTTTTCAATACGGCGCTGATCGCCGCCAGCTTCTCGAGGCGTTTTGCCTCGTTGCGCTCACCTTGCATGAACGCAGCCAGGTCGATCATCAACTGCGCGTAGCGATTGTGCGAATCGTAGGCCGGCACCGGAGCGACGGCAACCGCAGGTTTGGGCCGGGCCGACGGCAACCCGAGCAGATCGACCTCTTCACCCCAGGTCGGCGCATGTGTGGCCACCGACTTCTTTTCGGCGATCAAGCGGGCCAGGGCCGCGCTGCTCTCGGGCTCACCATGCACCACAAACACCTCGCGATTGATCGCCTGCACCGGCGCCAACCACTCCAGCAGCGATTTCTGATCGGCATGGCCCGAATACCCGGCAATCGCGTCGATCTTGGCCTTGACCGTCACCTCTTCGCCGAAGATGCGCACGGTCTTGGCCCCCGACAGCAGCAACTGACCGAGGGTGCCCTCGGCCTGATACCCCACCATCAACACACAGTTTTCAGGGCGATACAGGTTGTGCTTCAGGTGGTGTTTGATCCGGCCGGCATCGCACATGCCGCTCGCCGAGATGATGACACACCCACGCTTGCCGTTGATCGCGCGCGAGTCGGCCGCCGTGGTCGAGAAATGAAACGCCGGATGGTCGAACAGCTTGTCGCGATTGCCCAGCAGTTCGCGCGCCTCGCGATCGAAACACTCACGAAACTCGCTGAACACCTGGGTTACCTGCACCGCCAACGGACTGTCGATGTAAACCTCGGGATTCGTCAACTTGCCCTCGCGGATCAAGAGCAATACATCGTGCAGCATGTCCTGCGTGCGCCCCACCGCAAAGCCCGGGATGACCAGATTTCCACCCCGCGAGCAGGTGGTATTGATCGCCTCGGCCAACTTCGCGCGCCGAGCGACCGCGTCCTCGGGCGGGCGGACCCGACTGCCGTAGGTCGACTCGATGACGAGAAAGTCGGTGGTGGTGAAGTTCTCGGGGTCTTCGATGATCGGATGCCCCACCGACCCCAGATCGCCCGAAAACACGATCTTGCGCTTCTCCGTCCCCTCGGTCAACTCGATCTCGGCAAACGCCGAGCCGAAGATGTGCCCCGCGTTGCGGAAGGTCAGGACCACGCCCTCACCCAACTGCGTCCGCTCGTGCAGCTTGACCGGCTTGAACAGCCCGATGGTCTTCTCGGCATCAGCAATCGTGTAGATCGGCTCGAGTTCCGGGCCACCACGCCGTTCGTTGCGCTTGTTCTTCTGCTCGACTTCCATTTCCTGAATGTGTGCGGAATCGGGCAGCATGTATTTACAAAGTGACGCTGTCGGCGGCGTGCTGTAGATCGCACCGGTGAACCCGTGTTTCACCAGCTTGGGCAGCAGGCCGGAGTGATCGATATGGGCATGCGTCAACACGACGAAGTCGACCTGGTCGGGGGCAAACGGAAACGCCCGGTAGTTGCCCTCCCGCAGGGTCTTGCTGCCCTGGAACATCCCGCAATCGACGAGAAACGACGTTTTGCCCACCGTCACGTGAAAGCACGACCCCGTCACCGTCCCCGCCGCACCACAGAACTTGATCTTCACTGAGCTGCCCCTCCTGTTTTCACTATTGGCCAGACCTGGCCAGACACGACTGCCCCAGCATAACACAACAAACCACGCCTGCCGCTTGTCGTCGGCCGGCCAATCCGCTATTCTTCGGTGTTCCTGTGAATCCAGAATCGGAGCCGACCCATGCCTGCAATGCCACACCCGATCCGCATCGTCCTCGTCGAACCCCAGGGTCCGATCAACATCGGTGCCGTCTGTCGCGCCATGAAGAACTTTGGCCTGCACGACCTCGCCCTGGTCAAACCGGCCTGCCGCATCGGTATGCAGGCCCGCAAGATGGCGCTGCATGCCGTCGACATCCTCGAAAACGCCCGCCGCACCCGCACGCTGGGTGAGGCCATTGCCGACTGCGCTCTGGTGTTGGGCACCTCGAACCGCGGCGGCCCGTATCACGAACCCAACATGCTGCCCGATATCGGAGCCAGGTACATCGCCGAGCATGTCGTCCGTGGCCCGGTCGCGATCCTGTTCGGTCGCGAGGATTTCGGCCTGCTGCAGGAAGACCTCACCCACTGCCAGGGCACCATTCGCATCCCCACGTCTCCCGAGTTCTCGTCACTCAACCTGGCCCAGGCGGTGTCGCTCGTCTCTTACGAACTCTACCGCCACTTCTCGGCCGAGTCGTTTCTGCCGCCGCCGCCCAACGACCATCCCATCTTCAAACCGGCCAGCAACGAAGAGATGATGCTGCTCTTCAAGCACATGAAGACCGCCCTGCTGCGCTGCGAGTTTCTCATGGAGAACAACCCCGACCGCACGATGCAGATCCTGCGCACGGTCTTCGGCCGCGCCGCCATCAACCGCCGCGAACTCAAGGTTCTCATGGGCATGTTCTCGAACATTCGCGGTTACATGGAACTGCATCCTTACGACCCGAAAATCAAGGCCCAGCCCCGACGCCAGCGCACCCCGGCCCCGCGCAAGCGGTTTCGCGGGCCAACCCCACAAAAAAACGACGACACGAAAAAATAGTTCGTTGTGCGAACACGTCGCACTCATCCGTACCGGATTGGGACGTGCTCACCCTTGTTTGTCGACGTTTGTTGGCGACGCTATGGCGAAGCTCAACCAAAGGTCATTTCCGGCCGACCCCAGGAGTGCATTTGTTTGCCTCCTTATGTTTCAGGCCGGGCTGCCCCAGGGCGCCTGGTCTCTTTTTTTTAACCTCATCCTCCTTCCCACCGACGTGGTCGCGCCCGCTTGCGCATCCGGCTCCGACTGCCCTACCATGATGGCGTGCCTGCGTCAGCCACCCTGTTCGAGGAGGTCGTTCCTGTGTCTCGATCGCTGCTGCTCACCTTCACCATCGCGCTCGTCATTTCATGGGGATCCCCGGCCTTCAGCCAAGACAATACTCTCGCCTATGCGGGCCCGTTTGACCTGCTGGCGTCGGCCACGGTGCCGGCAACCGGCGCGACGCTCACCGTCGCTCGCCCCGGCCATGCGCTCAATGGTTTGACGGCAAAGATCGAGGGCGGCTCTTTCGGTGAACCCCGCCCGGTAACGATCTCGGCCGCATCCATCGCCACCCACTCCTTCGGACCCCAGTTGAACGCGTTGACCCCGATGATTCGGTTCGACTGCGGCACCGGTTTCGCCTCTGAGACCATCGAACTGCGTGTCCCCGTGCATCTGGGCACCGCTCCGTTCGCGCGCGGTCTGGCCTACGACGAGGCGACCCGGTCGCTGCGCGATCTGGCGGTGACTCGCATCGCCAGCGGGGTCATCGCAGTGCCGCTGGCTCGGACCACCACCTTTGTTCTCTCGGGCCCCCCGCAAAACCGATGAGTCGGGTGGCGCGCCGATCGACGCTTCTGGGCGGCATCGCCGCCATTGCTCTGTTCGTTGCCGCCGTCGTGCCAACCACGGCCGGCCCTCTCGCCGACAAGGCACGCGCTTTCGATGCCGCGATCGAGGCCCATCACCTGCCCAATGGCCTCGTGTTCGACGTGGTGCTCGATGACCAGGGCAAGCTGGTCACCGCCCACGGCGGCGGCGATTCCAGCATCTGGACCGGAGCGTACGCGGCCGCCCAGGCCTGGCGTTACCGCGTCACCCGCGACCGGCAGGCTCTGACCAACATCGAGCGTGTGGTGCAGGCGTTCCACACCTTGCAGGAAGTCACCGGTTACCCCGGGTTCTGCGGCCGAGCGTGGGGGGAAGCCCCCTGGTTCCCACGAGGTCGCGACACCGCGAGCGGCACCGGCCCGCTGAGCAATATTTTGTATTACGCCGACACCTCGCGCGACCAATACACCGGGCTGTTTCTCGGTTACGCGCTCACCTGGCCGCTCCTCGACAAACCGGCGCTGAAAATCATGGTGCAAGCCGATGTGCGGGCCATGGCCCGCAACCTCATCGACCACAACCTCGCCCTGATGTCGCGGGTGAATGGGGCCGAGAAGAGCCAGTTCAACCTGAATCCCACCTACTGCTACCAAGACCGTATCAATCCGCACGAATGGGCCGTGGTCGACGACTTTCCCGCCAACGTGTTTGCCCGGATCGTCCCGTTCGATGAGCGCCTCGCCCGCGCTCTCGCCACGCTCTCGCCGCCGCCGATGCGTGGCGGTGAAGCGTTGCGCGCCCTGATGATGCTCGGAACCGCCGCGACGATCACGGCCGACCTCGACATTCAGCGGTTCTATCGCAACGAACTGTGCGAGCAGCGCGACTTCCCCCACATCGCCTCCGAGACCAGCCAACTCGTCGAGGACGCGTACCGGGGCCTCGGCACCGACCGACTCGCCCGTGTCTGTGGCGGCATTGCGGTCGCGCTGTTCGATGTGGCTGGCGAGATTGTCGTTGAAGTCGACGGGGTGCCGCGGCCCTGGCTGCGTCTGTTCATGGTTCTGCCGCGCTACGTAGTCCGCACGATGGGAGAAAAGGCCGGGCATCGCTTCGGCGCCTTCATGCGCAAACTCAACCGCCCCGGGGCCATGCGGGCGGTGCTCACGTTGAAGGGTCCTCTCGAGAGACTGGCCAACCTCGAGGTCGTATTGGGCTCACGCCGCCTGTCTGCCCGCCTTCAGGGCTGGTTGGCCCATATCGATAAACTCGCCGCCTCCGATCTCGATGCCGCCGCCGACGCCATGCGCAGTTACGTCGGCTGCAACCTGACGTTTTTCGCGCTGGTCGGCCTGCTCGAGACCGAGACCGATCCGCGGGTGCGCAGCGCCGCCATTGATCTGCTCGAGCGCGCCTTCGAACCGCTGGCCGACGAGGGCAACGCGCTCTACACCTACATTCGCGCCGCATTCAGCCGCCGGCCGCTCCCGCCCGCGGTCCTCGCCGCCGCCAAAGAGACACTGCAGCGCTACCCGTCCGATCAACGCCTGCGCCGTTTCGATCACACCAAGTCTCCCGGCTTGCAGGTCCTGCCTTGGCCCGATCGCTTTGGTCGCATCGGCAACCAGGCCCGGCATCCATTCCCGATCGATCAGCGTCCCCCCGACATCTTCCCGTGGCAACGGGATCCCCGACAAATCGTCACCGGAGCGGACCATCCCGAGATCCGCATCGCACCGGTCGGCTACCTGATGGCCTACTGGTTTGCCCGGGCCCATGGCCTGCTCAACGAAAATGACTGACAACCAACGCGCCACCATCGTTCGATTCGCCACCGAAACACCTCGCGTCCCGACATGCCGCTCGACCCGTCAATTGACATTGTTTGTATTTACATTTGTCGCAACACTGTTCTTGTCTGCTGTCTCACCGGCCCGCGCCATCGAGATCCCAACCACCGACCATCTTGCGGATTGGGCTCGCCGCACCGCCAACTCGGTCGCCAGCCACCTGCCGTCGCCGGGCATCTGTGAGCGCTGCGGTCGCCCGACCCTGCCGGGCCAGAACGACTGTCTCAAATGCCTGTCGCACTCGGTGCCGCGCCAGACCAAGGAGTGGTTCGGCCGCCGTGCCGATGACGTGCAGGACGCGATCAAGAAGTTGCGCAGCCTCGAACTGCCGCCCGAGTGGCGCCAGCGTGTCAACGGCTTCATCGAGGAACTCGAACGGCCCCTCGAATCCGAGGTTCACAAACGCCGCGAAGAGAGCCGGCGCTTCTATGAATCCCTGGGGCGCATGCCGGTCCCGGGCACGAACCGCACGCTCAACGACTCCGCGCGCGAGTTCATCCGCAAGCACCTGCCTCAGTTCGAAGGCACCGATTACGCCGCCGATCCGGCCAAGGCCCTGTCTTATCTGCTCGCCCTCGACACCCGCGGTTTCGTCCGCAATGTCCGCGTCTGGCGCGGCCCCGGCGGTGCGCCGATGACCATGCTCGAAGCCTTCAACGCCTTCAGCCGCACCGATCCCAAGAAGGCCGAAGAGATGGTCGAGATCATGGACAACCTCACCACCGTTCTTGGCCCCGGTGAACTCAAAGACAAGGTGCCCGCGCTCCTCAACTCCGGGCGCCGCACCTTCCGCCTCCTGCGCTCCAAATAGGGGTCTGTCCCTAGGGTCTGTCCCCATTCCCTTGCGGGCGGGCGTGTGCTATGATGGGCGTACCTTCACGAGCGAGGCCGTCATTGCCGATTCAATCCCGAATTCCGGCGGTCAACGTGCCCCCCGCGCCGGTGCTGGTTGCATCGTCACCGACGGCGGCGTGGGTCGCTCCGTTCTCCCCCAAACACCGAGCCCACAAACGCCACGGTTTCACGCTGATCGAACTGCTCGTCACCATCTTGCTCATCTCGATTCTCTTCACCATCGGGCTGCTCTTTACTTCCGGTCTCAGCAGCACCCGCAAGATGCGCGATTACGAGATCGCCATCGCCCTTGCCCAGCAAGCGATCGAGTCACTGCGTGCGTCCCCCTACGGTTTGCTCGACGATGCCGATGTCGGCGACAAGAGTGTCGAAGCCGATTTCAACACCGCCAAGGGTGTGCACGACATGTTCGAACCGACCTACAAGTCGGGCGATGTCACCTACAACCGTCAGGTGGTGGTCGAAGAGATCCCGCCCGGCGAGAAAGACGGCACCCCGCCCGGCGTGAAATACGTGCGCGTCACCGTACGGTGGGCCGCGCCCGACGGCGAGAAACTGGCTTATGAAGTCACCACGACCATTGCCGATCTGCACTGATCGCCGCCCCCGGCGGCGGCCAGGCCCCTGCCTTGCGGCGGCGGGCAGGCATCGTCGCGCCTTCACCCTGGTCGAAGTGCTCATTGTCGCGCTGCTGATCGGCCTGATCATGCTGGTGGCATACAAAGTATTCTTCACGCAGGCCGGCATGGTGTCGCAACAACTCGAATACCTCAAGGTTAACGAGCACTTCCGAGCCATCACCGCCCATCTCAACAACGACATCCGCGAGGCGACCCGCATCGAGCTGCCTCGGCCGATTCCCGCCGAAGACGCGTTCAACAAACCGACCAAACCCGGCCCGGTGATCCACCTGTTCAAACAGGTGCTCGCCCCCGAGGTCCACCCCGCCGACGGCCAGGAAATGCAGACCGTCGAGGTCATCTACGAACTCGTCGACCACGAGAACCCGCACGTCAAAGACGTGCCCCGGTACAAGTTGCTGCGCCACGAGATCACGCGCAAGAAGACCGAGATCCTCTCGAAGACCAAGACGACGCTTTCTGACTCGCTGGCCGCCTTCGTCGCCTTCTCGACCATTCGCAAGCCTCCCGCACCGCGATCGCTGAACACGTCGGGCGACTCGTTGCTCACCTGGTTTCCGAGTTTCCAGAACGGCACCGGCCCCGATCTGATTCATGTCACCATCACCGTCGAGCGGCTGCGCACCACCGCGGCCCACAAAGAAGTCTACGACATCTCGATGACCACCAGCATCTGCCGGCGCGGCAAGGAGGTCTTCGCCAACCCATGAGACCGCCGCACCCGCAATTGCCAACCACGACCGTTCCAATGAGCGCAGCCCGCGCCATTGCCAACCCGGGCAGTTTGGCGCAACGACAGGCGCGCCGCGGGTCGCCATACATTGTAGTGCTCATATTTGCTTTTGTATTGCTGATCTTCCTGGTCACGCTCACCCGCGTCAAGACCAACCAGATCCTGCTGCTGTCACGCACCGCCCAGGACTTCCTCGCCCTCACAGTTGCCGAAACCGGCCTCAACTGCGCGCTCGGCGAGATGTCGGTCGATTACGACTTCTCGACCCACAACACCTATTCGGCCAACAAACCGCAGCCTTGGGGCCGCGCCACCAAGCGCAAACACTCACCGTTCATTGCCGACTTCAAAGACATCTCGATCAGTTCGGGCAACGAAGGCACCTACGCCGGCACCACCGGCCTTGGCGGCTTCAAGGTTCGGGTCGCCAAACAGTGGGGCAAGAGTTTCGCCCTGACCCAGACGCTGGCCGAAGAGCACATGTTCACCCACGCCATGGCCATGGGCCACGTCGGCGAAGCGTACCGCAAAATCGACGCCCTGCTCGAGAAGCGCTGCATCTTCAGCGAACACCTGCTCTATGATGGCGAGATTCTCGACCTGGCCCTCGGTCCCTTCGAGAACGCTCCCTACAAGATCGATCGGGGTCGCCTCTACGGCTATCAGTATGTGACCTTCAGCACTCTCGGCGGCACCGACCAGGGTTGCCAACCCACCAATGTCGAGAAGATTGAAAGTCCCGGCATGATTCGCGCGTTTCGCACCGTCCAACTCGCCTTTGCCGACGGTTCGACGGCCCCGTTTACTCCCGACAACGACTCGTCGAACCCGGGCAAATTCAACACGCACGCTGGTCGTCTCGTCGACGGTAATCACAGCGCCCACACGCACAAGATCCATCGGTTGAGCAAGGAGTATTACCAGGTCCTCACCAAGAACCAAGATGGTGTGGTGCTGACCAAGAAAGACTTTGCCAAACCCAGCCTGTGGCGCAATCCGTACAAACCCAAAGAAGAGTATTACGATCTCGATTTTGGCGAGTTCGCCAGCAATGACGATCCGTTCAAGACCGGCGATAAAGAGAATGCGGTGATCTATTCCGAGGTGCCGTTGCGCATTTTCGGGGGTCCCGACGGCGAGGGCAACAAGACGATCACGATCTTCTGCGAGAAAGACATCGTCATCGGCGGCGATTTCAACCAACGCATCGACTGCAAGCAGGATTACCCCGACAAGGAGTCGATCGAATACGCGACCAAGATCAATAACGGCACCAAGCGCGGTGACAAAGTCGGAGCGCTTTTGCTGAGCCTCGGCCGTGTCTGGATCGACCACTCCCGCCCCGCCCGGTACCTGAAGAACGAGCTGCGTCCATACTTTATGTTGCTGCTCGCCCGCGCACTGCGTCCCACTTTCGAAGACGAGAAGTTCACGCGTGGGATTCTCTGCCCCGCTGATCCAGCCAAGCGCGACACCCTTCCCGGCCGCGACAAGAACGGTCACGAGTTTGGCACCATCGTATTCTTCTTCGAAAACCGCACCCCAAACCCGGTCCTCGCCGCCGAAAAGATCTCCGACGTCACCGATCTGCTCACTCCCGGCCCCGTTGGCAAACCCCGCTTCGCCATCAAGGATGAGGCGGTGCGCAAGAAGATCATCGATGAGGTCATCCGGGCTTGCCGCGACCCGATCGGCACGGGTCCCTGCCTGTCAAAAAAAGACCAGGACACGATCTTCGAGATGGTCTGGGCCCAGGCGGTGAAAGAAGAAGAGGAAGACACCAAGAGCCCCAGCGCACCAATGGCTCTCGTGCCCTATCTCTACGACGAGGCGATGAAAGATTTCACCGACAGCATCTACCCACCCGAGATCACCATCAACGCCATTCTCGTCAGCTCGGCCCGACGCTTTGCGAAGTTCACCGTCGGCGTCGGCATGCCCAAGGTCCTCGACGAGATCGGCAACATCGATGCGCCATCGGCCGGCCTGCACCTGGTCACCCCGGCGCCAGCCGTGTTGATTCAACGCCTGTACGGCAGCGAGATCCGGCTCGCCAACATGCCCGCCGACGTCTTCCTCGACGGCCAGTTCAGCGGCACCCGCATCCTGCGCCGCCGCAGTTGGGACAAAGGCAACCAGAGCGGCGCCTTCCAGCCGGTCGGCCTGGCCTATACCTACAACATATTGACGTTCTGGGAAGGCCTGGGCGACAAGGGGTCGTTCGACCAGTTCTGAGTCGTGCGACCGCGCGGGGGCACCCCGCACTCGAAGTGCGTAGCGGGCGTTTGCCGCCACGACATCCACGAAGCGGATTACAATGTATTGCGCCATTGAGTCAATGCATGCATCCGCTCAACCGGCGAACCAACATCTGCCCCGGAAACACCACGCCCCCGAAGGTGTCCCTGACGACCTTCGGGGGCGTGATTCTGGAGCCGACGCAACCCGTTTGCAGGTTACCCCGACTCGAGCGGGTTCAGATCAATCTGGCTTCTGCGGCAGCTTGCCGAACAGACCGATACCGCTGCGGCCACCCTGCTGGCTCGCCCGCAACGCGGCCCGGAAGCTCGCCGACTGACCTCTGGCCTGCGCAAAAGTGATCATGTCATTCGCCGGACTGATCACCGGATCGCCACCGGTCGCACTCTTGGTCACGTCGCAGACGTGCCACAGGAAACCCTGCTGACCCGAGGGTACACTGAAGTTCGCCAACACACGATCACCCATGTAGACAACGACCTTGGCTTCAGACTGGCCCAGAATCGTGTCGGGGTTGTTGGTCCGAATCCCATCCGTGTCATTCACGTAAGGATCATAAGAATCGCTGCGGAAGTAGTCATGTACGTAGAACGAATAAGACGGCGTCGTCGTGGTGGTCGTCCCACCCAACAGATACTTCAGAATGATCGACTCAGGACCGAAACCGTTGCGGGCGTCGGTGTCTTGCTTGACATAGGCCTGCAGCGTTGTCAGACCAATCCCGTAGTCCTGCTGACAGGCAGTCTGGGCGTCGGCTGTTCGATCTACACCTTCCGAGAAATTCGCATATTGATAATACATGTGGAAGAAAGGCACCGCCGACACATTGACTCCCTGCAAACTCGGGTCCATTGGACCTTCAAGATGCGCATCCAAATCGAGAGGCCGCTGAGCGCCGGTCGTAGTCCGCGGGCGAGCGCTGTCCGGAATATTCTTCCACGTCAACACGAACCGCAACTCGCTTGCACCGCCCTGTGCGCTGACGGCCGTGTTCTGATCGGTGAGCGTCGAACCTGCGACAACCACAACGTTGAGCGTCGCCGGCGAGTAGCCGGTACCGGTGATTTGCAGCGTGTAGGCGCCGGCCGTGACCCCGGTGAAACTGTAGGTGCCGCCGGTGCCAGTGGTGGTCTGATTGGCCGCCGTACCGCTGGTGTTGTCAATGCCACTGAACAATTTGACGGTCAAACCGCTCAAACCCTGTCCGTTGGCCGACGAACGAATCGTACCCGAAATGCCGCCGGTGCCCGTTTGTGCCGACGAGACCAGGCGCACCACCTCGAGCCGCGTGGTCTGGTCTTGTGCAACCGAAACACCGCTCTTTTGCGTATCGGTGTAACCGGTCTTCGCAAATTTCAAGACATAACCGGTCGCCACCGGAACGTTGAAGGTGTAGTTACCCTCGGAATCGGTCGTACGTGTGCCCACCAACGTGGTGCCATCGGTCTGATACAGGTTCACCGTGACGTCGCTGATCGCACTGTCGCTGTTGACCGCGGCGCCCGCCGCCGGAACCGTGCGCACCGAGCCCGTGATGGTGCCACGCCGCACAATCTGCGCCGGAGTCGTCACAGTATCGATCGCCGGATCGAGACCGTTGGCCGCGTTGATGCGATAGACCTTGACGTTGTTGTGAGCGGCATCTTTCACCGAGACCAACAAGACGTGCTTGCCGTTGGTTTCGCCGTCGTAACGAATCGCAGTAACACCGGCATTGGGATCGTCCGGAGTCGCTTCCTCGTCGAAGTAGCGAATCCAGCTCAGGCCCTCACTCGGCCCCGAGTCGGTCGCATCCTGAATGCGGATGGCATCTTTGGTATGCGCGTTGCTGGTGCCGGTCCAGCGAGCGATGAACGGCTTCAACATCGCGCGGTTGTTGCCGCCGACGATGATCGAGTTGTCGGGCATTACGAAGTTGGCGTAGCAGTACCCGCGGTTGCGCAGGAAGTAACGCTGCACTTGCCCCTGTGCGTTCCAGTAAACACGCGACACGGCAAAACAATCCGGGAAATAGCGGTGTTCGCAAGCAATCAGACCGAAACCGTTCGAACCCTGGCGCAGGATTTCCTTGAACGCCATGTGCTGCACGGTTGATTCAGAAAGATCGGTCGTACCCCAGAACGTCGTGTTCGGCACGCCAGCGAAGTTGCCAACGACGAGCGACGCATTCGGAACACTGACCGTGGCATCCTGCCGGGCCGAGAACTTGATCTCGGCGAACGTCATCGGATCGATGTTGGGGGTGGCCTGCGCAAACCGACGAACCATGCGTTGCGCCGGCTTATCATCGCTCGCCGCACCAGCGGGTGGCACCGCCCGCACCTCGGTGCGGGCCTGCGTGCACAGATCCGCGCCTTGGTTCGGTACCGTGATCCCGGTCAACATGAAGCGCACACGGGCCACGGTATCTGCCGTGCGTTCCGCCGTTAGACGGCTGCCCTGGGGATTAACCGTCACGTTGTTCTGCCCTGCGGTCAGATCCTGGGCGCCCGAGAAATCACGCGAACCCTCGATATTGGCACCATCGAGAACCTGAACCTGCGCCACCGCCGGCCCCGGGGGAACAGCCATGTTGACGTTAGCCCGGCCGTTCTCGACCTGCACGGTCTGCTCGGTCACCGTCGGTGAAGCGAGGGCAGCACCGCTGCCATCGCCCGACACCGACAGTCCCGTAAGGCGGAACCGCACGCGGGCGCTGCCGGTTTTGCTGCCATGGCGCAACGAGATCTGCGGCGTGTAATGACCGCTTGCATCGTCGGAAAGTTGGACGTTGAACGACACCCGCGCCGTCGGCGCCTGGTTCGCCGGCACCACCGCCGGACCGTTCACGGCCGCCCCATCGGATGTTCCGAACGAACAACCGACCAGAGAAACACACCCAAGCAAAAGCAGACCAAACAAAGATAACAAGAGTCGTCGTTGCACTACCGTGATCCCCCTTTTTGACTGCTAGATCAGGTGTCGAATTCCGGCACGCAACCGACGCTCGACGCCATGAGAGCCATTATCACCGATTGACGCCGGCAAGTCAATCGAACCGGCACCGGCACAAATCGGCTCAAACAGCCGTTTTGCGCAGTGAACCGCCTGGGTTTACGACGCGGCAGCCACCTCAGTCGCCGCCGCCGAGACGACCCGGTTCCGACCGCCGTTCTTGGCGGCGTACAGTGCCCGGTCGGCGGCCTGAACGAGCGACATCGGTTTTTCCATGCCCGTGGTGTCGATCGCAGCCACGCCCGCACTGATCGTGACCTGCAACACCAGATCACCCAGCTTCATACTCGATTCGGCCACCGCCGCCCGCAGTTTCTCGGCTACCAGCAAAGCCCCGGCCAACGCCGTCTGCGGCAGCAAGACCGCAAACTCTTCGCCCCCGTACCGGGCCGGCAGGTCGTGCACCCGCATGTTGGCTCGCAAAATCTGGCTCACCGAACGCAAGACCTGATCGCCCACCACGTGACCGTGCACGTCGTTGACCTTTTTGAAATGGTCGACGTCGACCATGATCAACGCCAACGGCAACTGGTAGCGCCGGGCCCGAAAGAACTCCTCGAGCAGCCGTTGCAGGAAGTGTTTGTGGTTGGTCAACGTCGTCAACCCGTCGGTCGTCGCCATGTAAAACAAACGCGAATTGTGAATGGCCACCGACGCCTGGGCGGCAAACACCTTCAACAGGTGCTGGACCCGGTCACTGAAACAACTCGATGACAAGCGACTGTCGAGATAGAGCACCCCGATGACCGAATTGTGGATGCGCAACGGCGTCACCGCCACCGAACAGATGCGGTTCGCCACGATGCTCTGGTTGCCGGCCACCCCCGGATCGACACTGGTGTCGCGGATGATGATCGTCTCGTTGGTGCGAAAACACCGTAATATTACGGACTTCGACGTCTGCATGTCGCTTTCGACCTCACGCGACCCCATGCGCCGCGCCGCCGCTGTCTCGAACCGCTGCGACGTCTCGTTGAACAGAATGATGCTGCCCCGCTCGGCCCCGGTCACCTGCAACGCCATGTCGATGGTGTAATCGAGCAGCCGCGGGTAGCTGGTGATCGAGCTGAGCGCAAACGACACCTCGAGAATCGCCGACAACTCGCGCACCTGCCCGGTCATTGCCTCTTCGAGTTGCGCGAGCGGCGCCAGCAGATCGCCCCCCACCCGGGCCCGCATTTCGCCGAATCGCTCGCGGACAAAGGTCTCGTTGCGGGTCAGAAAGAACGGGAACACGGCCGGCGCAGACTCTTCATCGACCGCAGGCACCGACGCCGCGAGCGGCGCTTTTCCTGCCGCCGCCATGCCACCATCGAGGAAAACATCGGTACCCAGTTGCACGCGCGCCCCGGCGCGCAACGTCACCGACGTTCCGGGTGCAATACGTTGTCCATCGACCTGCGTCCCGAAGGTGCTCTGCAGGTCCTGGACCACCACGGCACCGGCTTCGTTGAGCCGCACGAGCAGATGCTCCCGCGAGATCGAAGGGTTTCCCGTCAAGACGACGGTGCAGCTCCGCCCCCGACCGATCCGCACCTCGCCACCCGGCGCCACCGCGAACTCGTGCAACACGGTTCCGGTAGCATCTTTCAACGCCATTTTCATGGTCTGTTCTCTCTCGTCTTGATCTCAAGCGCCACCCGCACGAACCTCGGCCAACCCGCTCTCGATTTCTCGCCCAATCTCGCTGAAGGTGGCCGGACGATTGTTCGGGTTCTTGTTCAGACAATCGAGAACCAGCGCTTCGACCACCTGCGGGCAATCGGGGCGCAACTCACGCAACGGGCGAGGCTCCTGCGCAAACACGACGCTGACGTCATCACCGAGGAACGGCCTCATGCCGCACAGCATCTCATACAGAGTAACACCGAACGCGTACACTTCGGAAGCACTCGTCGCCGGACCACCCAGGGCCGGTGCATCATTAATCCGCATGGCTTGGGAATCTTGATGCAGTGCCAAC
>CAZADH010000025.1:0-33284 GCA_964483805.1 uncultured bacterium
GGCCGCACTGCACCGGCCGCTGCTCGACCTGAGCAAACCGCAATACGCCATATTACACGTCGGAGCCCACAACAGTTTCGGGTATCCCCACGAGGAAACGGTAGCCGCCTACCTGAACCTGGGCACGAAGTTGCTGCGCACCGATCGCGACGGCACGGTCCGGGTGACGGTCGGCGGCGAAACGGCGCATGACTTCACGGTGACCCCGCTCGATCGCTGCAGCAGCCCGTGACGCGATGGCGGCGGCGAGGTTGACCGGTGGGCCATCGGCTCGGTATACTTCGTTAATCCGCGTGCGACGCGATATCGCAACGAGAGCGAACGGACTCCCGTTCGCTCCGGCCGGGTCGGCCCGCGAAGCACCGGAGAACGACAACAGTCACGTGACGGGGAAGCGGCCTCAGGCCGCATCCCTTTCGAGTTCGAACCGCTCGCAAACCTGTCAACGGAAAGGACAAGCGCACCCAATGCAAGAAGCCCAGATCCTGACCAAACACACCAGCACCGACGAGAGCCATGCCGCCCAGTGGGCCAAACAACGCGACACCCATCCCGGTCTCAAAGAGATGCTCGAGTTCATCGAGAAACCGCAAGGTCTGGCGATCATCTTCAGCCATGACGATCCCGACGGCATCACCAGCGGCATGATTCTCAAGCGGGCCCTGATCAAAAAGGGCTGGCAGGTCGCCATCGAGTTCCCCAACAATTTCATGTTGTCGAAGAAGCAGTACGAAGACGCGTTGGCGAAGCACAAAGGCGCCAAAGCCGTGTTCATGACCGACAAGGGCTGCCTGCCCGAGTATGCCGAATACACCAAGGTGCCGCTGTTCCTGATCGACCACCACCCGTCGGCCAAGCCGCCGGCCGGTTGCACGATCTACAACCCGGCGTTGGTCCAGTATCTGCAGTGCAGCACCTCACTGCTCACCCACGGGATTTCGACCTTGCTGGGCACGCGCGAGCGCTACGACGACTTCCTGTGCCTGCTCGGCCTCAAGGGCGATTGGGCAATCGAGCCGGTCACGGCCACGCTGTGCGACTTCGCCAAGCCGTTCTTCGTCGAATATGGTCGCCACTTCAAGAACCTGCTGGGCCAGATCGATGAGCGGCCGACCCAGTTCGACGCTTCACAGCGGACGCACACGTGCCTGCTGTCGCGGATCACCGAGTACGTGCACGCGACGGGTGGCGGTGGCTTCAACTATTTCTATCACGACCGGCATCCTTCGTTGAAAGACGTCGACCATGCCGCGTGCATCGGCGAGGCGCTCGACAAGATCGGCGACAAGGCCAACGAACTGGCGCAGATCACCACGCTCGAGAGTTTCGTGAAGCTGTTGCCTGAGACGAACCGCATCCTGCTCGACCGCATTTTCAAGTATTTTCTGCAAGACTGGGAGAAAGCCGAGCGCCTGCTCGACTCGTCGGTCCGCATCGCCCAACTGGGCAAGACCGGCATCTACCTGTTCACCGGCGGACCCGTGCCGTTGCTGCCGATGATCGGTTCGATCAAGCTGTTCGACCTGCGCACCGCCAACCACGACGAGACAGCGCAGATCATCATGGTCAGCGCGGTCAACAAAGATTACACCCACGTTTCGGTGCGGGCGACCTCGCCGAACGTTCACTCGGGGTTCTTCTGCACGCAGATGCAAAACACCTTGCGGCAACGCTATCCGGGCGCGGTCGACAAGATCAGCGGCGGTGGCCATCCGTTCGCGGCCGAGTGCACGATCAAGGTCGAGAAACCCCGGGCTCTCGATGTCCTGGATCTGGTCATTCAGCAACTGCGCGAGATGACCGAACTCGACGCCAAGGCCCGCGAGGGGTCGCTGAACAAGAGCAAAAAGGAGCGCTGTCAGGAGCTCGGGCTCCACTACCTCAAGCACTGAGACCGCCCTGTGACCTTCAAGGAGTCCGATTTTCCGAGCATCCTCAACTTCCTGCGCAATTTCGTCAAGGAAGATTCGGACCCCGCCATGGTGAAAGACGTCGTATTGCAGATCATCCGGCTCTACGACGACGTTCCGCTCTACCCCGGCATCGTCAGCATGTGCCTGGGCAAGATGGTGCGAACCATCGATGCCCGGCAGTTGGCGGTCGGCACCCGGGTGCACCTGCGCACGGCTGACCGCCGGTACCACGGCGTGGTATCGGCGGTCAGCGAGCGTGGTGTCTCGCTGTCGCAGGTCACCAGCAGTGGCAGCGAGAGTGAGGTCAAACTCGAGTTCGGTCAGATCGCGGCAGCGACCCTCGTGAATGACAAAGTATTGCACGAGTTGTGGCCCGCTCTGGTCACGGCCAGAAAAGACCTCGCCCGATGAAGACCCACGAGTTGCCGGCCGGGTCGAGCCATGTGTTGGTCGGTCCGGCCCAGTTCCGCGTCAAGGCCGGTTTCGTCGAGGTCGTCGCCACCCGGATCGGGGCGCAAGAGACCCTCGAAGTCCCTCCCGGCAAGCGCATCCCGTTGCACGCCGGCACCGACACGGCCATCGAACTGGCGTGTGACGACGGCGC
Source organism: uncultured bacterium (assembly GCA_964483805.1). GTDB lineage: Bacteria > Muiribacteriota > Ozemobacteria > Ozemobacterales > Ozemobacteraceae > CAZADH01. The sequence continues at coordinate 2,518 of CAZADH010000025.1, forward strand.
TTTTGCGCCCGGAGAGCAATCTGCCCTGCCGGCCGAATGGGATGCACTGGCCGACACCATCGCCCGGACGCACGCAGCGGGGACGCTGACCCGCATCGTCGTGTTGGGCGAGGTCGACACCGGCAAGACCTTCTTTTCGACCTATCTGGGCAACCGCTTGCTCGGCAAGGGCTGTCGCACCGCCATCCTCGATTGTGACACCGGGCAGTCGGACATCGGTCCGCCCGGCACGTTTGGGATGCTGGTCCTCGAAAGACCCACGGTGTTTTTCGCCGATCTGCCACCGACGCATCTGTTTTTGCTCGGCGCCCACTCACCCGGGCTGCATTTTCTGCCGGCGATGGTCGGTCTGCACAAAATGCTCGAGCAGGCCGAGCGTGCGGTCGACTTCCTCATCGTCGACACCACCGGCTGGGTCCAGGGTGACGGTGGCCGCGCCATCAAGCGAGCCAAGCTCGACCTGATCGATCCTCAATATATTGTATTGCTCCAGCGCGGCAACGAACTCGAGCATCTGGTCAGGCATGTGCCGGCCGGACGCCTTGTCCGCCTGTCCGTTTCGAAGAAGACTACCCCGACCCACCAGATGGAGCGCAAGGTTCTGCGCGAGCGGGCGAGCACCCGCTACTTCGCCAATGCCCGCACCATCGAACTGCCGTTCGCCCAGGTCGCCACCGATCGCGTCTTTCTCCTGACCGGCTTTCCTTTGCGACTCGAGGGCACACTGCACGCGGAGCGCCTGTCCGGATGGGAAGGCACACTGGTGGTCACCCCCGGGCCGATGCTGCCCGAAAATCGCACGACCTGGCCCCAAGATCTGGGGATGATTCGGCAGGTCGTCGCCGGTCAGGAAGTCGGCTTGATGGTCGCCCTTCTCGATCAGCGCGGCAACACGCTGGCCATCGGTCGTCTCGAGCGCATCGACTATGCCCATCAACGGTTTCTCGTGCGCACCCCCTGGGCCGGTGACACCGCCACGATCACCTGCGTCCAGTTCGGCTCGCTTCGTCTCAACGAAAAGGGCGAGGAAGACGGCTTCATCGAGCCAGGCACGCTGTAACCGGTACCCGCCCGCGCACGATGCGCGTAGTGGGCGTTTGCCGCCATGGAGGGCGGCCCGAAACAGCAGTTTCGGGCAGTGCAAACGACCCGCCCGCCCACCGGCATTCTCGCCTGGGTCGTCCTGCGGGCCGGAGGGGCAGGAATTGCGCAAGGCGCCTGTTCATGCGATACTTAATCAGTTGCGTGCGACCGCCACGGCGGCCCGGCAACCGAACGTCACGGTTCGGAGGTACAACATGCGAATCCTGGGTCTGCTCGTCATTTTGCTCGGCATCACATTCGGAGGCCACGCCATGATCATCACCCTGCCGCTCGAAGAACTGACCGCTCAGGCCGATCTCGTGGCGGTGGTCAAGGTGGCCTCGACGGCGACCGCGGCGCAGTGCGCCCCCGGCAGCAAGGTGGCCACCACGCTCACCATCGATGAAACGTTGAAGGGCGAGAAGAAAGGCGACGGCAGCATCGTGATCGAGACGATTGCCGGATTCGAAGATTCGCCGGTGTTCGACACGACCCGTAAATACCTCGTATTTCTGAAGAAAACTGCGACCGGTCAATATGAGTCGGTCAATTTCGTGCAGGGCGTGTGGCCGGTCGCCGACAACGGCGCGTTCGAGGGTATGGGCACCTTCACCACCCGTGACCAGTTGCTCGCCGCTCTGGCGGCGAGCAAAGACGGCAGGGCAGTCCCACCGGCCGCGTCGAGTCCCGCTCCGCTCGACTGAACCCAACGAGAAAGGTTGCCTGACCATGAACAACCACCGCATGCGCACGCATCCCGTCGCCCTCGCCCTGATTCTGGCGGTGCTCGCCGGCATCTTCACGCCGTCTCTCTTTGCCGCCGCGACGCTGACCGCGTCACTCAACGCAAATCCGGCCATTCTCGCACCCGGCGATACCACCCGCCTGACGTTGTCGTGCACCGACGCGAACGGGCGCGATATCCGCGGTCTGTTGCAGGGCACCACCTGGTCGGCGCAGTCGGGTTGGTACGCGACCGCTCCGACCACCCTCACGCAGGCAAAGACCCCGACGTTGAACGTTCGCGTGACCGACCGGCTCGGTCCCTACGATCTGCACTGTGCGGCAAGATTGCCGTACGGCACCTACCGCGCATCGACGCGGATCCTCGTGCGCCCCAAGAGTTTCGGCAGCAGCATGATCGGTCTGATCGGCAGCCTGACCAAGGCAAAGATGTCGCGCGCGCCGTTCGCCGCGAACGAGAATCCACGGGCCGGCGACCGGGTGCTCATCGCGGCCAACGTGACCCGGGTCGATCTGACCGCGCGCACGGGCCAGAACGCCATGACCGCGGTCGGCGACAACCAGGTGCAGAAGGTGACCTGGTCGTGCAACGCGGGCGAACTGCAGCAGACGCGCACCCTCGACGGCAGTCGCAAACTCGGCAAACTCGAGGTTGTCTGGGTCGCCCCCGACCCGGCAAAGACGGCACGCATCACCGCCACGGTCACCACGACCGACAACCTCGCCGTCACCCTGGCCTTCGATGTTGCCGTCAGCCCCCGCCCCACCACGACGACGGCCACGGCCAACGGTGCGCGCGTCGACATCCTTTGCCCCGAACCGATCGCCGCCCCCGGCGCCGGCAAGACCCGCTTCGAAGCAGCGATTGCCGCGCAGGCCGTCAATACAAACGGTGCACCGGTCAGCTATTTTTGGATGGTCAACCCCGGCACCGCCCAACCGCTGACCATCGGTCCCGATTCGGGAACCACCGGAGCCGCGTCGTCGATCTGCATCACCCAGTCACCGGCGATCACCTGGCTCCTGCCGACACCAACCAGTGCCACCAGCGTCTCGGTGTCGTGCCGCGCCTACGACCGCGACGGCCGGATGACCGAAGGCAAGCGGTCGTTCCGCCTGGCGACCGTCAGCAACACCACGACGACGACCACCACCCCCACCACCCCACCCCGCACCGTGTTCAATCCGGAAGCCCTCGATCAGCCGAATCCGGAAGTCGATCCGCAGGGGCGCAACCTGCCCAGCAAGGTGCAGAGTCTGGCGACCAGCGCCTTGCGTGCCCTGATCAAGTCGGTGTTCGGTGTCGACCTGGTCGGGGGCGACGAGACGGCGGCCGACCCGGCCCAACGCTCCTGGACCCAGATGATGGTGTTCGATGTCTACCGTACCCTGTATTCACTCACCAACCAGTTCCGCGTGTACATGACGAGAATCCTGCGCGAGCCAATCGGCCTGAACAACCCGAATGTCGCCGGCTACGTATGGTCGAATCGCCCGCACGAAGTGACGATGTGCGATGCCGCTGCGAAATACGGTGTATTTCGCGAGGTGCTGGTCCACGAGATGGCGCACAGCTTCACGTTCAACAACATGAACGTCTACACCGCCTGGGTCCAGAACTTCTGGACACCCGACGGCAAGTCGCTCAAAACCCCCTCGGTAACCGCCTACGGGTGCACCAATCCACACGAGGACATCGCCGAGTCGGTCAAGGTCTTCTGGCAGAGTGGCGACGCGCTCAAGCAGAAAGACCCGGCCCGGTACGAGTTTGTGAAGAAGTACTTCTTCAACGGCCGGGAGTACAGCACTTCGGCGCGGTAACCCCCGCCGGCAAGCACACGGTTAACCGCCCGGTACCCGGCCGACGCCGGGGACCGGGCGGTTCCTCTGAGGCGACGCGGATTGGCATGCGGTCACCATGATGTCTCGCCCGAGGGGCCCTTGCCGCACCACGCCGTGCTACCGTGACGGGCAAGAGCAACCTACGTTGTGCATACACAAGCCGGGACATTGCGCACACCCGGCCGCCAAACACGGCGGCAAACGCCCGGTCCACCGGACTCTGCCTGCCCCCCTTGTTCACTCGCTGCTGTTGAGCAGCGCGTCGAGACCGAGGTCGCGGGCCGAAACGCCGGCGGCGTTGCGCAGGTCGGGGTCGGCTTTGGCGAACACTTTCAGCCAGTAGGCGATCTGGCGGTTTTTCGCCAGCACCGCCTCGTGCAACGCGGTGTTGCCGCGGGCATTCTTGCCGGCCGTATCGACGCCATGATTGGCCAGGGTCAGGACCACGCGTTCGTTGCCACCGGCCACCGCCGCATGCAGCACCGAATTGCCCTGGTCGTCCTGCGCGTTCTTGTCGGCACCGGCTTCGAGCAAGCCGTTGACGGTCTCGACCGACCCGGCGCGTGCCGCCAGCAACAAGGCGGTTTCACCGCGACGGGACCGCGTTTCGAGGCGTCGCCGCACCAAGACCTGGGCAGCACTCGCGTTCGCCGGATCATGCCGGCGCGACATCAGCCGCTTGGCGACCTCGTAACGTCCGAGCGACGCCGCCCGGTGCAGAGCGTTCTCGCCATTGCCGTCGAGCGCATCGACATCGAAACCGCCGTCGACGAACAACGCCACGGTCTCGACACTGTCGGACGCGATCGCAGCATGCAGTCCCTCGAGCGTCCACGGGATGCCCCGCTCTCGCAACGCCTGGCGCGCCGGCCCGCCGGGGGCGGGCCACCACGCAGCCACCACCACGAGCAGCAACAGTGCGATCACCAACCACTCGGGCCGCCAGCCCCGGGGACGGGCCTCGCGTTCCCGCTCCTTCTGCACGCCGTAGATGTCACCGAGTGTGCGGGTGATTTTCGCCTGACACCCTGCCAACTCACCGGCCAGCGTCGCGAGTCCGGCCGCCACTTCGTCGCCGCCGATCTCCTTGAGCGCAGCCAGGGCATCGTCGGTCACGGCCGGGTCCGGCACCACGCGCAACAGGCCCGGCACGTAGCGCGGATCTTTGAGGGTGCGGATGGCGTGACAGGCAGAGATGGCAAAATGACTCTGCCCCTTCACGTGCAACATCGCCGAAAGAATGCGAAAGGTCTTGCGTACATCGTATTTACACAACGCCCGTGCCGCGGCCGCCTTCACGCGCGAGTCGCTGTGCCGCAACAACTGCGAGAACAGCGGAATTCCTTTGGGCGAACCGATCGCCTCGATCCCCTCGATGGTGTTGGCCACCACCCGTTCGTCGCTGTGGCGGAGGAACGGAATCAACTCGGGCAGCAGGCTCTCGTTCGGAAACGCCTGCCCAAGATGACGGGTCATGAACGAGATCTGAAACGGATCGGGCGTCTGCTTGAGGTATTCGAGCAGGGCCGGCAACGTCTGCGGGTCTTGTTGTTTCAAAAGCCGCGTGAGCACCTCGACCGCCACGAAGGTCGACTCGCGCACATCGCGCAGTTTGGCCAACAGGACATCGGGAGCCGCGGTCCCGGCGGGGTCGGCCAGCGGCACCGCCGGCGCCTCGGGCTTGCCGTGGCGGGCAAAGACCTTGCGGGCCCAGAACCGCAAGCCCGGATCGGTCGATTGCCGCAGACTGCGCACGACCTCGATGACCGCAGCGTCGTCAATCGCTTCTTGTTGAAACAGGTCTTGCAGGATGGTGATTTGTTCTGCGGCGGCGGCTTCCCGCAACAGGCGCGCGATCGGCATCGTCATCGGTCGCTCTCCGCACCCGTCTTGTCCGGCGTGGCGACGCCCGGCGTGGCCTCGGGTTCAGGTCGCGCCGGCAGTTGCGCCAGCATCATGCCCGACAACATCAGGGCCGCACCGAAGATGCCCCGGCCGCCGAGGCTCTCGCCGAGAATGACGGCGCCGCCCACCGCAGAGAACAGCGCCTCGAGACTGAGAATGATCGCCGACGGTGTCGGTTCGGCATACCGTTGGGCGACGACCTGCAGGGTGTAGCCGACCCCGACCGACAGGACCCCCAGGTAGAGCAACGAGGGGATGGAGCTGCGCAGCGCGCCCCAGTCGTTGCGTTCGAACAGGGCGGCCGCAACCAGGCTGAGCACCGCACACATCAGAAACTGCAGCGCCGCCAGGCGCACCGGATCGACCCGGCGTGCGTACCGGCCGGTGAGTTGCACGTGCACGGCCCAGACGACGGCCCCGGCCAACTCGAAGAGATCGCCCCGCGACACCGAGAAATCTTCGTTGACACTGAGAAACCAGGTGCCGAAGACGGCGAGCACGGCCCCGGCCCAGGCGCTCCAGGTCGGCATCTGACCGAGCAACAGACCAAACAGGGGCACGATGACGACATAGAGTCCGGTGATGAAACCGGCCTTGCCCGCTGTGGTCTCAGCCAGCCCGATCTGCTGCAGCGCCGCTCCGCCAAAAAGGGCCACGCCGAGGATCGCCCCTTCCCGCCATGGCCACTTGCCGGCGCCGCCCGGACTCAACCAGCGCGCCGCCACCGCCACGAGCAGGCTGCCCAGAAGAAAGCGGGTGCCGTTGCAGGCACATGCCCCCAGATGCGCCGCCACGATGCGTTGCGGGACAAAGGCAAAACCCCAGATCACCGAGGTAAGAAGCAAGAGGGCATGGGCTTGACGATGGGTCATGACAACTCTTTCAATACTTCGTGTTTATCTTGTGCAGATCACTGGGCAACGGCGCCGTCGTTGGCCGGGTGCGCCGGTCACGACTCGGCGGTGGCCTGTTCGCGCTGGAGGATCTCCCAGCGGGAGAGGGCCGCCTCGAGACTGCCGACGGCAGCCTGATGTTCGGCGGCCAGTTGCGCGAGACGGTGGTGGTCTCCGGCCGCCTCGGGGCCGGCCAGGCGCGCCTCGGCATCGCGCACCTGGGTTTCGAGAGCGGCGATGAGCTCTTCGACCTGGGCAATCTCGCGGTCGCGCCGTTGTCGTTCGTTGTCGCGCTTCTTCTTGGCGCGCCATTCATCCTGGGCGGTAGCTGCCGCATCGAGGGCGGCACCCGCCCCCTCACCGCCGAGCGACGACCGGACTGAACCGGCCCGACCGCCGGCATCGGCGGTCACCGGCACGACGACGGCCCCGGCGGCGACGGCCGCCGCCCGCTGGTCGCGCGCCCACAGATACTCGGAGTAGTTGCCTTCGTAGGAGGTGATCCCTTCCGGCCCGCCGAGGACGAGGACGCGATTGGCCAGGCAATCGAGAAAGTAGCGGTCGTGCGAGACGATGATCAGGCTGCCGGGAAAATCGAGCAACGCGGCCAGCAGCGCTTCGCGGCTGGAGATGTCGAGATGGTTCGTCGGTTCGTCGAGCAGCAACAGGTTGCACGGCCGCATCAACAGCCGCAGCAGACCGAGGCGGCTTTTTTCGCCGCCCGACAACACGCGCACCGGCTTCTCGACGGCATCGCCCGAAAAGAGAAACGCCCCCAGCAAACCGCGCAAGCGCGGCACCATGTCGAGCGGCGCATCGCGGCCCATGCGGGCGAGCACGGTCTCGTCGCCCTCGAAGTTGATCTCTTCGTCTTGGGCGAAATACGCCATATGCACACGATGCCCCGCCTCGAGGCGCCCGGAAAACTCGAGGTCCTGGCGGGCCAGAATCCGCATCAACGTCGTCTTGCCGGTGCCGTTCTCGCCGACGATGGCCAGCCGATCACCGCGGTAGACCTTGAAATCGAGCCCGGCCAACACCGGGGTGTCGCCATAGCGACGGCCGATCCCCTGGCCGTCGAGGACGACTTCGCCGCTCTCGACGCAGGGCGGAAAGGAAAAGTGAATCGTCTTGGCCACCCCGACCTGCTCGACATCCTGCATGCGTTCGAGCATCTTGATGCGGCTCTGGACCTGGGTGGCCTTGGTGTTCTTGGCGCGAAAACGATCGACGAACCGCTGGATGCGCGCCTTCTCACGCTCGAGGCGGGCCTGCGCCGCCGCCGCCTCTTCGGCCCAGCCCTCGCGGGCGTCGAGGAAATCGCTGTAGTTGCCGCGATAGGTGCGGGCCCCCTCGGGCATCAACGCCACCACCGAAGTGGCCAGGCGGTCGAGGAAGTAGCGATCGTGCGAGACCACGAGAATGCCACCGGGGTAGTCGCCGAGAAACTCCTCGAGAAAGGCGATCGAGCGGATGTCGAGGTAGTTGGTCGGCTCGTCGAGCAGCAGAAACTCGGGTTGCCGCAACAGCAGCCGAGCGAAGAACGCGCGCATCTGCCAACCGCCCGAGAACGTCGTCAGCGCGTCGTGAAACCGGTTCTCGGAGAAACCAAGCCCTTTGAGAACACGCACCAGTTGCGCCTGCCAGCGGTACCCCCCCAGGCGCTCGAACTCGGCATGCAACCGCTCGTGCCGGTCGGCCTGCGTTGGCGAACCCCGCCCCGACGCCATTGCCTCCTCGAGAGCCCGCATCTCGCTTTCGATCGCACGCAACCGCGAGAACGCCCCCTCACCCAGAGCCCACAGCGTCTGCGACAAACCTTCGGGACCGAGCTGACGACTGAGGTTGAGGAAGATCTCTTGGGGAAGGTAGCCGATCTCACTGCCGCGCGGCCGCACGACCTCGCCGGCATCGGCATGTTCGTCGCCGAGAATCACCCGCATCAAGGTCGACTTGCCCGAACCGTTGTCGCCGACCAGGGCGACCCGTTCTCCTGGATTGACGACGAACGAGACCCCGGAAAACAAGCGACGGGGCCCGAAACTGCGGGCAAGCTCACGGACCTGGAGCGACATGCCGCTCATCATAGAAAGGGGCACCGCTGCTGTCAAGGCTTGCGGTCGCCACGCTTGACCCGTGGTGCGCGGTCACATAGAATGGCACAGAAGCCGGGAAAGTGACACCACAAACAGAACGACGAGGTAATAATACCTGGTAACCCCGATGATCTATTCATCTGCTCAGCTTCGCCGGGACACCGCGCGTCGGAGTCATCTGCCATGATGCGCCGCTGGATCGAGAAACACCCGTGGCTGCTCCTTTCCACGGCGCTGGCGATTCTCATCGCCATGGTATTTCTCCACCTGTACACGATCCGCACCCATCAAGCGACGTCGCCGCGCGTCCTGGTCACGCTGGCCGGCCTCGTGTTCACCAGCCTGCTGTTCGGTATCTTCACCTTCTGGTGGCACACCTGGCGTTTCTTCGCCGAGCAGACCTCGACCTTCGCCAGCCACGACATCGACGAGATCCAGGAGATCATGTTCAAGCCGTATATGGCGGTGCAGATGCTCGAGACGAAGCTGGGTCGACTGAAGGCCCGCTATGTTGATCTGGAACGCATCTCGCAGTTGTTGATCTTCTTCAACTATGCACTCGATCTCGATCGCCAGATCCGCACCGCGCTCAATCTCGGTCACGAGATTCTGCGGCTCGACGCCATGCTGGTGTTCCTGCAGATCGAACAGCGGCGGTTCGACTACCGCATCGGCACCCGGCGTATCGAAGATCGCATGGCCGATCTCTCGCCGCATGACGCGCTGGTCGAGGCGGCCCGCCAGCGCATCAACGCCCTCGTCGATCTCGACAAACTCGTCGAGACGAAGTTTCGCTGTTTCACGCTGCCCCTCAAGACGACCGATCCCGACGACGAGATCGCGATCTTCCCGATCAGCGCCTGGAACCGTCTCGTCGGCTTGAACGTGCTGATCCTGCCACGCGGCAACAATATGCGCACCGACGATCGCAACATGGCCACGCTCTTCAACCGGTATCTGGCCATCGCCATCGAAAACCACCTGTTGTATCACGAAAGTCTCGAGAAAGAACGGCTCAAAATCGACGTCAACGTGGCCCGCCGCCTGCAACGCGACTCGATTCCGACCACGCTGCCGTCGTTCCCGGGCTTCGATCTCTTCGGGTTGTGCAATCCGTGTCACGAGATTTCCGGCGATTACTTCGACGTGGTGAACCTCGATGACGATCGGCTGCTGGTGGCGATCGCCGACGTTTCGGGCAAGGGCCTGCCCGCCGCGTTGTTCCTGTCGAAGATCCAGACGCTGGTGCGCGCCTACGCGCCGCAACCCGGCACGACCCCGGCTTCGATTCTGAACCGCATCGGCACCCACCTGCAGCAAGACCAGTTGGGCGAGTATTTCGCCACCATGCAACTGGTCATGTTGACCCGCGGCCGCAACGAAGTGGTCATTGCCTCGGCGGGCCACTGCAAACCTCTGCTGGTGCGGGCCACGAACGGCTATGTCGAGAAACACGAGGCCGAGACCGGCATTCCGGTGGGGCTGTTCGACACCAGCCATGACCCGTATCTCGATTTCACCATTCCGCTGATTCCGGGCGACGGCATCCTGATCTACACCGACGGCATCACCGAACTGGTCAACCCGGCGCGGGAACCGCTCGGTCTCGATCGGCTGCGGACGACGCTCGAGAAAGGTCCGCACCAAAGAGCCAAAGCGATGGTGTATCATGTCGTCGGCGCCATGAACCAGTTCAAGGGCGAAGCGCCGTTCGAAGACGACGTAACCATGGTCTATATCCGCCTCGAGGCTGACAAGAAAAAGTAGCGACATACCATGAGCGACATTTACGAAAAACACGTGTTTGTCTGCGCCAAGAAGGGTCAGGACACGCTCGACGCCATGCTCGAGCAATTGCTGATGCAGAGCCTGTCGGAGTTGATCTTCTGTTTCGACGATCGCCCCGACGAGCGCTTCGACAACTTCTCGTCACGGTCGCTGAAGATCATCAAAGATGCGATCCATGGCGGGAAGCTGACGACGATGGGAGGCAGTTTTTCGAGCGGAGGCTGCTTCTCGTATTCGGGCGGCCGGCTCACCTACGCCATCCCCACCGAGGATTACAACTTCGAGGTGGTCGACTCGCTGAAGAACCTGTTGTCGCCTCTCTTTCCGATTGCTCTTCTGCGCAATCCGTTCATCTGGGGAATTACGTTGTATTTACCGTACACCCGCGAACGGTTGTTCGACACCCGCAATTTTTCGCACCGCAGTCAGCTTCTCGAAGAACCCGAAGTCGACATCTTCCGCCGGGACGAAGGCGTCATCTACAAGTTGCGCTTTCACCTGCGCGACGAACCGGCCACCATGGACGACGGCATCAAAGAGCTCGAGCGCACGGCGATCGACATGCGCGAAGCAGTCGAGCGACGGAACTACGAGGGCCTCGAGATGCTCAATCGCCTGTGCGTCGACGCCGCCGGGTTCCGCCGTTATGACCCGCGCACCAAGCTGGGGCGCGAACTGAAGCAACTCGTCCGCTCATGAGATTGGTCGCCGACAGGAGGCCGATCGACCCGCGTGATCGCGCATGAAAATTCTCATCGTCGAAGACGAAGAACTGTCACGGGCCTGGATGGCACAGCTCGCACGCGGCGAGGGGCACACGGTGGTGACAGCCGCCGATGGCGGGGCCGGCTGGCAGGCGTTTGCGGCTGAACCGCCCGATCTGGTCCTCTCCGATATCCGCATGCCAGTTCTCGACGGGCTGCAACTGCTCGAGAAGATCCGCCGCGTCAATTACGACGTCGTCGTGGTCATGGTGTCGACACTCGACACCCCCGAGGCGATCCTGCGCGCCTTGCAGTTGCGGGCCAATGATTACCTGGTCAAACCGGCCCGCGAGACCACGATCATCACCCTGTTGCGCAAATACGCGGCGGTCCTGGCGACCCAGAGCCGCCGCAACGAGCCCCCCATCCAGGTCACCGCGAACCATCTCGGCATGCGCATCCCCAACCGGCTCGATCTGGTACCGCGCATTGCCGACCGCCTGGCCGGCGAGACCGTTGACGTGTTGCCCCACGAGGCGCGCCTGGGGGTTCGTCTCGGCCTGGTCGAGATGATCACCAACGCCATCGAGCACGGCAACCTTGGCATCGACTACGACGAGAAATCCGCGCTGATCGAACGCGGCGCCGAGGCCTGGCTGGCCACCATTGGCCAACGCGCCAAGGAACCGGCCTACGCCAGCCGGACCGTGACCGTTGCGTTCGACCTCGATGCATCCCGATGCGAGTGGTTGATCCGCGATGAGGGCGAGGGTTTCGACTGGCAGAGCGTGCCCGATTGCGTCGACCCCGACAATCTGCTCGAACTGCACGGCCGCGGCATTCTCTTGACCCGCATGGGATTCGACGAAGTCACCTATCTGGGCAAAGGCAACGAAGTGCGCCTGGTCAAACGGCTCGTCGCCCCCGATCCGACCGGGGTCGCCCCCCGGCAATAACCGCCGGCGCCAGCGACGTTCCGCCATCCCGGTCCGCCGCGGGCCGACATCCGGAAAAAACATACACTGTATTTACTACGTATTTCACACTGTACCGCGGCGGCACACCCCGACCAAGTCCGACCAGACCGGGACAACAGCCGGGTCAGCGAGCCGTGGTCGGGGCGCGCAGCTTGCGCATCCGCACCTGGTTGCCGGTGCCCAGGAACGACAGCTCATCGAGACTGAGGCGGGCGAGGATGAGGCCGCGCCCGGTGGCCCGCAACAGGTTCTGCGGATCGGTCGGATCGGGCAGGCTCTTGAAATCGAAGCCCCGCCCGGCGTCGGTGACCACCCATTCGAAGCAGTCGGTGTGCATGGTGAACTCGATCTTGACCTGGCGGGCGGCCAGCACGGGGTCGGCAAGGCGGGCGGCGACGAGGTCGGCCCAGGCCCGGCCGCCAGCGTTGAGCGCGGCGGTCTTCTGCTCGCGCGCGATCTCGAGATTGCCGTGCTCGATGGCATTGACCAGGACCTCGACCAGGGCCAGGTGCACCGCCAGTCGGCCGGTCGGAGCGAGCAGACCCTCGGTGTCGAGCATCAGCCGGTCGACCACCTTGGCCACCAACTCAACGCGGTTGCCAATCGCCATGCCCAAGCGTCGTTCGTAGATCGCCCCGAGTACCTCGACGTTGCGGGTGCGGTCCTCGAGAATGGCCGAGTATTTCTCGAGCAATGCCAGGATGTCCCGAAGATTGACAGGTTTGAGCAGGTAATCGTTGGCGCGCAGGCGCAGGGCCCGCAAGGTGAAATCGGCGGTGTCTTGCGAGGTGGTCATGATGACCACCGCCGACGAGTTGGTTTTGCGAATGCTCTCGAGCATCTCGAGTCCGGTCATGCGGGGCATCATGATGTCGGACAGCACGATGTCCGGTTTGACGTCGCCGAAGGCCTGCAGCCCCTCGACGCCGTCCTTGGCGCCGACCACTTCGTAGCCATGTTTCTTGAGCCCGGAGACGAGCAGAAGTCGTGCGGTATCTTCGTCTTCGACGACCAGAATCTTGATGGGCATCTCGCGCAATCCTTTCGTATCGGTGCGGACAAATCCCCACGTGGGAAGGATACCGCAGTGAGCCTGGTTATCGCATCAGGCGCCGGCAGCCGGAGGTTTCGGCAGCACGACCACGAGCGTGGTCCCCGCCTCATCGGAACTGGAAAACGAAATGACCCCATTCAGGGTTTGTGCCATGAGCCGCGCCGAGTATGCACCCAGCCCGGTGCCACCGATTTTTCCCTCCGTCTGGTATTTTTCAAAGAAGCGGCCGCGAATCGACGCCGGAATGGCGCCCGGATTGTGGATGGCCACCTCGATCTGCGCTCCGAGGTCACGGACGGCCACGGTCACGACCGCCTCGGTGGGTGCGGCCTCGAAGGCGTTCTTCAGCAGGTTGCCCAGCAACGAGAACACCAGCATCTCTTCGCCGAGGATCGCGACCTCGGCATCTTCAGCGGCCGGCCGCCCGCCCACGGTGAGGTCGAGACGCAGTTTTTTGAAGCGCAGCAACTCGTCGAGTTCGAGCGCCACCTGGCGAACCGTCTTGATCAGGTCGATAACGGTTGCCTGTAACTGATACCGCCCCGTCTCCATTTTGACCAGATCGAGCGAGCGGTTGATCATCTCGATCATCCGCCACGCCGATTTGCGGAGGTGCTCGACGATCAGGTTCTGTTCGTCGTTGAGCGGCCCGGAGAGCCGCAGCACCTCCGGGGCATTAACGAAGCCGGTGAGCGGACTTTTGAGGTCATGGCGCGTGATGCGTTCGACATCTTCGCGCAGGCGCACGTTCTCGCGCAGCACCGAGTTCTGCCGGGCCAGTTCGACCATGGCGTGTTTCAAGGCGACGTGCGTCTTCACCCGGGCCCGTGCGACCTGAGGGTGCACGGGTTTGCTGATGAAGTCGACGGCCCCGACCTCGAAGGCCCGCGCCTCCTCGACCGGCTCGTTGAGTGCAGTCACGAAGATGATGGGAATGGCCGCGGTCGCGGGGTCGTTCTTGAGTTGCCGGCAGACCTCGTAGCCATCCATTTCGGGCATGCAGACATCGAGCAGGATCAGGTCGGGCGGTTCAGCGGAACGGGCAATGGCCAGGGCCTTGTTGCCGTTCAAGGCAAAACGCACCTGGTAGTCGGCTTTGAAAATCTCCGCCAGGATCTCGATGTTCTCGAGCAAATCGTCGACAAGCAACAATGAGCTGCGTCGGTTGTTCTCATCCATACGTTGTATTTTCCTTGGGCACAGAATGCCGACACTGAACCCGGACCCAGGGTTCCTCTCGATGTTACCGGGCGAAACCATGGCTGTCAAACGTGCGCAGGGCGCACGGGTTGTTGAACCGCCGGCAGGCAGGTGCTATGATGGGCACGGCCTGACACCGCGTGGTCGGGCCATTTGCCGATGGCCAACGAGACACCCTACAGTCCGGCACTGCTCGATGAGATCATCGAGGCGTGCATCAAGCATTTGCGCACCTCACCGAAAGACACCGAGGTGCTGTTTCATCTTGGCAACGCGTTTTATCTCAAGGGCCAGTTCGACCGGGGCAGCTTCTGCTTCATCAAGGCGGTCAACCTGAATCCGAAGAACCCAACGTTCTTTCTGCACCTGGGGCATACCTACCGGCAAATGGGTGAAAAGGAACAGGCCGTCGCCGCCTACGAGTCGGTGCTGACGCTCAACCCACGTTTCGCCGACGCACATTTCAACATCGGCATGGTGTTCTTCGACAACCGCCTGTGGGAGAAAGCCCGCACGTCGTTCGACAATGCCCTCAACATCAATCCACGCTACGCTGCCGCGCGGTATTTCACCGGGCGGGTCTGCGAAGAGGTGGGCCAGACGCAGCGGGCCATGCAGCACTACCGGCAGGTGATCGAAGACCATTTGCCTCATCAGATCAATCCGACCGGCATCACCCTGAACTGCGCGTTGATCTTCGATGACCTGGGTCTGCTCGATCAGGCCGAGCGCGAGTACCGTCGGGTCTTGAAAGACCATCCGGATTATGCCGATTACCACTATCACCTCGGCATGATTCTGAGAAAGCGCGGCAAGATCGACGAATCGATGGACGAGTTCAGTATTGCCATTCGCCTCAATCCGCAGTACATGGAAGCACGACGCAAATATTGGGAAGCCGCCAGCGGTTGACCCCCGCCCGCCGGATGGTCCCAGCAAACAACCACTGTTGAGCGTTTTTCGGTAACCAGGAGCAAGCACCAGCAATGTTCAAGCGCAAGAAGATCGGCGAGATGTTGGTCGCCGCTGGCGTGCTCGGCGAAAAGGAGCTCAACATCGGGCTGGCCGAGCAGAAAAAGCGCGGCAAGCGCATTGGTCAGGTACTGATCGAACTGGGCTACCTCACCGAAGACAAGCTCCTGCCGGTACTGGGCAAGCAGCTCAAGGTGCCGTTCATGGACCTGTCGAAGATCACGGTCCCACCCGAAGTCCTCAAGATGGTTCCCGAGAAGATCGCGCGCAAGCACAATATCATTCCGATCAGCTTCGACGGCAAGACGCTGATGGTCGGCATGGCCGATCCGCTCGATGTGTTCATCATCGACGAGATCCAGTTTCAGAACAACTGCGAGGTCGTGCGCGCCATCTGTTCCGAGAACCAGATCGTCGACATGCTCGGCAAATGCTACGTGGCGGGCGCCATGGCCGAAGCTCTGGCCGGCATGGATCCGGAAAACGCGAACAAGGCCGACGGCGCCGAACTCGACGCGATCAAGAAGGCCGGCGAAGAGACGCCGATCATCAAACTGGTCAACCTGGTGCTCAACCAGGCCGTGCAGAAGGGCGCATCCGACATTCACATCGAACCCGACGAGGGCGAACTGCGGGTGCGCTACCGCGTCGACGGTGGGCTGCGCATCGAAATGAGCCTGCAACCCGAAGCCCAGCAATCGCTGATCTCGCGTATCAAGATTCTCTCGGGCATGGATATCTCGGAACGCCGCCTGCCGCAGGACGGCCGTATCCAGATGATCATCATGGACAAGCCGATCGATTTCCGTGTCAATACCATCCCGACAGCGTGGGGCGAAAAGGCCTGCTTGCGGATTCTCGACAAATCGAACGTGCAGGTCGAACTCGAGAACATGGGGTTCCAACCGAACAACTACAACCTCATGAAGAAGGCGATCAACGCGCCGAACGGCATCATCCTGGTGACGGGGCCGACGGGCTCGGGAAAGACGACTACATTGTATGCATGTTTGAACTCGATCAAGGGTCCCGACATGAACATCTGTACCGTCGAAAACCCGGTCGAGTACAAACTGAAGTTCATCAACCAGGTGCAGGTGCGCGCCGAGATCGAGCTGACCTTCGGCATCGTGCTGCGCGCGTTTCTGCGACAGGATCCCGACGTCATCATGTTGGGCGAGATCCGCGACGAAGAAACCGCGAAGATCGCCATCGAGGCCGCCTTGACCGGCCACCTTGTCTTTGCCACCCTGCACACCAACGATGCGCCGAGCTCGTGTACCCGCCTCATCGACATGGGCGTCGAACCGTTTCTGGTTTCGGCCGCCATGCTGTGCTTCTGTTCGCAGCGTCTGGCCCGCCGCGTCTGCAAATTCTGCAAAGATGTCGACAGTACTCTCACCCCCGAGGTCATCAAAGACCTCGACCTGCCCCCTGAGGCGATCAACGGCACCTATTATCGCGGCAAAGGCTGCGACAAGTGCGGCGGCAGCGGCTACAAGGGCCGCGTCGGTATCCATGAGGTCATGTACACCAACGAGACGTTGCGCCGCCTCGTCATTCAGAAAGCACCCACCGACGATCTGTTCAAGGCCGCGGTGCAGAATGGCATGATCACCATGAAGCAAGACGCGGTTTTCAAGTTCGCCCAGGGGTTGACCACGCCCGACGAAGTATTCGGCCTCGTTCGCAGCGATTGATGCACCTGTGTTACCATGTCGACAATCGACATGTTCCTGCTGAACCCAATGTCATCGAGCATTGCATGGCTGCATCATAGGAGCTGACAGATGCCGCGTTACGAGTGCCAGGTCCGCAACGCCAAGGGCGACATTCTCAAGACCCAGCTCGAGGCCGACAATCTTCAGAAGCTGAGCGGCCTCTTGGCCGACAAAGGTTTCTCGCTGGTCAAAGCCACCGAGGTGAGGGGCGGCGGCGGCTTCAGCTTTGGCGGCAGCGTTTCGGCCAAAGAAATGATGGTCTTCACCGTGCAGTTCTCGACGATGATCGAGGCCCAGATCCCGATCGTCGAGTCGATCGGCATTCTCGCCGATCAGACCGAGAACGTGTATTTCAAGAACATCATCCACGCGATCGGCAAAGACCTGCAATCGGGCAACAACCTGTCGGTGGCGCTGAAGAAGCACCCCAAAGTATTTACACGCATCTACATCAACATGGTCGAAGCCGGCGAGGCCGGCGGTATTCTCGACCAGGTGCTCAAGAAACTGGCCGCATTCTCTGAAGCCGACATGGCCATGCGCGGCAAGATCAAGGGCGCGCTGACCCTGCCCGTCGTTCAGGGCGTTCTGGCGACGGCTTGCGTCGTCTTTCTTCTGGTGAAGATCTTCCCGAACTTCACCAAGATGTTCAAGAAGATGAAGGCAGAGTTGCCGGGCATCACCAAGGCCCTCATCGCCATGTCCGATTTTCTCCGCGAGCAGTACATTGCCGCCATGGGCATCACCGGTGGCGTCATCGGCGGTCTGTGGGCGTTCTCGAAGACCGAAATCGGCGAGAACATCATCGCCTACCTCTCGGTGCAGGCACCCATCGTCGGGCCCCTGAACAAGAAGATCGCCATCGGTCGTTTCGGTCGTACCTTCTCGGCCTTGCAAGCCGCCGGCGTGCCGATTCTCGAATCACTGAAGATCACCGGCTCGGTCATGGGCAACAAGGCCCTCGAGGCGATCATCATCAAGATGTCGACGGGCGTGCAGCAGGGCAAGGGCATGACCGCATCGATCAAGGGTGAAACGTTGTTCCCGACGATGGTCGTCAAAATGATGGAGGTCGGTGAAAACACCGGCAACCTGCCGAAGATGCTCGAGAAGATCGCCGATTTCTACGATCAGGAAACGGCCGAGGCGCTCGACGGCCTGACCGCCGCCATCACTCCGATCATGACCGTGGGCATGGGCATCGTCATCGGCACCATCGCCCTTTCGGTGTTCATGCCGCTGTTCAGCATGTGTCAGAACATGAAGTAACCGACGTTCCTGGGCGACTGATAAATACGTTGTATTTCTAATTGCCTCGTTGCCGTCGTCGGGTGTTCCCAATCTTCGGCCTCGTCAAAGGCTTGCCCGCGGCGCCAGATCGTCGTTCAGTCTCCGGCGGCGAGCGCTCGTTCGACGGCGTGGGTCAGTTCCTGCAAGGTATACGGCTTCTGCAGGAAGGTGGTGTTGCCCATTTGCAGCAACTCGGCGACGGTTTTTTCGGCGTGGTAACCCGAACAGAAGATGATGCGCACGGTCGGCGCCACGGCGCGAATACGTTCGCCCACCTGGCGCCCCGACAACCCCGGCATGACCATATCGGAAATGACCAGGTCGAACCGACCGGCGGCGGCGGAAAACGCCGCCACCCCCTTCTCACCGTCCTCGGCCACGACCACGTCGTGCCCCAGCCGTTTGAGCAGCAGCGCCCCGGTCGACCGCACCAGCGGTTCGTCTTCGATGAGCAGGATGCGCCCGCGCCGCAGCGGCGCACCGGTGCCGGCCGGAACCCCGGCAGGCACGACGGCGGGATCGATCAGTGGTAAATACATTTTGAATACAGAGCCGCGCCCCGGTGCGCTCTCGACCTCGATCGCCCCCGCATGGTCTTTGACCGTGCCATACACCATCGCCAGCCCCAGTCCTGTACCCCGGCCCACCTCTTTGGTGGTGAAGAACGGCTCGAACAACCGGGACACCGTCTCCGCTGACATGCCGGAGCCCGTGTCGGCGACTGCAATCTGGACGTAGGGCCCGGGCTTGATCTCGAATGGATGCTGGGTACAGGCCTGGGCATCGAAGCTCGCCGCCGCCGTCGTCACCCGGATGACGCCGCCTCCTCGCAACGCATCGCGCGCGTTCAAACCCAAATTGAGGATGGCGTTCTGCAGCAATGTCTGGTCGGCGCTGACCGTCGCGGGGCCTTCGTGGCACTGGATCTCCAGGCGGATCGCTGGATCGATCGCATGCTCGAGCAGACCCATCGCAGCCCGCACTGCCTCCCGCACATCGAGCGGCACCAGGGTCATCGGGGCCTTGCGCGAAAAGGCCAACAGTTTGCGCGTGAGGTCGCCCGCCTGCCGGGCGGCCTCGAGAATGGTGTTGGTGTACTCGTGCAGCGGCGAGTCGGCCGGCAGCTTCAGGGCGAGCAGCTCGGCGCTGCCGAGAATGCCGGTCAGCATGTTGTTGAAGTCGTGCGCGATGCCACCGGCCAACTGCCCGACCACATCCATCTTCTGCGCCTGGCGCAACTGTGCCTCCAACCGACGGGCCTCGGTGACATCGCGAACGATGGCCATGATCGCGCCCCGTCCGCCCAGGTCGAGCCGACTGAGACTGACCTCGGCAGCGAGGGTCGAGCCGTCGAGCCGCACGTGCGTCCAGGCAAAGCGCTGGGGTCGTCCGGCCAGGACCTCGGCGTCGATCGCCTGTGCACGCTCGGCGCTCGAGGTGCCATCGGGTTGCCTGGGTGGCGAGAATGCCGCGGGATGCCGACCGACAATCTGTTCCCGAGGTCCGCCAAACATCCGCAATACCTGAGGATTGCAGTCGGTGATGACCCCACCGTCGATGACGAGAATGCCGTCGGTGGCAGCTTCGAAGATCGACCGCAACCTCGATTCACTGTCACTGAGGGCCTGTTCGTGCGAACGCAGCTCGGCGAGCGTGGTCTCGAGGCTGGCCGTGCGCCGCTGCACCTCGCGACGCAGACTGCGGTTCCACAGCATGACGGCCAAGAGAATGGCCAGAATCACCGTGCCGACCGTCGCCACCACCCGAATGTTGACCGCACCACCGGCCTCGAGGCGGATCCACCGATGGTAGATCGCCTGGCGTTCGGCCTCCGGAATGGCGTCGAGTGCGCGCTGCAGCAAGCGACCGAGCATCGGCCAGTCATTGCGCGAGGCGATCGAATAGCGGTAACTGAACCCGGTGGTGCCCGCCACCCGCAACCCGGTCAGGCCCTCACGCTCGATCATCCAGACGGCTGACGGCAATTCGGTGATCAACACGTCGAGATCGCCGACCGCTACCTGGCGCAGGCCGACCGAGTTCTCGTCGACAACCACGAGTGGCGTGTGGGGGATCTTCTCTTTGAGATATTCCGTCACCGCAAACGACTTGACCACACCCACCTTGTACCCGGCCAGATCGTCGAGCGTGAGGTTGCGTTTCACGGTCCGACCCGTGATCATGACCGTGGGCACCTCGAGAAACACGCTGGTGAACTGCCAGAACGCATCGCGTTCGGGCGTTCGCTGCGCCAGGCTCGTCATCGCGATTTCGCGGCGGCGCCCGGCCTGCACGATCGCGTCCCAGTTCTGCAAGCGCACGACCTTGAAGCGGACCCCGAGCAGCTCCTGGACACGCGCAAACAAATCGCCGGCGTACCCCGTGAACCGCCCCTGTTCATCAATGATTTCGAGCGGCGGGAAGTCGGGGGTCGGCGCCAGGATCAGTTGATCGGCATGGTCGCGCAACCACCGCCGCTCGTCCTCGCTCAGCACCAGCGGCGGCGTTGCCACCACGGCCGTCGTCGACAGCCCGACAGCCGCGGCGATACAGAGGAGCGCCAGCACGAGCGCCAGGCGCGCCATTCCCGGCCGCCCCGCCCCCACGGAACGCCGCTCCACATTGCGACCCATAAGCAGTCCCCACATTCCTGCAGTTCTTACCCCATGCTTCGATGGTAACACGATTGCCCCAATTTGGCCCGGGCCGTGCTGTGAAACCCGGGAGTTGACGACCCCGTACTACTACGGTATTATGGCCCGCAATTCACACCGCGCGTGGCCCCGTACCCCGGCGGTGATCCGGAACCGAGCGGGTGTGTCCGCGCGAGGAGGCTCCAAATGAAGTTCCCCACGTTCGTGGTCAAGGGCGAGACGTTTGTGATCGTACCGATCGCCGAGTTCCGTAAATTGGCTGCCGGAGCTGGTGCCAAGAACACAGCCGGTCGGGGCGCCAAGACTGCGGTGCCCGGTTCCGCCCTGGCGGCGAAGTTGAAAAAGGCTCGCGAAACCGCGGGCTTAACGCAGACGCAGTTGGCGAAGAAGATGAAGAAGTCGCAGACGTTGGTCAGTGCCGCCGAGCGCGGGTCGAAAGACGTCGGCGAGCGCTACGTGCAAGCCGTGTTGAAGGCGTGCGGGCTGCCGACCAACTGGCAGGCGAAGAAATAGACGGTCGCGCGCGGGCGAGACCCCGTCGGCGCGAACCCGGCCCCGGCCAGAGTCTGGCCGGGGCCGTCGTTTTTGGCGGAGCCGCGGCATCCCACCGGTTACCTGGGCATCGCCTGCCGATCGACGCGGAAGAGAAAGACCGGCGACGAAGCCGCGCGCCCGAGGGGAACCGGGCGCATCCACGGGAGCCGCTCCCCGCGCAGCAATCGTTCGCCAAACGGGGCCGGCGCCCCGGGATCGACGAACGTCGGGCCGGTGGCAACCCGGCGCACGACCACGAGATCGACCGCCCGGGTGGCCAGAATGGCGGCGACCGAGGCGAGATCGACCCCGTGCAATACATCATACACATCCCGTATTTCTTGCAACTGACGGTGATAGGGCGTGGCGACCACGCGATGCCGCGTGCGATAGACGATTTCCGGGCCAAGATCGATGGCGGCCAGGACGGTGGCCGGCGCCGAACCGACGATGGCCGGGTCGTCGAGGTCGGCGCAGAGCGGGCGCAGATCGCCGGCAGACCCGGGCGGTTCGTGGCCCAGAGCCGCGGCGAACCAGGTCACGACCGGTGACAGCGCGACGGCAACCGGCAACAAGAGACAGAAAGCCGCGTGCAGCCAGGGCCGCCACCGACGGACCCCGACGACGGTGAAGGCCACGCCGATCAGCTTCCCCGCCAGCATGGCCAACAGGATTTCCGGGAAATAAAGGAAGCGCACCTTGTAGATGGGCAACGGCAACGTGGCGAGGCACCATCCCGTCAGCATCAACCAGTGGCGCCGGTGCCCATCGGACGGCGAGGCCCGACGCAACCACAGGACCAGCAAGGGCAGCACGGTGATGAGCGATCCCAGGGCAATCGCCAACAGTTGGCGGTTGAGCGGGGTAAGCGGCCACAGCGAACGCCCCTCGTTGATGCCGCCGAAATACCGCGCCACGTCGGCGTCGAACAACGGCACCGTTGGCCCCAACCCGAGCCAGGCGAGTGCGCCGAGCGACGAAACGCCGATGAACCCGAGCCGTGCGGCGCCCCGCGCCTGCGTGCGGTCGAACCAGGCAGCGATCACCGCAGCAGCAGCGAACATGGCCCCGGTGGCCAGGTGGAGCGCCGAAACCTTGTCGTTCTCGACCGCGCCCCAGGCCGCCGGCGGCCGTTCGACGACAATCGCCACCATGAGACCCACGGCGTACCAGAGCGATATTGGCACCAGGGTTGGGCGTGCGCGCAGCGCGCCCTGGCCCCACAGAACGGCCAGCGTCGCGGCGACCAACAACAGCGAGATCAGGTGTTCCGTGCCGACCCAGATGCCGGCCGCCACGGCAAGCCCCAGGCCTCGCTGCGCGCGGCGGTTGTGGCCATCGACGGCCACGCGCAGGAGGAACCCGACGATGACCACGAACAGGAGGAGCAACAACGCATGGTGATCGGCGCGCCCGGCCCCACAGTAGCCCGCCAGACCGATCTGCCAGACGAACACCAGGACTGCGAGCAATCGGTCGCGCTCGTCCAGCACGAGCCGCAGCGCCCAGGCCACGGCCCAGCAGGCGAGCAGATGCAGGAGCGGTGACACCGCGACCCCGGCCCAGAACAAGGCCGCGCGCGTCGGCAGAAAGGGCTGCAGCACCAGGGTGCCGGCGAGCAGCAGCACGTCGAACGGCCGCGTCCAGTGCATGTCGGCGCCATACGTTGTATTGAACATCGGGATATGGCTGTCGTACCAGGCGCCCGTGGCCAGCAGCCGCTCGACCCGCAACAGGCGCGCATAACAGTCGGCGTCGGCAAGGCGGCCATGGTGCGCCGAGATACCGACGGCCAGCGCCCAGTGGATGAGCAGCCAACTGCCGGCGATGACGACCAGAAGCAGCCGCCGGATGGCAGCGGCCGATGGAGGCGCAGAACTCGACGCGATCACAGCCTGGTGCCGACGAACAACATATTGTGTATTGCTCCAACCGGACTCTTCATGGCGCGGTCACCGAAGAAGATACCACACCGGCAAACGCCCACCACTGGTCTGTCACCATCGATTTTTTGGGGGACAAGCAGGGCGGGTCGCCCTACCTGCAAAATCAACGGTGGCACTGGACCACGCACATCGAGTGCGGTCGGCGCAAGGATTGCACAGACGGTCTGGCACCGTTCTTGCGATCACCCCCCAGGTGTTCAAGGAATCAACACATCAATCAATAGATGTCTGCACAGGAGTTGTCCCATGCGTAAGACCAAGATCCTCGTTACGCTCGGCCCCGCTGCCGAAGAAGAGCACGTGCTGCGCGAACTGATCGATGCCGGCATGAACGTCGCCCGCCTGAACTTCTCGCATGGCGACTACGAGGAACACGGTCGACGCATCGAGCGGATCAAGCGGTTGCGCCGTGATATGCAGCGCCCGGTGGCGTTGCTGCTCGACACCAAAGGGCCCGAGATTCGCACCGGCCCGGTCGAGAACGACTCGGTCACCCTCGAGGTTGGTGAACCTATTGTATTGACAACCGAACCCGTGCTCGGCCGCTCGACCCGGCTGTCGATCTCGCTGCCCGACCTGCCGGCCCGGGTGAAACCGGGGATGACCATCCTGCTCGATGATGGCCTGCTGCAACTGCAGGTGGCCGAGATTCTCGACGAGAACGAGATCGGTTGCTGGATCCAGGTCGGCGGCACCATGCGCGGCAAGCGCTCGGTCAACATTCCGCACGTCGATCTGCCCATGACCAATCCGACCGAGAAAGACCTGGCCGATCTGCGCTTTGCTGCCGCCAACGACTTCGACTTCGTTGCGGTCTCATTCACCGAAACGCCCGACACCATCAATCATGTCAAAGAGGTGTTGAGCGCAGCGGGCGGCAGTACGATCAAGGTGATCGCCAAGATCGAAAACTACACGGGGCTGCGCAATTTCCGCGCAATCCTCGAGGCCGCCGACGGCATCATGGTGGCCCGCGGCGATCTGGGCGTGGAGTTGCCGCCGGAAGAGGTCCCCGTCGCCCAGAAAGAGATGATCCGGGCCTGTTATCTGGCAGGCAAACCGGTGATCACTGCCACCCAGATGCTGCATTCGATGACCTTCTCACCCCGCCCGACGCGCGCCGAGGTGTCCGACGTCGCCAATGCGATCTACGATTCGACCTCGGCGGTGATGCTGTCGGGCGAGACCAGCGTCGGCAAGCACCCGATCACCTGCGTCGATGTCATGTCGCGTATTGCTCTGCGCAGCGAGCAGGCCATCGACTATCGACGCGAGTTCTTCAACAACAGCAACCACATGGCGCCGGCGACCGACACGACGTTTGCGGTTACCAATGCCGCAATCACGACGGCGTACAACATCGGCGCGCGCGCGGTGGTCACGGTCAGCGAGACCGGGCTGTCGGCCCGCATGCTGTCGCGTCTGCGTCCCGATATTCCGATCATCGCCGTCGTCGGCGATGAAAAAGTGTACAACCAACTGGCGATGAACTGGGGCGTGGTGCCGGTGCTGGCCCCGAAGTTCCGCAATCTCGAAGAGTTGTATGTCAAATCCGTACAACTCGCCTCGGCGACCGGTCTGTTGCAACCTGGTGACGATGTCGTGCTCGTTGCCGGCATCCCGGTCGGTTGCAGTGGGTCGACCAATATGATCAAGGTCGAGCGCGTTCCCGGTGTGCGCAGCGGCGCCGGAACGCCCACCCAAGCGAGCAACGTCATCGCCTTCCCGGTGCCGCCGTCGTCGCCCGACGCCGACGCACTGCGTGAGGTTGCCGCTCGAGGCTGACCTCGAGGAAACCTGTCCGCCCCCGGGTGCCACCACGGCGCCCGGGGGTCGTTTGCTCGGTCGTGGAAACCTCGTTTCGGACCGCCGGGCCCGCCGAATGCAGCGCGCCGAGACTGGGCGTCCCCGTCCGTCGCGCCCTGCGAACGTCGCATGGAGAACAAACTCGCCGTGAGCGCGAATCTGCGGGGTGTTGCCCTCCGCCCGAATAACCGTTACGATGAACGGGCAACCGCCGCGGCGCCAGGATGGTCAGGGCGGCCGAAAGGAGTGCAGCAATGGGTTTTCTATCGAACCTGTTCGGCATGGCCGGCTCGGTCGACACCGAGAACATCGAAAAACAGGTCGGGTCGGTTCTCGGCGAGAACGAGAACGTGCAGAAGGCGTTCCAATTCGTGCGCGACCTGATCATCTTCACCGACCGGCGCCTGATTCTCGTCGACTTTCAGGGCATTACCGGCCGGCGCACGGTGTATCAGTCGATCCCGTATCGTTCGATCATGCGTTTCACCGTCGAGACGACGGGGCATTTCGACATCGACGCCGAATTGACACTGTGGGTGCTCGGCATGGAAGAGCCAATCAAGCGCGAGTTCACCAACGACAAGAGCATCAAAGAGATCCAGCAGGCACTGGCGACCTACGCCCTGCGTTGACCGGCCGGCCAACGGCACGGTCCGGGGGCAGTGCATTGCTTTTGTATTGCTTTTCTGCGTGGCCCAGGCCGTAACGCACAACGGTCGGCGCAAAATTTTATGCGACTGGCAATTGACGAATCCGACTTCGCACGATATGATGGTCGGCATGTAAGCCCGGCGAATCCTGGAGGTTATCGCTTGCCGCTAGTGACACCGGAAAAGAACCAATCCCAATGGACGTTTCTGACGAACCACGCCCATGTCCTGTTGTGCATCGCCCGCACGCCCGGGTCCTTGATGCGCGACCTGGCCCGTGAAATCGGCATCACCGAGCGGGCCGTCCAACGCATTATTGGTGATCTCATCGAGGCCGGTTATCTGTCGGCCGAACGCCACGGTCGCCGGAATCGCTACCGGGTTCAGATCGACCTGCCGTTGCGGCATCCGATCGAGGCCCACCGGTCGGTGGCGTCGCTGATCAAGATGTTGCACGGGTCACGTCCCACGCCGAAGTCCGAGGCCATGGCCTCGGCGGTTCGCTAAATAACTCGGCCTCGGGCCGAACTCAGAAAAGGAATGATTGCCATGACTTCGAAGCCTGCCCGGATCTACTACACCAAGACCGATGAAGCGCCCGCCCTTGCGACCGTGTCTCTGTTGCCGATCGTGCAGACCTTTGCCCAGAGTGCCGGTGTCGATGTCGAGTTGCGCGACATCTCGCTGGCCGGCCGCATCATTGCGGCGTTCCCTGAGAAGTTGACCGACAAACAGAAGCAGTCCGATGACCTGGCGTTCCTGGGTGCACTGGCCAATACGCCCGATGCCAACATTGTCAAACTGCCCAACATCAGCGCGTCGATTCCGCAATTGACGGCGGCCATCAAAGAACTGCAGGCGCACGGATACGACATTCCCGAGTATCCGGTCGAACCGAAAACCGACGCCGAGAAAGAGACGCGCACCCGCTACAGCAAGATCCTGGGCAGCGCGGTGAATCCGGTGTTGCGCGAGGGCAACTCCGACCGCCGCGTCGCCGATCCGGTCAAGGTCTATGCCCGCAAGAATCCCCACTCGATGGGCAAATGGGAAAAGACGTCGAAGTGCCACGTCGCCCACATGACCGACCAGGATTTCTTCGGCAGCGAGCGGTCGGTGATCGTCGACAAGTCGATGGTGGCGAAGATCGTCCATGTCGGCAAAGACGGGCACGAGATGGTGCTCAAAGAGAACCTCAAACTGCAAGCCGGCGAAGTCATCGATGCGGCCACCATGAGCCGTCATGCGTTGCGCGCCTTCATCGCCGAGCAGATCGATGACGCACGGAAAAAAGACGTGTTGTTCTCGGTGCACCTGAAGGCGACCATGATGAAGGTGTCCGACCCGATCATGTTCGGTCACGTGGTGTCGGTGTATTTTAAAGATGTGTATGAGAAGCACGCCACGGTGTTCAAGAACCTGGGCATCAACCCGAACAACGGTTTGGGCGAACTGTACGACAAGATCCAGGCGCTGCCGATCGACCAGCAAGACGAGATCAAGCGCGACATCGAGAATGTCTACAAGCAGCGGCCCCAACTGGCGATGGTCAACTCCGACAAGGGCATCACCAACCTGCACGTGCCCAGCGACGTGATCATCGACGCCTCGATGCCCGCGGCGATCCGCGCCGGCGGCAAGATGTACGACCGGGCCGGCAAGCTGGCCGACATGAAAGCGGTCATCCCCGACCGCAGCTACGCGCGCATCTACCAGGCGACGATCGAGTTCTGCAAAGAGCACGGCGCCTTCGACCCGCGCACGATGGGCAGCGTCGCCAACATCGGCCTGATGGCGCAGAAGGCGGAGGAGTACGGCTCGCACGACAAGACCTTCGAGATTCAGAGCGGTGGCGTGGTCAAGGTCGTCAGCGACAAGGGCGACGTGTTGTTGAAACACTCGGTCGAGGCGGGCGACATCTGGCGCATGTGTCAGACGAAAGACCTGCCGATCCGCGACTGGGTCAAGCTTGCGGTGCAGCGCGCCCGCATCACCAGCACGCCGGCCATTTTCTGGCTCGAGGAAGACCGGGCGCACGACCGCAACCTGATCGCCAAGGTCAAAGAGTATCTGAAAGAGCACGACACCACCGGCCTCGACATTCAGATCATGCCTCCGCGCAAAGCGATTGTGTTCAGCATGAAGCGCTCGCAAGAGGGCAAAGACACGATCTCAGTTACCGGCAACGTATTGCGCGATTACCTGACCGATCTGTTCCCGATTCTCGAGCTGGGCACCAGCGCCAAGATGTTGTCGATCGTGCCGTTGCTCAACGGGGGCGGTCTCTACGAGACGGGCGCCGGCGGCTCGGCACCCAAGCACGTGCAGCAGTTTGTCGACGAGGGGCACCTGCGCTGGGATTCGCTGGGCGAGTTTCTGGCCCTCGGCGTCTCGTTCGAGGATTTCGGCCGCAAGACCAAGAACCGCAAGGCCGAGGTTCTCGCAAGAGCTCTCAATGACGCGATTGGCGTGCTGCTCGACGGCGATGTCGCACCGGCCCGCGACGCCAAGAGCGGCACCGACAACCGCGGCACCCACGTGCATCTGGCGCGCGCCTGGGCCAAGGCCCTGGCCGAACAGACCACCGACACCGAGTTGCAGAAGCGCTTTGCGCCGCTTGCGAAGAAACTGGCCGAGAGCCACGACAAGATCCTCGCCGAGATCGACGCGGTGCGCGGCAAACCGGCCGACATCGGCGGTTACTACCAACCCGACACCGCCAAGGTGACGTTGGCGATGCGCCCGAGCAAGACGTTCAATACCCTGCTCGAGGAGTTCACGCGCCACTGATCGGTTCTGGCAGAAGACCGGCGTCCGGGCAACCGGGCGCCGGTTTTGTTTACGTTGTATTGCTGTTTGGTCCTGCCCCCTTGGTCGACACCCACGGTTGGCAAGTGTCCCGGTTTTGTGTAGACTGGAGACGGGGGGAAGCGAAGACGGCCCATAGCAGGACCGACGGCACAGTCGGTCTGGCGTGGCGTCGCCCTGGTTCGGCGGCTTTTCGCCCCCCCAGATTCAGGTGTCGAAAACCGGAGAGTGACGATGCCGAAAACCAGAAGGCCCGACGCGACCGCCGGCGCTACCGCTGGCACAGTCCTGTCATCCCTCGAGATCCGCGAGCGCCACACCCGCACCCTGCTGGCGGGCGCGCGGGCTCTCATGGAGTGCGAGTCGTTTCCCGAGACCGCCCGCCGCATCTTTGATTGTTGTCGCGAGGCCACCGGGGCAGTGTCGGGCTACGTCGCACTTTTGAGTCCGAGTGGCGAAGAGAACCAGGTGCTGTTTCTCGAAGCCGGCGGCCTGCCGTGCACCGTCGACCCCACCCTGCCGATGCCGGTGCGCGGCCTGCGCGCGCAGGCCTACCACACGGGGAAGGTCGTGTACAACAACGATTTCATGAACAGCGAATGGGTGGCGCTGATGCCCCGGGGCCACGTCGCCATGCGCAACGTCATGTTTGCGCCGCTGACCGTCGAGGGCCGGGTCGTCGGCGTCATGGGCCTGGCCAACAAACCCGGCGACTTCTCGGCAGACGACGCGACCGTGGCCGGCACCTTTGGCGATTTTGCGGCCCTGGCCCTGCGCCGGGTTCAAGTCGAAAAGCGTCTCAAAGAGAGCACCGACCGGTCGGAACTGGCGTGTCGACTGGCCCACGCCGGCATCTGGGACTGGGATATCCGCACCGGCGAGATCGGTTGGTCGCGCGAACTCTACGTGCTGTTTGGGCTCGACCCTGCCAAGACGCGCGCCGGTCTTGCGGCGTGGCAGCAGGCTTTGCATCCGGATGACCGCGAACTTGCGGAAAAACACCTCGAGGAGGCCATCGCCACCCGGACCCAACTCCAGAACGAGTATCGCGTGGTCCTGCCCGACGGCACCATCCGCTGGATCAGCGCCATCGGCAATACAGTGTATGACGATGCCGGCCAGGCTCTGCGCATGGCGGGGCTGTGTGTCGATATCACCGATCGGAAAGCGGCGGAAACCAAGCTGCAGGCCCGCGAGGCCGAAGTGCACAAGTATGAGTCCCGCTTGCGCCAGGCCGAGCGGATGCAGGCCATCGGCCAACTGGCCGGCGGCATCGCCCACGACTTCAACAACATCCTCGGCGGCATCATGGGATTCACCGAGATGTCACTCGACCTCGCCGCCGAGGGGTCCGAGCTGCAAAGCAATCTGCGCCAGATCTGCAAGGCAGCGCAGAGGGCAAAGAAGCTGGTGCAACAAGTATTGACCTTCAGTCGCCAGGATGCGCCCCAGAAAAAGGTCCTGCCCCTGCACGAAGTGGTTGGCGAAGCCCTGGGGTTATTGCGGGCCTCGCAACCGTCGTCGGTCGCCATTCGCGCCGATCTGGCGGCGGCCACAAAACCGGTATTGGTCGATCCCACCAAGATCCACGAACTCGTGCTCAACCTGGCGATGAACGGCATTCACGCGATGAACCGCAAGGGCATGCTGCACATCCGGGTCGCTGGCATCACCCTCGATCAGCCCATCGCAGGGCATCTCGAACCCGTGAAACCCGGAGAGTATGCCCTGCTCGAGGTGGCCGACACCGGCAGCGGCATGGATCCCGAGGTGATGGCCCGCGCGTTCGACCCGTTTTTCACGACGAAACCCACCGGCGAGGGGGCGGGCCTCGGTCTGAGCGTGGTGTTCGGCATCGTGCAGTCACACGGCGGCAGCATGCAGGTCGAGTCGGTGCCCGGCCGGGGTTCGACGTTTCGCATCTTTTTGCCGACCACGACGAGTTCCCCGACCGATGAACCCACCGAACCGGCAATGGATCGGCTGACCGGAACCGAACGCATCCTGCTGGTCGACGACGAAGAGGCGCTCGTCGAGGTCGGCCAGGGACTGCTGAGCACGGCGGGATACACGGTCGTCGGCCTGACCAGCAGCCGGGAA
>CAZADH010000025.1:33294-34173 GCA_964483805.1 uncultured bacterium
CTCGAGCAGCTTCGTCGCGACCCCGCCGGGATCGACCTGCTCATCACCGATCAGACCATGCCCGAGATGACCGGCCTCGAACTGATCAGCGAGGTGCGCAAACTGCGGGCCGATCTGCCGGTGATCATTTGCACCGGCTACAGTCTCGACCTGACCGAACGTCAGGTAGCAACACTGCGTATTGCACGTGTTGCCATGAAACCGTTCGATCGCGACACCCTGTTGACCCTGGTCCGCACGGTTCTCGACGAACAGCCACCGAGGTGAACCAATGCCGAGAATTTTGCTGATCGAAGATGACCAGACCATGCACGCCATGCTGTTGCAACTGCTGCGCAAGCATGGATACGAAGTCGTCGGCGCCCCTGACGGCGAGCAGGGCCTGCGCCTGTTCGCCAATCAGTCGTTCGACCTCGTCATCACCGACATTGTCATGCCGAACCAGGAAGGTCTGGGCACGATTCGCAAGATCCGCCAGGCGAACCCCAATCTGCCGATCATCGCCATCTCAGGGGGCGGCATCATCGGGCCGGCGCAGTATCTCGACATCGCCCGCAAACTCGGGGTGCGCCACGCCTTCGCCAAACCGTTCGAGTCGGCCCCTTTTCTCGACGCCGTTCGTCAGTGCCTGACCGAGAAGGTCCCCGGCGACGCGCCGGACAAGAAGCCCCCCTCGTCGCCGGCGTAAACGACCCGCCCGACGCGATCAATACGTGGTATTTCACACCCGACGGTCGCGCGGCAAGCGGGATCCCGTGCCTTGCCGGGGTCACTCCCGCTCGAGCTGCACCGTCAATGAACCGGGAACCAATGGCGTCGTGGCCGAGCCGAGATCGTCGTTGTCGATCATCCCCTCTTTGTACCCGGCTTTGCTTACCC
>CAZADH010000026.1:0-1628 GCA_964483805.1 uncultured bacterium
GCGTTGCGGCCTCCGAACTTCGCCGGCCAACGCCACCAGTAACTGAGACGTTACGGTCAGACACCGTGGTATCATCGCGGGCAAGCCTCCGCCGGCGCGGGCGGTTCACCAGGAGACCCACATCATGTCAAACTCCGGCCTCGTGTTGCTGGTCGTCGTCATCGTCGTCATCGCCATCATGCGTATGACCGCGTATCAAGGAGCCTCCATGACCGTCGAAGAACTGCACCAACAATTGGCGACCGCAACTGCCCCGGGTGGCTCCACAGCAACGGAAACGACGCTCGTCGTCGATGTCCGCGAACCCGACGAGTTTCGCCAGGGCCACATCGCCGGTGCGGTGAACATCCCGCTCGGCCAGATCGACACCCGCATCAACGAACTGCGCGAGCGCAAGCGCATCTATGTCATCTGCCTGAGCGGGGCCCGCTCAGCCATGGCCTGTAACGCTATCCAGAAAGCCGAGCCGACGCTGTCGGTCGTAAACATCACGGGCGGCATGGGTGCGTGGCAGGGCCACGGTTTTCCGGTCGTTCGTTGACCGACACCCGTCATGGCGCCACCCATGACCGCGGGACAAGCGACGGAGATGATCCGAGCGACTTGGCAATACAGTTGACATCAACTATATTGCCATGATTATCGTCCCGTGACCGCGCTCGCGGCACCACTGGCAAAGACCGACCACCCCGCTCATCGGACGAGGGCGGACCGACAAGAAAGGAACAACATCAACACCATGGCAAAAACGAACACGAAAGCACCGACGCCGAACCGCGCCAAGAAGACACCTGCGCAGGGTGTCACCTGGGACCTGACCCCGTTCTTTCCGAAGTTCGCCGGTCCCGAAATGCGCAAGTTCCAGAAACAACTCGAAGACGACGTTGCTTCGGTGCGGGCCCGCATGGCCAAACTGCCCAAGCTCGACGAGAGCAACCAGGAGACCTGGGCCAAGCTGTACTGCGAGTTCGAGGACGTGGCCGCGCGCCTGTGCCACATCGGCTCGTACGTCGGCTGCCTCAGCGCCGGTGATGCGCGCAACCCCGAGTATCAGCAGGCCGAGGGTCGCCTGGCGACGATCGAAGCCGAATACGCGAAGCTCGAGGTCGAGCTGAAGCGTGTGATCAAGCCCCTGTCCGACCGTCAGTACGCAGCGTGGACGAAAAATGCGAAGCTGGCCGGGGCCGAGGAGGCGCTGCGGCGCCTGCGGCACGAGGCGATCTTCACCATGTCACCGGCCGAAGAGATGCTCGCCGCCGACCTCGATGTCGACGGCATGGGAGCCTGGGGACGTCTTTACAACGTATTGACTGGCAAGCTCGAGTTCGATTACACCCGACCCGACGGCACGGTCGAGCGCCGGCCCATGTCGCAGCGCCGCTCGCTGATGGAAGACGCCGACGCCGCCGTGCGCGCCGCCGCCTTCACCGGCGGCAATGCGGCCTGGAAACAGGTCGAGGATGTCATGGGCGCCGCGCTGAACCACATTGTCGGCACCCGCCTGACCCTCAACAAAAACCGCAAGGTCGAGCACTTCCTCGACGCGGCCCTGCACCAGTCGAACATCTCGCGCAAGACGCTCGACGCGATGATGAGCACCATCCGCGCCGAGGTCGGCCTCACGCGCG
>CAZADH010000026.1:1638-33119 GCA_964483805.1 uncultured bacterium
ACGTCGAAGCCGCCGCCCGCAAGAGCGACCTCGAGCGGACCGACCTCGCCAAGGCCAAGGCCGCTTCGCTCGGCCAGAAATCGCTGGGTTGGCAGGATATCTCTGCCGCCTTGCCGCTCGCTGGCGCCAAACGTTTCGACTGGCAGGAGTGTATCGACCTGATTCGCGCCGCCTTCGGGCGCAGCTACCCCGAACTGAAGAAGTTCTTCGATCACGCATTGGCCAAACGCTGGGTCGAGTCCGAAGTGCGGCCGGGCAAGCGACCGGGGGCGTTCTGCACCGGCTCGCCCTGGATCAAGCAACCGCGCGTCTACCAAACGTTCCTCGGCAGCCTCGGCGACATCGAGACGCTGGCCCACGAAATCGGTCACGCTTTCCACAGCAGCCTGATGAAAGACCTGCGGCTCTCGGCGCAGTTCTACCCGATGACGCTCGCCGAAACAGCCTCGACCTTCGCCGAAGCCATCCTCAAAGAGGGCATGCTGTCCGACCCGAAACTGCCCCTCGAACTGAAGGCCGAGATCCTCAACCTCGAGGTGTCGAGCGGCATCTCGTTCCTGCTCGACATCCCGGTGCGCTTCGAGTTCGAGAAGGCGCTCTACGAAGAACGCGTGAAGGGTGAGATCAGCGTCGACCGCCTCAAGCAACTGATGGTCGAGAAACAGCGCGAGTTGTTTGGCCCGACCCTCACCAAGAACTGGGAAGACCCCTACTTCTGGGCATCGAAGCTGCACTTCTACCTGACCGGCATCTCGTTCTACAACTTCCCCTATGCGTTCGGGTACCTGCTCAGCCGCGGCTTGCATGCGCAGTTCAAGAAGGAGGGTGCTCGTTTCCTGCCCAAGTATCAGGAGTTCCTGCGCCTCTCCGGTTCGTATCCGGCCGAGGAGGTCGCCCGCCGCACCCTCGGCATCGATCTGACCAAGCCTGCGTTCTGGCGCCAGGCCATCCGCAGTCTCGAGGAACCCCTGGCGCAGTTCCGCAAGCTGTTGCCGACACTCGCCAAGATGAAGCCCGCCAATGCCGCCACCACCCGCAAGACCGCCGCCACGAAGCCGGCGAAAAAGGGCGCGCGCAAGTAACCAGAAGACGCCGTCATACCGCAGTTTTGACCGACGCGGTCGCCGGTCTGCCGGCAAGAAGAGCGCCCCGGGTCGATGACCCGGGGCGCTCTTCTTGCAAAGATGCGTCACTACATGAAATACCGCGTATTTATGACTACTTCTTCGCCTTCTTGGGGAAATCGACCGACAGGTAGACGCTGACGTCGTTCGGTTCACCGTAACCGGCCAGCAACACGGCGTCATCGGCCTCGAGCAGAACGCGTTGTTTGAGCTGATGACTCGTCTGGCCGGCCCCATGCGCCAGCGAAAAACCACAGTCGACATGACACACGAGTTTGCCGGCCGCGTTGATGTACTCGGGCACAAACTTGAGATCGCAGTGGGTGACCGGATGCTCTTTTGTTGACGCGGGCACGACTTTTTCGTTGATCTGGGCAGGTTCGCCCAAGCGCGCGGTCAACCACAGCGTCTTCACTTCTTTTTCACCAACATAGATCTGTACGCAAGCATCGACCATCGGCAGCGCTTTGTCGATGGCATTGGCCACCAAGGCCACTTCGCGCACCGCTTCCGGCGAACCGGAGTAACCGAGCAGGCCGTTGGCACGATCGCTGGCCAGGCGCAGATCTCGCTTGACCAACTGATTGATCATGCGCGAACCCACGCCGGCATCGATGTTGCGGAACTGGTGAAAACCCAATTGCGTCCCGAACAGCCGCTCGTCGGCCACGATGATCCCGGCGTCGGTCCGCTGCCAGGCGAAGCCGTTGGTGCGACAGACCATCTCGAGGGCATCGCGCGCCGAGATGTTGCTGCAGCGGATCGAACAGTTGCCGCGCACCGCTTTGTTGATGAACAGATTTACACCGGCCTTGTCAGCGACGATCTTGAGCACATCGCGAATGTCGGCATCTCTGAAGTCGATGCTCACCTTCTGCTCGAGTCCGGCAAACACCGGCATCGCGACGACGGACAACGCCACCACCAGCATGCATACTTCCACGAATTTTCGCACTGTTTCTGCCTCCTGTGTCGATGTGGGATGATCTGCAACCACCGCCGATTATACCGTACCCCCGCGCCGTGTCACGCGTTTCGGGTCAATCGGGTCGGGCGCCCCCGGCCCCGGATCACCGACACCCAGGGTGTTCCTCGCGCGGCACCGGTTTCCCATCGGCATCGAGACCGAGCACATGAAACATGAACGCGTATTGCTGGGCCACCGCCTGCAACGCCGAAAGACGCCCCGACACGCTGAAATGGCCGGCATCCATGTTGACCTTCAACAACAACGGTTCGCGATCGGTCTTCAATGAGCGCAGTTTCGCCACCCACTTGACCGGTTCCCAGTATTTCACCCGCGGATCGTTCAGACCGGCGGTGACGAACATCGCCGGATAGCGCTGGGGCCGAACGTTGTCATACGGAGAGTAGCTCTTCATATACCGGTAGTCGGCAGCCCGCGCCGGGTTGCCCCATTCTTCGTATTCCTCGACCACGAGCGGAATCGTCGGATCGAGCTGCGTATTGATCGCATCGACGAACGGCACATCGGCGAGCACGACCCGGAACAGGTCGGGGCGCATGTTGGTGACGGCGCCCATCAACAGCCCACCCGCACTGCAGCCGTTGATGACCAGGCGCGCCGGCGTCGTGTAGCGCTGCCGCACCAGGTGCTCGGCACAGGCGACGAAGTCGGTAAACGTATTGCGTTTGTGTTGCAGATGGCCCTGGTCGTACCAGCGCCGCCCCATGTCTTCACTGCCGCGCACGTGCGCGTGCACGTAACACCACCCGCGGTCGAGCAACGCGATCTGCTCGACGGCAAAACCCGGGTCGGCGCCCCCGCCATACGCACCGTAACCGTAGAGCAGGCACGGGCGCTTGCCGTCACGAACGAAATCGGCGCGGTAGGCAATCGCCAGGGGAATCCGCTCGCCGTCCGAGGCCACCGCCCAGATGCGCTCGCACCGGTAGCGGGCCGGGTCGTATCCCGGCACCTCCTGCTTCTTACGTATCGTGTATTGCCCTGACGTCAAATCGAGGTCGATGACGGTCTCCGGAGTGATCAGCGACCAATACGCGAGGCGAAACGTCGTCGTCGCATACGCTTCGGCTTCGCGGCGCACGAACGAGTAGACCGGCTCGTTGAAGCTTGCCTCCCGCCAGGTGTCGCCGGCAAAATCATAGAAGCGCAGGCGGCGCAGAGCCTCGCGCCGCGAGATGACCACGAGGTGGCCGGCCAGAACCGTGAACTCCTCGATCTTCTCGCCCGGTCGCTCCGGCAAAAACGGCATGGGCTCCGCGTCCCAGGTGTGATCGGGCACCGTAACGATGCGGAAATCGGGAGCCCCGGCGTTGGTCAACATGAAGAAACGCCGGTCGTGGTGTTCGAGCAGAAAGAAGGTGCCGGGACGTCGCGCACGAAACAGGCGCGGCGGCTCGTCAGGTCGGTCGGCCGGAACCAGCCAGCACTCCGACGAGGTGGCGCTGCCGACCCAGAGGACGATCCAGGACCCATCGCGGGTCTTGCTGATCTCGACGCAAAACGGGCCTTCACTCTCAGCGAACAATACAACATCTTTACTTACCGGCTCGCCCAATCGGTGACGGCGGGCGCGCCAGGGCCGATTGGTGCCGGGCATCCGCTCGACGTAAAACACCGTGCGGTTGTCGTTTCCCCACACGACGCCGGGCCCTTCATCGGGCTGGTTGACCGCCGGAATCCGGTCGGGCAACAGTTGCCCCGAGGTCAGATCCTTGAAGCACAGGGTGTAGTCCTCGCCCCCCGAATAGTCGGCCGAAAATGCAAGCAACGCCTGATTCGGACTGACCCGGAATGCCCCGAGCGCAAAGAACGCCTGGCCGCTGGCCAGTTCGTTTTCGTCGAGGAGGATTTCTTCCGGGGCCGAAGCGGTCAGCCGACGACGGCAATGCACTTTGTATTCACAGTCGGTCGCCTCGCGGGAGTAATACTCGTACGGGTCGAGACGGTCGGGCACCGACAGATCGGTCTCGGCCACGCGGTCCTTCATCGCCAGAAACAGGCGTTCGCTCAGCGAAGCCAACGGCCGCAACCACGCCTCGGTGTAGGCGTTCTCGGCGCGCAGGTACGATTGCACCGCGGGATCATCGGCATGGCGAAGCCACCAGTAATTATCGACCCGGGTGTCGCCGTGCCGGGTCGTCACCTGCGGGATTCTCGTCGCCCGCGGCGGCCGCAAACCGGCACCGGGCTCAGCGCAAACCGGGGCGCTGCCGACCAGAAGAAGCAGCACAACTGCAGACATCGCCAGCGAGGAATAAATACGATGTAGGTATGGCAACACGCATGGGCCTCCGGCACAGGGTTGGGCTCGGCACGACACCGTGCCGCCACCCCAAGATACACCAACCCGGCAACCCGGCAAACCGGGGAAAGTCAGGCGGCAGTGGTCATGTGCGCCCGGCCCCGGGCGCCATCCGTGGTATACTGCCGCGGTCGGTCCGGTCCGGACCGCAACACCACCTTGCCGCCAGGAGGCCGCCCCGTGCGCGAGCGTTTTTCCGGTTCGGAACCCACCGAACCGCTGCAACAGGGTCTGGCAGCCATGCGCCGCATGTCGCCGCGTGCTCTGGCACACAGGGTTGGCGACCCGGATGCCGTCGACGCGGCCGAGCTCGACCGCGAGATCAACTACCGCCAACCGTATCGCGACACCCGATTCTTCAAACTCAATCCACCGGGTCACAATGTAATGGTCGGCATGGGCGCCGCGTGCGCCCTGGCCGGCTTCGCATTTGGCGGCGGGGTGGCCATGGCGGTTTTTGGCACCAGCGGCCTCGGGCCGCCTCTCGGGTTCATCACCGGCTCGATCCTGGCACTGGTGCTCGGCCTGTGGTTGCCCGAGACGATCTGGCTCGGCATCGGGCCGGGGGTTCGCGCCGTCATCCGTCCCATCGGTTACCTGGGCGCGTGGCCCTTCATCGTCGGACCGTTGCTCGCTCTGGGTTTTCTGACCGGAACGGTCAAGGTCATCATCCACGGCCCGCCGCCCGCGCGTGGCCACAGTGCGGTCAGCTACCAGGGCGACCGGTGGCGGATCATCACCGATGTCTACCGTGGCCGCGAGAAGCCGGTGACCATGACGATCCGCGAGGCCCGCGTGGCGTGCGCCGCGATCGGCGGTGGGTGGCGCCTGCCAACGGCGGCCGATGCGTCACGGGTCAATGCCCGCCTCACCGGGCGGACCTTGGACCACTGCCGGTTCCACCTCGACCGCGAAGCCACACCCGGGTTGCGTTATCTGGGCTACGCCCGCGGCATCGGCTGGCGCGTCGAGTCTTCGGCGGTGGCGACGCCCCGTCAAGTGTTGTGCATCCGCGACTGACCGCCCGGCGGGCGGCCGCCGCGACCAGACTCAGGCGACAGCGGGGCTGGCAGCGGCCGTCAAGCGTTCACGAATCTCGGGTTCGGTGAAACCGCGGGTGCGCGCCGACTTGATGAAACCGAGGCGACGTCGGTCGCGTCGCGAGAAGGCCAGATGGCCGTCGACCGCCACGAGAGGCTGGACAAACTCCGGGTAGCACAACATCGTTTCCCACACCGCACGCTTGGCCACGCCGAGCGCCTCCGCCACCTCATCGAGAGAAAACCACGATTTGACCTTCGCCATCGACTTCACCCTCATAAAGAAAAGTTCCGGGTGCTCAGTACATCGTCACTTTCGCCCCCGACCCTGAGGCGAACGTCCTGGATGGACGCAGTGTGGGGGCGCCCAGCCCCGTTGCCGCCACCGGATGACGGATCGCAACGGCTGGCGGCTCACCAACGCCCACACGCGATCAGTCGTCGTGCCGGGGTTTGCCGCGATGCAGCTTCACGCTCTTGCGGCGGCTTTTCTCGTCGAGGCGGCGCGCCACGGCGGCCCGGCCGGGTTTGGTCGGGCGGCGTTTCTTGGGCACGAAGTTGAGCTTCTCGAGACGGCGACGCAGATTGGCGAAGGCTGCAGCCAGATTGTCGCGCAGCGACCGCTCGCTGGTGGCCACCACCAGCAGCCCGCTCGGCCGGTGCTTCAGGCGCACCGCAGTCTGCGTCTTGTTCTTGTGCTGGCCGCCCGGCCCTCCCGAACAGAAGGTCTCGACCTCGGTGTCGCGCTCGAGCGCGGCGTCATCGACAGCATAGGGCGGCGGCTGCAGGGCAAACGTGGTCATGATCTTCGCTTCCTTGCGCTCGCCGACAGGCACGAGCACGATGATACATACGACATATTGCTATACGCCGACCCGGCCGGGTCGTTTGCCCTGCGCGCCTCGTGCGCGGGCGGGGCCGGTGCTTCAAGCATAGCAGAACGAATTGCGGGCGCCAAGCGCTGACGACCCCTGCGCCACGTTTCGCGGCGGCCCGCAACCGCCGGGGATTCTTCGTGGTTCCCTCGACCTTTTCGCGCAACCTGCCGATAGAGGGCCAAGATCTCTATCTCGATCGACCGGAGGAACGGATGCGCCGTCTGTGGGTGATCCTCATGGGTTGCCTGGTCTGGGCGCTGCTGGCGCCGGCAGCGGCGACCGCAGCCGCCCGGCCGATGATCGAGATCAAGGACGACAAGGCCGACACCGTGCGCGGACCCTCGATGGGCGCGGGCGGCCCGACGCTGAAGTTCAAGCGCGCGAGCGGGCCGATGGACTTCGGCGGGGAGATGTTTCACTGGGGATTGCGCATTTTCGGGGGCCGCCCCGATGATCCGCGTCTCGGCGTCGCCGGGAGCATCGGTATTCTCAACGGCAACAGCATGCGTCTGTCGGTCGGCATGGGCGGCATCACCCTCGAGGACTACTACTGGCGCGACATGAACTTCAAATGGCGCGTCGGACTGGGCGGCGGCGGTTACGAACTGAAAACCATCGTCGGTCAGAAGACCCTGGCGAAGGGCAACTTCACCTACTTCGAGCCGCAACTCGTCTGGGTGTTGCCCATCAAGCGATCGATTCATCTGGAGTTCAGCGCCGGGTATTTTTTCGCTGGGGTCCTGCCGGTCAAACTCGAAGGACTGACGCTCGAGGCCAACCTGCTCATCGGCCGCTTTTGATCGCGCCCGCGCGCGCCTGCACGCAGGTCTGAGACCGGCCGGTCAAATCTCTTCTGCCTGAGGGCAAACCCGTGTTAGCATGGGCCATGCCCGGGCCGTCCGTCAACGAATACCCACGTTGCCGATGGGTGGTGTTCTGCCTCGTCTTCTACGGCATCCCGCTGTGGTTGGTCTGTGCCTTCGCAAACCAGGTCTGGATGCAGCGGAGCGCGGTCCGCCAACAACGCCTCGAAGAACGCCTCGAACGCACGATCTCGGCACTCGAAGCCTGGAAGGACACCAAGTCCTTCATGGCGGCTTTGTTGGGCGAGGTGCAGCAACGCGTCGAACGCAGCGCCAATCCCGAGCGCACCCGGCGTCTGCTCGTCGCCCATCTCGACCGACGCTTCCCCGGGATCATGACGATCACCAGCCTGAACGAGCGTGGCGAGGTCGTTGCCGACGCCACCAACTGGAAACCGCCGCGCGTCGTGCTGCGCCGTCTGTCGGCCGACTACCGCCGCGCGGTGCAGGGCGACACCAGTGGTTGGCGCAAGAACTGGTCGATGTATTGTGCTTTTCTGGGCATGCTCCTGCGCTACCGCGAAACGCTGCACGGCGAGGTGATGCTGGCGTCCTACAATCCGGAACGGGCGTTCGTCTACGTGGCGAAGCCGAACCGGCACGGCATGATGATCGTCCACTTCGCCCAGGTCGACGATTGGGAGGTCCTGGCCATGCGCGATCGCGCCCGGGCCATCAACCGGGTCACCCGCGGCATCCGCGTCGGCATGATCGATATCGAACAAGACTTGACGAAACTGACCGGATTCGGCGCCGACGTTCCGGAGCTGGGGCAGATGGTCGCCCGCTTCGAAACATCGCCAATGAGCATCATGCGCAGCGCCAACCGCATCTGGGCGCATCGCCTGGTCTCGCCCACCTCACGACTGCTGGCTCTGGCCAAAGACCTCGATGACTCCGACGCCGACAAACCCCGTTTGCAATTGGTCGCCCTGGTGACCCTGGTGTTCGCCGTGCTGGCAGTCATCACCTGGCTGGTCATGCTGGGCCGCTGGCCGCTGTATCTGTCGATCCGGGTCAAGCTGCTGGCGCTGTTTCTCTACATAGTCGGCCTGCCGCTGACGGCAATGTCGATCAACGCCTTCAACTTTCTGGCCGAGCGCCGCACCGGCCTCGAGAATCAGGTGCACCTGGGCATGGAAAGCGCCCTGCACCTGTTCGACCAGCGTTTTCCCATCGGCGTCGGCGAGATGCAACAACAGATGCTGCAAACGCTCGGTGTCGTTCAGGCCACCGGCACCGAGATGCTCGAGGCAACCCGCGAGCGGTTGCGCTGGTTGCAGAAAACCATGCGCCCATCCGTCCTGCAACTGTTCGACCAGCGCGGGCGGCAGTTGTTCAACGACACCGATCGGGCGGAACGCAGTTCGGTGTTGTCGTTTTCAGACGTCAAGGTCATCTACGTGAATCTGCTGCGTTGTCTCAACGGCCAACCGGTCGACAACAGCGAACTGGGCGGCGGTGCCGGCGGATTTGCCGAGGGCAGTGGCAAAGCCGGGTTCGATCTGGGCGTGATCATGTCCGACATCGCCCGCGGTCTCAACAAGCTGACCGAGTTCAAGATCGGCGAAAACCGCTCATTGCAGGGGCTGATCCCACTGTTGGACGGCGCGGGAATCGCCCGGTTTCTTGCTGTCGTGGGCTGGAGCCGCAATCGGATCGAGCACTTCTACACGTTGCGTTATCTCGGCCTCGCCCAGAAGCGGCTCGAGGACACGCGGCTCTTTGCCTGGAATCGGGGCCGCGAGTCCCGCAGCGTGCCGGCGCGGTCGCGGTGGCGCCGCCCGTTGGGCGATTTCCTCGAGAAACTCGCCGCGCAGACACAGACCATGCGCGGCCGCATCGTTCGGGGCGACGTCACCTGGCTGTTGACCGGGGTGCGCTGCCGCGAACTGGGCGATTACTGCCTCGTAGCCATCACCGCCGACCACAGCCTGCGTCGCGAAATCGGTGGCCTGCGCCGGCAGTACACCGTCATGAGCCTGGCCATGATTCTCATCGGTCTGAGCGTCGCCAACCTGCTGGCCCGCAAGTTCGTCGAACCGGTCGGACACCTGACACTGGGAGTCGCGGCTCTGCAGGATCGCCGCTTCGATCGGCGCATCGCCGTGCTCGATCGCGATGAACTGGGCGACCTGTCGACCACGTTCAACGCCATGATGGAAGGCATGGCCGATCTCGAGGTCGGCCGCATCGTTCAGGAGAGCCTGTTCCCACAGACCGCCGCCACGATCGACGCGTTGTCGGTGTATGGCAGTTGTCTGCCGGCGTCGCAGATGGGCGGCGATTACTACGACTACTTCCCCATCGGCGGGAACCGGGTGGCACTGTTGATCGGTGACGTTTCGGGCCACGGCGTGGCATCGGCGATGGTCATGGCCATGGCCAAGGCGATCGTGGCCCACATGTCGGAAAGCGAGATCGACCCGGCACGGGTGCTGGCGGCACTCAACACCGTAATACTACGTAATCTCAAACGCAGCCGCATGATGAGTTGCTTTTTCGCCATCATCGATCCGGCGACAGGGAAGATGTCGTGGTGCAACGCCGGCCACAACTACCCGTACGTCGTGCGAGACCAGGGAATCGAAACCCTCGAGATGCGCAACTATCCGCTGGGCATGAGCGCGCGGCCGAAGTTCGCCAACGCCGAGACCGCGCTGCGTCCCGGCGATGTCGTACTGTTCTACACCGATGGCCTGATCGAAGCGCTCGGCCGCAACGGGGAACAGATCGGTTACGAACGTCTGCTCGCGGATCTGCCCGGCATGCGCCGGGCGACACCAGTCGACACGGAGGCGGCGATCCGCGAGTGGCACCGACAACTGGCGCAGCCTGGTCCGCAGGCCGATGACATCACCGTGGTGGTGGTCCAATGGCAAGCACCCGGCCCGGCAGAGGCAACGACGTGAGCCAGACCAGCAGCCCGCTGTCACCGGCGACGACGGTGCCCACGGCCGCCAACGTGCCGTCTCACGATTGGCGCGCCCGGGTACGCTGGCTGCTGTTTTCGCTGGTGTTTTTTGGCGTGCCGTTGTTGCTGGCCACCCATGCGTGCAATGTGTTCTGGAGCGCCGAGGAAGCCAACCGGCGCGACACCGTCGTGCGTCGCCTCGACCGGGTCATGGGCGTCTTCGATGCGGCCATCGAGCCCGAGCTCTACCTCGAGCAGCTCTTGCAGGAACTCGATTCACCGGGCGTCCTCGCGGCCGTCGCCAACGAGTTGCAGAAGGCCCGGCGACGGGCGATGCGCAAAGGTCGGCGGTCACCGCGCGAGTTCGTGCAGGTGTGGCCGGCACTGCGCCGCAACCTGGCGCGCCGTTTTCCCGGCCTGTTTCAGTTTGTCATTTTCGACCACCGGGGCAACGTGGTCCCTGAATTGTCGGACCGCATTGCCAGTACCACTCCCTATGAAGCGTTCTGGCGTGACACCACCCGCCAGGTTCTCAGCAAGACCAGCGACCTCACCGACAACTACGACCGGTATCGCGCCTTGATCGGCCCGCTGCTGCGCACCCACGGCAATTTTCAGTTCGGCCTGAAACTGACCTCGTATCAGCAGCCGAAGAACTACCTGTTTGTCTCGGAACCGTCCCGGTCCCACTACAGCATCCTGTGCCATGTCAGGAAGGGCGCCGACTGGGACGGCATCGGCCTGCGCGACCGCGCAAGAGCATACAACATATTGCATGGCCCGATTCGTGCCGCCATC
This sequence comes from uncultured bacterium, assembly GCA_964483805.1. Classification (GTDB taxonomy): domain Bacteria; phylum Muiribacteriota; class Ozemobacteria; order Ozemobacterales; family Ozemobacteraceae; genus CAZADH01. The sequence goes on from CAZADH010000026.1 coordinate 12,546, forward strand.
GTCGACAGCACGCGCAGCGAACCCTTTGCACCCGGGTGGTCTGCCGCCGAGGTCGCGGCGCTGCCTGAGGTGGTGCGCCTGTTTGGCAGCAATCCGAGCAATTATCTGCAATACGATGGGCGCTGGTGGTCGCAACGCGTGGTGTCGTCGACCAACCGCGTGATCCTGGCCGTTGCCGACGTCTCGGCAGCGGCGCTCCAACAACGACGGGTGACGCTGGCACTGGGTATCAGCGCGTTGTTCGGCCTGTTGGCATTGGGGGCCTGGCACCTCATGCTTGGCCCATGGTCGCCATACGTCTCGATTCGCGCCAAGCTCATGCTGCTGTTCCTCTTCGTGGTCGGCCTGCCGCTGTCGGTCATGGGCCTCGAGGCGTTCAACTACGTGCGGGAGCGGCGCCTGGGTCTCGAGAATCGCATCTGGCTCGAAAACGAGCGGGCGTTGTTGCTCTTCGACCGCAAGCTGCCACTGATGTTGGGCGAGGCCCAACGCATCATGCGGCGCATCTTCCTGACTCCAATCGCCAACACCCAACGCTTCGTCGAGATCGCCATCCGCCGCGCTTTGCGCGCCCAGAGCTTGACCAGGTCGGGCACGGCCGAACTGATCGACGAACGCGGCAAGATGGTGATGCCCGAACCTCCGGGTGGCAACAGAGACGGCCGCAAAGCGATCTCGATGCTCAAGCAGGTTTATGTGCAGATTTCCCGCAGCCTGAACAATCAGGCGCCTGAGCTCAACGATCTCGCCTCGACGCAGTTGTCGGCCATGGCTTCGGCGTTCGGCGTCGATGTCGAGTATCTCATCGCCGAGATCGCCCGCACGGTGACCCGCGTCATCGAGATGCGGCTGGCCGAGAAGCGGTCGGTGCAGGCCGTCTTCCCGCTCGCCGACAAGACCGGCTTTGTGCGCCTGATCGGCGTGTTTCACTGGCACCGGCCGACCATGGAACGCAGTTACGTGAAACGCCATCTGACGCGCGCCGCCCGCCAGTTGACCGACACCGAGTTCTATGCCGACAGCCGTCGCCCCGGCGACTGCCACCCGTTCAACTTCCGCTTTCGCAGCGAACTGGGCCCCTTCATTCGCACGTTGCAGTCGCAGACCGGCACGTTGCGCGGGCGGATCCGGATCAAGGGCGAAGAGTACCTGCTCACCGGCGTGCGTGGCCAGGAGCTGGTCGAGTTTTCGTTCGTGGCAATGACCTCCTGCCGCCGGGTCCACGAGGAAGTCGACCTGCTGGTGTGGCAGATCGGGGTCGGCAGTCTGGTCATGATTATGATCAGCATCACCGTCGGTGCCTTCCTGGCCCGCAAGTTCCTCACCCCGATCGGCGAACTGGCAAGCGGCATGAAGGCGCTCAACGAACGCCGCTTCGAGGTGCGCGTCCAGGTGCTCGATCGCGACGAGTTCGGCGACCTGTCGCAAGCCTTCAATGCGATGATCGAGGGCATGGGCGATCTCGAGGTGGCGCGCGTCATTCAGGAAAGCCTGTTCCCGCGGGATGCGCTGCAGGTCGGCAACACGGGCATCTTCGGGACCTGCGTACCGGCGAGTCAGGTGGGGGGCGACTATTTCGACTACTTCGCGTTGCCGGGCGAGCGCCTCGGCGTGTTGATCGGCGATGTCTCGGGCCACGGTGTCGGCGCGGCGATGGTCATGTCGATGGCCAAAGGTATGGTGTCGCACGTGGCCGAGGCAGCGGCCGAACCGAATCACGTGCTCGACATGATCAACAAAGTCTTGTTCAAGACCCTCAAGCGGTCGCGCATGATGTCGTGTCTCTATGCCGTCATCGAACCGGCCAACCGTCGCCTGATCTTCAGCAACGGCGGCCACAACGACCCATATCTGGTGCGCAACGGCACGGTGTCGCCGATCGAACTGCACAATTTCCCGCTGGGGTCGCGCAGCAAGGCGGTGTACAAGAACGCCACCCTCGACCTGCAACCCGGCGACCGCGTGCTGTTCTACACCGACGGTTTCGTCGAAGCGTTCGCCAAGAACGGCCAGCAGATCGGCTATGAGCGCGTGCAGGCGGTGTTGCCGCAACTGGCCGGCCAGACCCCGCGCGCCGGCGAGGCGCTCCTGCGCACGTGGTTCTACGAACTGGCGGCTCCCGGCCCACAGGCGGACGACATCACCGTGCTCGTCCTCGCCCATGACTGAAATACCGCGTATTTCAGCGCCCGAGTATCCCCGTCTGCGCTGGGCGGTGGCCTGTTTCGTGTTCTTTGGCGTGCCCCTGCTGCTTGCCGGCATGGCGCTGCAGCAGATCTGGCACGAGGCAGAACAGCAGCGCACGGCCCGCCAGGTGCAACAACTCGAACAATTGTTGTCGGGTCTCGAGAAGTGGCGGGAGCCAACGAACTTCCTCAAGGTGGTGCTTGCCGAGGCAAACCAGCAGGTGTTTGGCAGTGCGCATCCCCAACAGACGTTCGCCGCGGTCCGTCGCCATCTGCAGCACCGATTCCCGGGGGTCTTCGAGTTCGTCTTCCTCGACGGCACCGGGCGGGTGGTCCCCGAGGTTTCCGATGGCCGCCCGCCGCGACGTATCCTCTCGAGGCTGTGGCAGACGGTCACGCAATACTATGTCAATCGTTCGTATTACAAAGACCTGCTGACCCGCGACTTCCCCATGTTTCGCGCGTATCTCGGCTCGACCATCTCTCCGCGCGCCAGTTTTCCCAGTGGGTTCTCGCTGTCGTCGTACAAAGAGCGCCGGCACCAGGTCTATCTCTCGCCGACCCATCGCAGCGGCATGTTCATCGCCCACATGAACCGGGTGCCGCAGTGGTCGATCATCGGCTTGCACGACCAGGTCGCCCGTATCAACGCCCAGTCGTCGCCGTTTCGCGTGGGTCTGCATGACGTGCGCTGGCCGCTCGCTTCGGTGGCCGCCGAGATCGGCCCACGCGGTGGCGATCTGGGCGAGGTGGTGAAGGCGTTCGAGAGCAGTCCCCACGGGCATCTGTTCATCAACGGCCACTGGTGGGCCCAGCGCATCATCCGCGCTTCGACGCGGCTCTTTGCCGTGTACGACCACCGCCACCCGGCGGCGGCACAACCGCAGTCTTTGAAATACATCGTATTTGCATCATTGCTGTTGGTGTTTTTCACCCTCTCGTGGCTGGCGTGGCAGGTCATGAGCGGCCGTTGGGCGCTCTATCTGTCGATCCGCGCCAAACTATTGGCGTTGTTCGCTTACACAGCCGGCCTGCCCCTGGCGGTCATGGGGATCACCGGTCACAGTTACCTGGGCGAACGCCGCGCCGTGCTCGAAAACCAGGTGTTTCGCAGTACCGAAGAGGCCCTGCTGCAGTTCGACAAGAACATGCCCGGGAGCCTGGGCGAAATCGAAGCGGCCATCGACGCGGTCATGGGCCAGCAGGCACCTGCCCACCGGCCGATCATGGACGTCGCCAAGGAGCGCATGCAACGCGTAACCGACCGGTTCGCCCCATCGATGTGCGAACTGATCGGCGAGGATGGCGAGCGCCGCTGGCGCGCCGTCGTCACCCCCAACGATTTCAATGTTCCGCTCAAGATGCTCAAGAACGTGGTCGTCAACATCATGCGCAGCCTCAACACCCAGGAAGAGCCCGACATGGAAGACGTCTCGGGCAGCGCGCTGTTCTCGGGGCTGGCGACGGTCAGCGGCATGGATCCGCAAGGAATGTTTTCAGACCTGGCCCGGCAACTTCGCCAGTTTGCCGAGTTCCGCTTTGGGCCACGGTCCAGCGTCGCCTGCCTGTACCCGGTGCTCGATGCGCGCAGTCGCGCTCCGTTTCTCGCGATGTTCGCCTGGCGACGCGAGCTGTTGGAGCGTCGCTACGTCAAGAAGTCGCTCAAACCGATGTGCAAACAACTGACCGACACCGAGGTGTTCGCCTACAACGACGAGTATAGATAACACTCCTGTCCGTCCGAGTTCAGCTACTCTCGCCTGGTGGTCCCGATCCAGGCTCGCCTGAAACTACGCAATCAAACGGTCAAAGAACGAATCGTGCGCGGCGGCACGGTGTATCTCGTCACCGGGGTGCGCGGCGTCGAGTTGTCGGAGTATCACCTTATTGCCGTGACGCGCGACGACCTGATCCGGGCCGAGCTGACCCGCATCCGCTGGTCACTGGGGTCGATGGCGCTGGGCATGCTCGCCATCGCGCTCTCGGTGGGCGCCACCCTCGCCCGCAGCTTCCTGGGGCCGGTCGGCAACCTCTCGCTCGGCGTCGCCGCACTGCGCAGCCGCCAGTTCGACCGGCGCGTGCCCGTCCTCGACCGCGATGAATTGGGCGATCTGGCCGCCACCTTCAACGAAATGATGGAAGGCCTCGCCGATCTCGAGGTCGCCCGCATCGTGCAGGAAAGCCTGTTCCCCAACACGGCCCTGACGGCGCCGGGTGCCACGGTGTTCGGCTCGTGTCTGCCGGCAGCCCAGGTCGGCGGTGATTATTACGACTACTTCACGCTTCCCGGCGACCGTCTGGCCATCATCATCGGCGACGTGTCGGGCCACGGGGTCGGCGCCGCCATGGTCATGGCCATGGCCAAAGCCCTGTTCGCTCTCGAGGTCGCCGCCGAGACCGATCCGGCACAACTGCTCGGACGTATTAACAACGTATTTCTTGCGACCATCAAGCGCAAGAAGATGATGACCTGTTTCTTCGCGCTGTGCGAGCTGCGCACCGGCCGGATGTTCGTCAGCAATGCCGGGCACAACCCGCCGCTGCTCGTGCGCGGCACCACGGTCACCATGCTCGAACTGAACCAGGCCCCGCTTGGCATCCGGGCACGCCCGAACTACAAGAATGCCGAGTTCATGCTCGAGCCGGGCGACACCGTGCTGTTCTACACCGACGGGCTGGTCGAGGCCGTCGGCCACGACGGCACGCAACTGGGCACCAGCGAACTCATGGCCCGACTGCCGGCCATGCTCGGCTCCGATCCACAGGCCACGGAAGGCGCGTTGCGCGCCTGGCACAACCGGGTCGTCCGGCCCGGGCCCCAGGACGACGACATCTCGCTGGTCGTGCTGCAACTGGCGCAGGACCGGCCGCCGATGCCGGCATCGCCACCGTGAGTACCGCCCGTCACGATCCGGTCTCCGCCACCGGTCCCGAGTTTCCGCGGCTGCGCTGGCTGGTGTTCTGCCTGGTTTTCTTCGGCATTCCCGTATTGCTTTTGTGTTACGGCGCCAATGAGGACTGGGCGCGCCGGGAAAGCCGCGCCACCCAGGCCCGCGAGCGCCGGATGTTGCGGGCCCTCGCCGCCATCGACAACTGGCGCGACACGCAGACCTTTCTCGGCGTCGTCCTGCGCAGCGCCGAGCAGCGCATCTTCAAGAGTCCGCAACCCATGCGCATGGCCGCCCGCATGCGTGCCTACCTGCATCGCCGGTTTCCCGGCGTCTTCACCATCACCGTTCTCGACGGCACCGGCCGCATCGAGGCCGCCGCCACCGATGGCCGGCCGCCCCGCAAGATCCTGCAACGGTTCTTCACCGCGTACAGCGAGCACGCCCGCGGCAGTTCGCGGACGATGAAGATCTGTTGGAACATGTTCCGGCCGTGGCTCGGCCCCCTGGTGCGCCTAGAAGATCTCGGGCGCGACGCGCTCAACCCCGCATCGTTCAACGACCAGCGCGCCCTCCTCTTCGTCGGCCGCTGGCACCCGGCCGGAGTATTGCTCGTGCATGTCAACCAGGGCGAAGGATTTGAATCGATCGCGCTGCGCGACCGGGTCAAGGCCATGCAACAACGCAGCCGAAGCATCCGCTTCGGCCTCATCGACCTCAATCGCCCCCTGCACGAGGATGCGGCCGCGTTTGGCGAGCTCGCCGACCGCGTGCCATTCGTTGCCGCGGCCTTTCGCAGCCACCCGCGCGAGACCCTGCTGCACGAGGGCTGGCGGTGGGCCCAGTGCCTGTCGCTGCCGACCGTGCGCCTGCTCGCCGCCGACGCCGAGCGACCGATGCGCACCCTGGAGACCTACAGAGTATTGCTATCTCTTGCCTCGGCGCTGTTCGTGGGCATCCTCGCCTGGCTCTCCTGGCGGGTCATGGCCGGCCACTGGACCGTCTATCTCTCGATCCGCCTCAAGCTGATTCTCTTGTTTGCCTATGCGGCGGGCATGCCGCTGGCGCTGATGACAGTGAACGCCCGACACTCGTTGACCGAGCGGGAACAACTGCTCGAAAACCAGATCCACACCGAGATCGAGTCGGCGCTGACCAATTTCGATCGCAACTACCCGCAGATCATCGGCGAGATCGAGACGCGGATCAAGCTGGTCAACCAGCGCCCGTTGGTGGCCCGCGTCCCGCTGCTGACCGCCGCGATGGCCCGGTTTCGCAAGCTCGAGCGGCTGATCACGCCCGAAACGATGTCGTTGCACGACGAGAGCGGCAACGCCATCGCCTACATGCGCGGACAGTCACGGGCTCTGGACGAGCAACTGGCCCGCACGCTCAAATCGTGGACCTCGAATCTGCTCAAAAGCAGCAATGTTGAAGAGATGGACGCCGATGCCGGCGACGACCAGATCACTTCGGCCATGGCGGCATTTGCCGGCTACGATATGGACCGGTTTTTTTACGAACTGGCCCGGGCCGTCAATCGTGTCGCCGAACTGATGTTCGGCGCCAAGCGCAGCATCTATGCGCTCATTCCGCTGCGCGACGGCAGAGGAAGAGCGCAATATCTCGTATTTATGGGCTGGGCGCATCGCGCCATGGAAAACCGCTACCTGCGCAGCAAATTGACCGCGGTCGAGCGTCAACTTCCCGACACGATTCTGTGGGGGCGTCACATCGATAATTTGGAGTCGCGCAGCGTCCCGCACGATTTCGCGCATCGTCACGCGCTGCGTCCCTTTGTCGAACGACTCCGCACCAACACCCTCGGGGTGCGTGGCCGCGTCACCATCGGCGCCACACAGTATCTGGTCACCGGCATCCACGGGCAGCGTCTCGAGGAATACGATTTGCTCGCCCTCACCGCTGACCGACGCATCCGCAGCGAACTGGACCTTGCCCGCTTCCAGATGTCGTTGATCGGCCTGGCGATGCTGCTGATCAGCGTCACCGTCGGCACGATGTTGGCCCGCAAGTTCCTCGAACCGGTCGGCCATCTGGCTACCGGCGTCGAAGCCCTGCGCGACCGCCGATTCGAGGTGCGCATTCCGGTGCTCGAGCGCGACGAACTGGGCGATCTGTCGGCCACCTTCAACGACATGATGGCGGGGCTGGCCGACCTGGAACTGGCGCGCATCGTGCAGGAGAGTCTCTTCCCGCCCACCGGCATCCGCGTGGGCCCGTGCGCGGCGTACGGCACCTGCACCCCTGCCGCCCAGGTCGGCGGCGATTACTTCGATTACCTGCCTCTTGGTGACGGTCGCCTGGTCGTGGTCGTCGGCGATGTGTCGGGGCACGGCGTCGGCGCCGCCATGGTCATGGCCATGGCCAAGTCGCTGATGTCGCATCTCATGCGCGGCGAGGTCGACCCCGCCCGCGCCCTGACCAGTCTGAACGACATGCTGAACGCAACGATCAAGCGCAAGAAGATGATGACCTTCTTCTTCGCCCTGCTCGATCCGACCGCCGGCGCGCTCACCTTCTCGAATGCCGGTCACAACGACCCGATCCTCGTGCGCGATGGCCGGGTCGAGATGCTCGAGAGCCGGCACTTCCCCTTGGGAACCCGTTCGCGTTCAGCATTTCAGAACGCTACGCACGACCTGCGTCCCGGCGATCACCTGGTGTTCTACACCGATGGCCTGGTCGAAGCCGACGCCCCCTGGGGGCAGCTCGGCTATGAGCGCCTGACCGCTGACCTGCCCGGGTTGTTGCGCCCCGACCCGGTCGCCTCGGTGACGACGATCGTCGACTGGCAGCGGCGCCTGGTTCTGCCCGGTCCGCAGGCCGACGACATCACGGTTCTGGTAACGACAGTCGATCGGTGACCGGCATACATACCGCGTATTGTCATCGGGGTCCCGCGGGGGCATCGCCATCGGCGACCGCGTCGGGGTCCAACGCCACGTCGTGGCGCACCGCCGCGGTAGGGGCGCACCGCCGTGCGCCCCCACGTTACCGGTATATGGCGAATGCGGCGACGGTGGCCGGCACGGTCACGGTGATCGGACCCACGGTCGGGCCATTGGTGATTTCGACGTAGGCACAGGTATACGGCGCCAGGGTCAGTGTCGGGGTCGAGAACGGCAGGGTCCCGGTGTTCGCCGTCACCGCCGGTCCGGTCAGGGTGACCGGCGCCAACGGACTGGTGAAGGTGTAGGTGCGGCGCAGATCGAGATCGTTGTAACCGTAAATCGACCCGGTGCCCACGGCGTTAACGTAGAGGGCCATCTGCCACTCGGCCACCACCCGGTCGAACGGCTTGCCGGTCAGGGCGGCCACGGCGGCCCGCCCGGCGGTGCCCTGCGTCAACAGACCGCGCAGCGACCCATTCGCGCCGTAGCGCTGGCCCAACCACGTGCCGAACAGGTAGACCTGGCCGTAACTCTCGCTGTTGCCGGGCCAACCGACCGACTCATCGAGTTCGCCCGCCGGCAGAACCGTGCGGTTGACCGCCGCCAGGTAGTAGCGCGACTGCAGGGCCTTCGACTGGTTCGTCGACGCGCCGTAGCCATTCACGTGTTCGGCATAACCCGACATCGCTTCGTTGAGCCAGTCGGCTTCATCGACACCCAACGATTTGCGCTGGAAGAAGTTGATCATGTGCTGGAACTCATGCGCCATCGTGCCGGACAGCCCGGCGACCGTGGTCTGCGCCGGGTTGTATTTCATGTAAAACATTTTTCTTTGATTGGTCAGCCCGCCGATGATGCGATCGGGCGCATACAGATCGCCGCTGTAGAAGTAACCGGCGGTCGAACCGGTAATCGACGGGGTCAACAGGATGGTGATATCGCCACCGAGCGTGAGCCCGTCGAACGTGGTCCCCGGTTCGTCGCCGAACGTCGCCCGGTTCGTCTGGTAGATGGGTGGCCATGCGGCATCGAGTGAGTTGATCAGTGACTGCGCCGTGGCATCGTAGACCGCGGCATCGTCGAGGTAATACAACGTATTTCCAGTCTGGCCAGCAATTGGACTGACCTTGCGACAGGTGGCCGACAACGTGGTCCCGCCTGGGTACATGATGAACTGGACCGACTGCCCGACCGTATCGGCGCGCACCGTCGACCGGACCGCCGCCCCTGGACTGGCCCGCCCCTCGATTGGCCGGGGCATGCTCTTCTCGACAGCGCGCAAGCGCCGCTGCAAGTCTTGATCGGGCTCGGGATGACCGGCACCGACGTCGGTGCGTGCGGTCGCGACCGGGCGCCCGGACGCTTGGCGCAACGAAGCACTGCCGGCCGCCACCGCCACGGTTGCGCCCACGCTGTTGGCCGTCCGGTTCGACAGCATCACCAGGGTCAACGCGTTGAAGCGCGCGATCGTCGCACTGGTTGCCGCCAACGGCAGACCGACCGCGGTGTAACTCGCCGGCACCGGGATCTCGCCAACCGTCACGCTCCCGGCTGTGCTGGGAGACACGGCAACCCCGGCTCCCGTGGCCGCATCGAGCCGATAGAGCGCCCACGTTCCGGCCGCAGCATTGCGCACCGAGCAGACGAGGCGCCCCGATCCGTCGATCCCGATGTGGCGAACTGCCGGGTTCGGATCGGTCGTGGCCGGCAACTCGGTGAAGCGGCGGACCCAGACCAGCGATGAGGCGTTGGCGCTGCTTCCCGCCGTGGTGCCCGCCCAGCGAAACACGATCGGACATTGCGCCGTGCGGTCGTAGCCACCCACGACGACGGAGCGATCGGCCATGACCATACCGCAGCCGAGCGACCCGGCATGACTGCAATAATCACCAATGTTGTGACTGGTCGTGTCGTAGCGCGTTACCGCCGCCTGGGTGCGGCCGGCATCGCCCGAGACGACGAACCCGGTGCCGCCCACCCCGTGCCGGATCACCCCGAGGAACAGCATCTGCGCCGGCGTCAACGGCGCAACCTCGGACGCCAACCAGGCCTGGGTGTTGGCCAGGGTCCAGTGCGGCGTGGTCGCGGTGGCCAGGAAACCCGAGAGACTGGTCTGGTTCGCATCGACCACCAGGCGCACCAACGACGCCGGGACGATCTGAGATAGCAATGCATTGTATGCATCGCTGTATGCGAACGAACCCGTGGTACCGGCGGCCGTGACGGCTGACCGCGCCGCGTTGGCGAGAGCGGCCGGCGCCCGGGCACGCGCTTCGTCGGTCAAGGCCACCTGTTCGACGAGGTGGGCGGCGCGATCGGTCGGGTAACCGGTGCCCACGCCGACGAGACGGACGGTGTTCGCACCGGCCACGAGGTCGGCAACCCCGTGAAAATCGGTGTAACCGCCGATCTGGGCCCCATCGATCTGGACCTGGACGACCGTGGTCGTCACCGGCACATTGGCGAAGGTCGCATCGATGGTGCCACCGGTGGTGGCAGAAAGTGTTTCGTTGCGGGTCACGACGGTCTGGGTGCTGCCCGGGAACACCGAAATGAAGCGAACGACGACGGAAGCGGCCGCCTTGGCGGGCCGCCCCGACAGCGCGGTGAGCGGCGGTGACGGCGCCACGGCTTCGTCGTCGAGGGTGAACTGCAAGCGCACGGAGGCCTGGAGACCCGCGCTGACACCGGTCACGGGGGCTGTCCCGCCGGAGTCGACCGGCGACACGGGCAAGGCACACCCCAGCAGCATCGTCACCAGGAATCCGGCTGCCACCACCAGGGTCCGGATGCCGGCCACGCCCCCGCAACACCCAACGCTGCGCGGCAGGGCAAGCAACCGTTCTGCGCTATTCTTTGGCTTCACTGCATTCTCCTATGTCGGCGCGCCATCGCCGGCGCTGCTGATGAACCCGCAAGCCCACGATGGGCGTAGTGGGCGGTTGCCGCCCGGATGGCGGGCACCGCGGGGGCGCCCGGCCCGAGCGCAGTCGCAACCGACCCCTGCTGCCGCACGTTGCCAACGCGCCCTCTGCCCTCTCATGATACCTGCTTTCGCACGGCAACAACAGTCGCCTACACGCCCCAGCGGCTCGGATGCAGCGCTGGCGACCCAACCTGCCGGCGTTGTTCCACGACAATGCCAGGTCCCGGCAGCGTTGCGGGCAATGAACTCACGACCTCGAGCAGGTGCTCGCCGGGTTGGGCGGAATCATGGTGATCGCCCCATTCGGCGAACTGGCACTGGCCACCAGCACGAGGTCTTCGCCCACGCACAGTCCGTCGCCACGAACCGTGGCTGACGATGGCGATGCGCGGCAGGTCACCACCGATCGCCCTACGGCTCGATCGGCACCTCGAGGTAACCCCCAACCCGAGGCCGTCCTTGACCATAACCATCAATACAATCCACCACATAGCGCCACAAGCCGGCACTCGTAGGCGGCGCCGCCACGAAGACGGGCGACGTTCCCCACTGAGAGCGGACGAAATCGTTGTAAGGATCGGCCAGCACTCGCCAACTGTAGAGGACCGTGGCCGCACTCGCCCACGCGGGCGCGGTTACCCGGGCCGTAACCGAAGCGCTCTCACCAACCCGTAAACGCGCGGGACCCTGCATCTCGACACCACTGGCCAACACGACCACCGGCAACTCCGTGGTCGCAGCGAGATCGAAGCCATTGATGTGTTTACATTGTATAAACGCGCACCGACCGACCTCAGGCGCCCGCCAGGTCACAGTCGCGCCGAGCCACGACGATTCGGTCTGCGTCGCCAGCGCCAGATCCCCCACGGTGGCAGTCAGAAAAGCGCCGACCGTGGCGTTGGCACCGTCGTTGCTGTCACCCGGAGAATCCCAGGCCCAGCGCACCCGCCCGCCATATCCCCACGGCGCCTGGATGAACAGGCTGTAGGTCGCGACGGTCCCTGCCGGCACGGTGAACGGACCGCGAACCTGAAACGCCGGCATGGGCGGAACCGGCGGCACGACGAAGCGGATCTGCACCACCCGCGACAAACCTTCGGTTCCCGCCGAGTCGACGGCCCGCACCCGCAGGCGATGGGTGCCCGCGCTCGGATTGTTCTGGACCTGATACACGAATTGACTCGGGGCGTTGCCGGCACCCTCGGTAACCGTCTCGGTATGCAACAATACGTCGTCCATATAGTACTCGAGGCGACTGATGCGTGCTCCCGCCACAGTGGTCGAGGCCTGCACCACCATGTGGAATCCGGAGCCGCCGAATCCTGTATTGAAGACCGCTCCCGGCGCCGGCATGACCAGGTCGACGAAGGTTCCGGTGCCGATGCCCAATTCATTGACCGGCACATCGCGCCCCGTCGCCGGATCGAAACGCAGATCCTGAAATCCGGAGATCAGGTTGCCGTACCCGTCGTCGTGCAATTCATAGACGTTCGGCTCGCCGTTGTAGCTCGAAGCGGTCAGGCGTTCGAGGAAGCGAACCCACCGCAAACCGGCGACCGCCGGCCCACCGGAAGCCAACGGCACCACGGCAACCGAGGCGCTCCCCGGATCCCAGCGCGCCAACACCGGCATCCCCAACCCCCGATGGTTCGCGCCGATGATCACGGAACCGTCGGGCATATTGAGCATGACCGCAATCTTGCCAGGATTCACCAGGGCCGCGAGACGCTCGCCAGTGGCCGACACCTTCAGCAACGCCTCGACACGTTCAGCCCCATTGTAGAAACCGGCAAAGCCGTGACCGTCGACGGCATCGCGCAACATCGACCAGTCGGCGAAGGCCTGGGTCGAACTGGCACCAAAAAGGTCCACACCGGCCAGCAACTCGGTGTTACGCCGTTCGAATACCACCGCACTCTGACGAATCGCCTGCAATACGTTGCGTTCGTTGGTGTAGGCGAACTGCAGATGCGACGGCGGCGCCACGTTGCGCAACAGCCGGTTGAACGCCTGCATATACGCCGTTGCCTGCCCCTTTTCATCGTCGGTCATCTGGCCGATGCCGGCGCGGGCCCGCGCGGTGAGATCCGCGCCTGCAGTACGCAGGGTGTCGGACGACATCACGGCGGTTTGCAGAACCGATGCGGCCAGATCCTGGCGGAAGCGGGAACCGATCGGCTGCACCACCACGGCGTTGGTGCCTTCACGCAGATCCTCGGCGCCCTGGAAATTGCGGTAACCGTCGATGGCGGCATTGTCGATCCGCACCGAAATCATCGACGGCACGGCGGCGATCCGGTCAAACACCAGCGATACGCGCCCGGTCAGGTCGGCCACGGCCCTCTTCTCATCGACGATGAGCGGCAACTCGGGATGGCCCACACGAATCCCGACGATGCGGGCGATCACCGTGATCCCACCCGTCTTTTCGGCACGCAAAGTCGGCCGCGGGTCGGGCACGCCATCGGGGCGCACCTGAAACGCCAGTTCGACCCGCGCCGTTCGTCGGACGTCAGACGTGCTCGACAACAACGCACCGACCCCGGCCGCATCCGACGCCGCATCGCCCATCCCGAATCGACATCCGGCCATCATTCCGATGCCCACAGTCAGACAACCCAACACCAACGCCAGAATGTGCCACCGCCCGCCCACTCTCATAACCGACCTCCCTGGCACGGTGCGACTTCGCCACCGTCCGTCACTTACCGGCACCGATCGTCGATCGAAGTTCACACCGGCACGCAATAGAGATTACCACGAGACCACCAGCCTGATCTTCAGTGACCTGTCCCACCACAACTGCGTCTTTCACCGCATCTGACACCGTGATATGATAGGCGACGATGATCCACCCATGGGCGGGAGACCGATGCCAACCGCAACGCCGATGAACACTGTCCCACCCCACCGGCCAGACCGTCTTGCCGGAGGCGGGCTGCACCCGAATAAACCGCAGACCGCGCATCCCGGCGCGGCCGGCGGCGCCCGCCGGGCCGTGACGCTCGTCGAGGTGCTCACGGTGCTGGCCCTGGTCGCCCTGGTGGCGCTGCCGTTCACCCGCATGTTTACGTTCGGCATGCAGGGCAGCATCGAGAGCAAAGAGCAGGTCATCGCCTACAATCTGGCCCGCGAGAAGATCGAAGAGCTCAAGTGCCTGCCTTTCGACGACGTTGCCGGCGATTTCGCTGTGTTCAAGCCGGTCTACCAGCGATTGAAAATGTTCGACATGGCCGAGGAGTCGACGTTCAACGCCAAGTTCAACGACATCTTCACCGACGAGCGCATCAAGCCGATCGAGGGCAAAGAGCTCTTTTCGCTGTTCAAAGAGGCGTATGCGAAGGTCTACCGCCGCGAGTATCTGCCGTATTCCGATGAGTACAACGTGTTTCGCCGCGTCACCAAGGTCGAGGACGCGGCCGACAAAGCAACCCCGCCCCGCCTCAAAAAGGTCGAGGTGACGGTCTACGACCGCAACAACCACCGGATCGCTTTCCTCGTGACCATGCTGGGGCGGCACCGATGAAACAGTACGCACTGCCGCGGCGATTGCCTCGGGAATCCAGGGCCTTCACGCTGGTCGAACTGCTGATCGCCATGTCGTTGTCGGTGTTGATCGGCGGCGTGCTCTACCTGCTGCAGTCGACGGGCTTGCAGACCGTCAATACAGGAGCAACACGCATCACCCTGCAGAGCGAGGCACGGCGCAACCTCGAACAACTGGCGCAAGACCTGCGCTGCGCCCGCGACATCATCCAGGTCACCTCGAAGAGCCTGCGCGTTCTGCGCTGGGTGCCGTCCGATGACGGCGAAATCAACAGCAATGCCGCTATGCAGACGGTCGAGTATCGGCTCGAAAAGAGCAATACAAACGAGTCGATTTTCGTACGGCAGGTCGAACGCGAAGAGGCCAAGACGATGATCCGCGTCAACAACATCGAACCGGAGATCTTCTTTCCGTATTACGAAGATCCCGACCGGTTCTTCCGACCGTTCAACATGAAAGAAAACGATTCGGGGCAACGCAAGCGCATCACCTTCATGGTAGTCCAGTTGCGCCTCCGCCAGGGCAAAGAACTGTTCGCCATCCGCACCGCCGTGAGCATGCGCGCACCCCACGAGCGGATCCAGCAGCCAAACTGGAAGTTCCGCTGATCGCGGCGGGCGCATGAGTCTCGTCCTGTGCGCGGTGGCCATGCTGGTCCACCTGTTGCTGGCCGGGTTGGTATTGCATCGGGCGCCCCGCAAGACGGTCAACCAGGTCTTTGCCGTTTTGCTCATGCTGTTCTTCCTCTGGGATCTCGCGGAACTGCTGATTCTGCTATGCGGTCCACACCCGCACCTGGTGCGTCTGTTGTTCACGCCGGTGGCGACGTTGCCCTACGGATTGGCCCTGTTCATCGCCCTCTTTCCGCGGCCGGTCGCCGGCGCCCCGATTCTCGACACGCAACGTCGGGGTCTGGCCCTGTTCGTACCGGTGCTGGTGCTGCTCGGTTTGATCTGGACCGGTCGCCTGCCGGAGACGGTCATCACCATGACCGGCGCCCTGGGCGTCACCCTCGGCGCCTGGTCGAGCGTGGGCAAGGGCATTATCGTTGGATACCTGGCCCTGGCGCTCTACACCCTCTCGCGTGCCAATGCCTCGCCAAAGACCGGGTTGCAGGAACAACGGCTCAAATACGTCATCGCCGGTCTCGTGCTGCCGGCGGCGGCAGGCGGGGTGCTGCTGGCGCTCGCGCGCTGGTTTCTCGGCGGCGATGCGGGGTTGACGGTCTATCCATACGGTGTATTTCCCTTCCTTGGGTTGATGATGGCGGGCCTGATCGGCTACGCGATTCTCAAGTACAACTTGTTGGGCGTCGATGCGCTGATCAGCATCGGCGTGGTCTACACCCTGCTCACGGCGATGCTGGCCGGCATCATGGAGCTGGTCGAAAACGGCATGCAGAGTGTTCTCGAGTTGCCCGGCCTCGTGGCCACGATCGTCTCGACCCTCGCCATTGCGGCCACCTTTTCACCGATCAAGAATGCCATCCAACGTTTCGTCGATCACCGGTTCGGCCGCAAACCGTTCGATCCCAGTGAGGTGTTGCGCAATGTCGTTGCCGAGATGCGCGCCGCCGAGGCACCGCCCGCGGTCCTTGCGCGAGCACTCGCCGGTGCCCGCTCGATCCTCGAGTTCGGCGGTGCCGCCATCGTGTTCACCGACGGCCGCACCGCGCGGTATCCCGACGACGCGTCGGCGCCCGAGCTGCCGACGGGGTTCACTGTGCTCGAACCGTGGCCGCCTTTCGACGACATCGAAGCGCTGGCCGAAGCGCTCGAGACCGAAGGACGCACCGAGGCGGCGGTCTGGTTCAACGCCGCTGTCACTGCGGGTTTCCGCCACGTCTTGCCGTTGCGCGATCGCGGCACGATCGTTGGCGCCTGGTTCATGACCCCCAAGAATGGCCGCTTGCCGTATCCGCCCGCCGAACTGTCGCTCGCGGCCGCCCTCGCCGACGAGATCGCCCCAACCCTGCGCGGCCTGCACCTCGTCGGCCAGCTCATCGAGAAAGACCGCGACCTGCAGGAACTGGCCTGGACACGCCGACTCTACCAGCAGATGCAGCCACCGGCCAACCTCGAGCGCGTCGCCGGTCTGCCGGCCCGCTTTCACAGCGCACTGTCGCCGACCATCAAAGGTGACCTGCTCGACATCTGGCAACCCACTCCCGATCGCGCCCTCTGCACGCTCAACGACGCCTTCGGACAGGGCCTGCCGGCGGCGCTGACGCTGCACCTGGTGCGGGCCTGCGTGCGCACGCTCGGCCCCGAGGCGCCTCTTGTCACCCACCTCGACGCCATCGCCCGTTCGCTGCGCGAGGCCCGCGACGAGGGATTGGGCGTGGCGCTGACGCTGGTGGGCATCGCCGCGGCCCCGGCCGGAGCGACCGCCGCGCCGCACGTGCGGCTGGTGAACGCGGGCAATCCGGCGCCGCGGTGGTGGCACGGCGGCCGTGCAGAACGCATCGGCGTGGCCGGCAAGCCGTTGGGCGCAAAGCCGGATGCGGACACCGGCGCGGACAACGGTCTCGCGCCCCTGGCCACGGCAGGCGCGGGGAACACCGAGACGACGCTCGCGATATCGAAATATGATGTATTGCTACTCACTACCAACGGCCTGCTCAGCGCCATTGCCCCCGACCACAGCGAAGAGACCGGCGATCGCCTGGTCGGCGAGATTCTCGCGCAGCATGCCCCGGGCGGGCCAACGGCCTGCCATCAGGCACTGCTGGCCGCGGTGGCCACCAACCTCGGCAACCAAGCCCACGACGACGACATCACCTTCCTGTTGCTCGCGGGGCCCCCACCCGCGTAACCTCCGCTCCGACCCACCCCACGGGAGAACGCCGATCATGAACGCAACCCCCTCGGCGGCGCAACCGCGCCGCACCACCCGCGCCGTGCACCTCGGTGCGGTTCAGGTTGGCGCCGGCGCGCCGATCACCGTGCAATCGATGACCAAGACCGACACGCGCGACGTCGCGGCCACCGTGAGTGAAATACAACGTCTTGCTCGCCTCGGTTGCGAGATCATCCGTCTCGCCGTGCCCGACGAGCAGGCGGCAGCGGCGCTGGGGCCGATCGTGCGTGAGAGTCCGATTCCGGTGGTGGCCGACATCCACTTCGACCACACCCTGGCGCTGCGGGCGCTTGCCGAGGGCGTGCACGCGCTGCGCTTGAATCCGGGCAACATCCGTGACGCCGACCGCGTCCGCGACGTCGCCCGCGCGGCGGCCGAACGGCACGTGCCGATCCGGGTTGGCGTCAACGCCGGTTCGCTCGATCCCGCGCTCAAGGCCAGGCACGGCGGCGTGACCGCAGCGGCCTTGGCCGAATCTGCACTGCATGAGGTGCGCCTGCTCGAAGATGCGGGCTGTCACGATATCAAAATCGCGGTCAAAGCCTTCGACCTGCCGATGACCCTCGAGGCGAACCGTCTCGTCGCCGCGGCCTGCGATTACCCGCTGCACCTGGGCATCACCGAGTCGGGCGTGCCCGCGCAAGGCATCGTACGTTCGGCCGCCGGCATCGGCGCCATGCTGCTCGCCGGCCTCGGCGATACGATCCGGGTGTCGCTCACCGGCGACTCCGCCGACGAGGTGGCGGTGGGGCGACGCATCCTCGCGGCGGTCGGCGCCCGCACTTATGGGCCGGTCATCGTCTCATGCCCCACCTGCGGCCGTTGCCAGGTGCCCCTGGTGCGCATGGCCGAAGAGGTGCACCGGCGCCTGGCGCACATCACCGAGCCGCTGCGCATCGCCGTGATGGGTTGCGCCGTCAATGGGCCCGGCGAGGCGCGCGAGGCCGACTTCGGCATCGCCGGCGGCAAAGAACACGGCCTGATCTTTCGCCGCGGCCAGGTGATCAAGACGCTGCCGGCCGACCAGCTCGTCGACGCACTGGTCAAAGAAATCGAGAGCGCGCACCAATAGTCCGGCTACTCGCGGGCCGCCCGCACACGATGCGCGCATGGCAACAGGGCCGTCCCTGCAATCAGCAAGAGTCCCGCACCTCGCGCCGGGTGCACCGATCGGCCGTGATTACCTGATGCTCTTCGGTGGCAGGCGCTGCAGCAGGTGCACCATCTCGGCCCACGGTTCGCCACCGGCAAGATTGGCCAGGTGGTCGCGCAGCGACGGCACACTCGCGGAGTCGGCCGCATACGACAACACGTTCACCGGAATGATCGTGTCCTGCTCCATTTCGAACACGGTCCAGAGCGTGCCGGCCTGCTGCGGCGGCGGATAAAACGTGCCCACCACCCGGTTGCCCCGCGAAACGACGACGTATGCCCCCGAGTTCGACAACGAATTGCTGTTGGTCGAGCCGCTCTCGGAGCAATTGTAGACCGAGTAACGGAAGCGGCCGGGCCAGGACTGTGACACGGTCAGGGTTTCGGGACCGTAACCGCTGGTGTCGTCGAGATCGAGCGCAACAGCATACGTTCCATTTACACTGTATGTTTCATCGGCATAATACACGTGAAATCGGTCCGCAGCATCGACCTTCGGTCCGGTAAAATGCGTGTCGAGATCGCTGGGCGACTCACCCCAGAAGAGGCGCACGCGCAGATCGTTGCCAACCAGGTTCGATGGTGACAGGGCCGCATTCTGGTTGTCAGCCCGGATGCCGTTGAAGACGACGGTCGTGTAATGGTATGGCTCGTAGCCCGACAGCCAGGCGTTGATGGTATAGACTCCGCCGTCGAGACCGGTCACGGTGAAATTACCGGACGCATCAGTTGTGGTGCTGGCAATGATCGCTTTGCGCACGGCCCCAGACACCGTTGGCGGAGGGAGATTGAGGCCGGTCAGGTTATATAATGCCTGCGTCGCGTTCATGTTCGGATACACCCAGATCGACACCCCCGGCAACCCCTGCCCGGTGACGGCGTCGATGATGCGGCCCGACACATCGGATGGCTGCGACCGCTCGGCGGCCGTCAGCAACACGACCGGCTCGAGCTGCGTGCGGTCGTCGCGCGCCACCATGCCTTCGTAAACGGTCGGCTGCGTGCCGGTGGCGGAGAAAGTCAGCCGATGCGCGACCGCCTTGTCGAGAATTACGTTGTATTGCCCATTGGCGTCGGCCACGAATGTTCCGGTGAGTGGGGTCACGCTCATGCCTGTGACATACTGGCCCAGCGCCCCTGCGATCGGCCGCCGGGACGAATCGACCACGACCCCCGAAACCACGGCCTTGCCGGCCGGCGGCACGATGTAAGCACCCGGCGTCGTATCGGTCACCCCATAACTGTCGGGCTGCCGGCTCGCTTCCGCGGTGCCGTAATGCTGGTCGAAGACCACGGCCTGTACCTGGCTGGCCACGTTGAGGTTGCCGGCCTGGAAGTTCGCCGTGTTGTTGGTCTGCTCGCTCAGCACATAGCGCATGACCGAGGTCGTGACCGAAGCCAACGGCACCGACGGGTCGGCATTCGGAAAGATCTGGTTCGCCGGCACGGTCGGCGCCCGCGTCACAAAATCGGCAGCGTTGGTGAACAGCGTCGGCGCGCTCTCTTTGGCCTTCTCGTAGACCACCGACTGGGCCGTGGTCTCGACATCGAGTTGCGCCTGGTACTCGTCGCCGGTGGTCGGCGCACCGGTCATCTGCACCGATGGTACGACGAAGCGCTTGAGCACCGGCCCCTTGTCGTCAGACAACTCGACGGCGACCTCGCCACGGCGCGCCGACTGCAACACCGTATTGGGCAGGCGGGCCGGCAGGTTCACGACACCCTTCGGATCGAGATCGGCTGTCGCCAGCACGCGAAACACAAACTCGCACCGGCCCTTGTCGTCTTCGTATTGCACGGTCAGGCGGGGCGGCACCGGCCGCTCGACCAGGGGACGCAACGACACCGGATTCGCAGCACGCCCGGCGAAGGCGACCACCCGCAGTTTCAAGTCGCTCGGGTCATTGCCCACACTGTCGGGCGCCGGCGTCAGGATGCTGAGCGAACGCGCCCAGACATCGGCGTATTGCGTCCGCGTCGGCGAGTCGCCGCCGAACAACCACAACCGGTTGAGGAAACACAATCCCTGCGCCCCCTGGCGCTCGGGGAGGCACAGCCGCCCGCTCGCCTGCGTCCAGGTCGTGCCGTCGGCGCTCGACCACAC
>CAZADH010000027.1:0-8628 GCA_964483805.1 uncultured bacterium
CGCCACCGCGTTGATGCGATGCACCAGTTCGTCGGTGCCGAAGGTGCCCTTGCCCGCCGCGCACCAGACATTGACGCCGTCGGTGTCGAGAACGAGAATCCAGGCGTCGAGCGCGGCGATGTCGCGGCGCAGGTGATCGAAGGTCAGCTTGTAGTTGGCCGTCACCAGCACCGGGCTGGCGGGTCCGGGTTTGCCGAGACGATAGAGGCCCGGCGCTACTTTGTAGAAATCGCGCCCGTAACGGCAGCGAACCTCGAGCGCGCCCCACCAGTCGCCGACCGACCAGTGGCCGTCAATATTGACAACGTCAATAATTTCGTTGGTGTTCACGATTCGGCCCCTCCTGGAGCCACAATAACACAATCACCCGGCTTCGAAGACTCAGGGTGTTGCCCGGGCCTCTTCCTGACCGAACCAGCCCCGCGTCCGATTGCAGAAGCTGCACACCGATAACATCACCGGCACCTCGACCAGGACCCCGACCACGCAGGCCAAGGCCGCAGGCGATGCCGGACCGAACAACGTGATGGCCACGGCCACCGCCAGTTCGAAGAAGTTGCTGGCGCCGATCAATGCTCCAGGCGACGCGACGTTGTGCGGGACCTTGAACAGCCACATCAGGAAGTAGGCCAGGCTCGAGTTGAAGTAGACCTGCACCAGGATCGGCACGGCCAGAAGGATGACGGCAAACCACCGCGTGGTCAGGTTCTCGGCCTGGAACGCGAAAATCAAAACCAGCGTCGCCAACAAAGCCACCACCGTCACCGGGTGGAACTTCTCGAGAAACGACTTCTCGAACCACACCTGGTCATGCGTTCTGAGAAGGATCGTGCGCGTGAGATACCCAAGTGCCAGCGGAATCACGATGAACACCACCACCGAGGTGATCAGGACCTGCGATGGCACCACCACGTTGGCGACCCCGCACAGGAACATGACGATCGGGGCGAAGGCAACCAGCATGATCAGATCGTTGACGGCGACCTGAACCAGGGTGTACGCCGGGTCGCCGTCGGTCAGATAACTCCAGACGAAGACCATGGCCGTGCACGGGGCGGCTGCCAGGATGATCAGGCCGGCGGTGTAGTTTTTGGCGGCCTCCGGGTCGATCCAGGCGGCGAACAGATTCTGGATGAACACCCAGGCGAAGAACGCCATGCTGAAGGGTTTCACGATCCAGTTGACGAACAGGGTCACCAGCAGGCCCTTCGGCTTCTCGGTGACCTTGGTCAGCGAACCGAAATCGATCTTCAACATCATCGGGTAGATCATCAACCAGATCAGTACAGCGATCGGAATGTTGACCTGCGACCCCTCGCCGAACTCCAGCTTGCTCAGTGCTTTGACGACGTCGGGGAGGAGCTTGCCGATGAGGACCCCGACGACCATGCAAATGAACACCCAGATCGAGAGGTAGCGTTCGAACGGGTTGAGCTGTTTCTTGGGTTGCTCCGCAATTGGCGTTGTGGAAATGTCGCTCATGGTTGCACTTACCTCGCTATGTCTTCAGGAATTGGTCGCCGCGCAGGTCTTGATGGCCCCGGGCACTACTCGCATCGTGCGCGGGTGGGAGCGCAGATCTTCTCGAGCGGAGCAGCCTTGATTTTCGCCAGGCGGGCCGCATCACGCTGCCAATGATCGGTGTCTGCGAGCGCTCGGCTCACCAGGGCCAGGGTGTCGCGAACGGCACGGGACGCCGACCTGCGGGCGAGGCGACAGTAGTTCCACCGACCTTCTTTGCGCTTCTCGATCAAGCCCGCGTGACTCAGAAGGTGGATGTGGCGCGACACCGTGGATGGCGCCAGTTTGAGCAGCGCCACGAGTTGACACACGCACAGTTCGCCCTCCGTGAGCGCCATGAGAATGCGCAACCTCGCCTGATCGGCGAGAGCCTTGGTGATGTTGAGCAGTGGACGCATGCATCCTCCGTTGTTTCGCGAAATGACGAAATGAGAAGTTACTGCGTCGTCCAGACGATGTCAATGGTTGCGGCCAGATGAAAGCTGAAGCGTGGCGACGAGACGCGCGGGCTGTGCACGTGCATCGCCTCTCGATTCCTCTGGCTGCGGCCGCTGTGCTCAAAAGCTTGACAATGAATTCCAAAATCGGTATATAAGAATACATGAAACCCGACGTGCGCAACTACACCCGCCGGGCCGCTATTGCGGCGGCGCTGGCGCACCCGCTGCGACTCATGGTCATCGACTTTCTCCACGAGCGTGGCGAGACCTGCGTCTGCGAACTGGTCGCGGCCTTCGCGTGCAAGCAACCGATCATGAGCAAGCATCTGGCGACGCTCAAGAATGTCGGCCTGGTCGGGCAACGCAAGGAGGGACTCAAGGTCTTCTACTCTCTCAAGACCCCTTGCATTCTCGATTTCTTTGCGTGTGCCGACAAGGCGTTCGAAAATCACAAAAACACATTGTAAATATGGAGGCCGATTCATGAAGATTCAGATTCTCGGTACCGGGTGCGCCAAATGCGAGAAATTGGCAGAACAGACCAAACAGGCCGCCGACGAACTGGGGTTGTCGTACGAACTGATCAAGGTCAAAGACCTGCAACAGATCATGGGATTCGGCGTCATGATGACGCCCGCTCTGGCCGTCGACGGCACCGTCAAGGTGGCCGGCAAGGTGCCCACCGTCGATGAGATCAAGAAGATGCTGCAGGGCTGACCCACGTGAACGAACCCACATGAACACGCTTGTCCGAACTATCCTGGCGGTGGTGGTCGTTGCTGCCCTGGTGACCGGCTTCGTTCCCGGTGGCGACGGTCGCTGCGCTTGCGGCCACGGCTCCGCTTGTGCCGATCCCGTGCCGGTCGACGCAACGATTGCGCCGGCGTCAGCGGCGACGGTAGCGCAGGCAGCGGCGAGTGTGGCTGCTGCCGTCGTTGCCAGTCCGCCCGCGTCGGCGCCGGCGGCGACCGGTCCGTTGCCGAAACTCATCGATCTCGGGGCCGACAAGTGCGTGCCCTGCAGGAAGATGGCGCCGATTCTCGAGGAAGCGAAGAAGCTCTACGCGGGGCTGGCCGAGGTGGAGTTCATCGACGTCTGGAAGAACCGTGACGCCGGAAGTAAATACGGAATACGCACAATTCCCACGCAGATCTTCTTCGATGCTGCGGGCAACGAACTGTTCCGTCACGAAGGCTTCTTTTCGATGGAGGACATCCAGAAGCAGTTTGCGTCGATGGGTGTCGCACTGCCCAAGCCATGACCATCGACCTGGTTGCGCTCGAGGCCCAGATGGCTGACGTCATCGCCAGTTCCACGTGGCTGGCTCCGGCGGCAGCATTCGGTGGCGGGGTACTGACCGCGCTCAATCCGTGCGTGCTGGCGACCGTGCCGCTGGTCATCGGGGTCGTGGGAGGATACTCCCAGGGTCCGGATGCGTGGAAGCGCGCCGTCGGGTTCAGCGTCTTCTTCGTCTTCGGTTTTGCCCTCGAGTTGGCCGTGCTGTTCTCGGTGTCAAAGGCATTGGTTCCATATCTGAGCGGACCGCACTGGCGCTACGTGATCGCCGGCATCTGCCTGTTCCTCGGGCTGCACCTGCTGCTCGAGTTCCAGATTCCCGGCCTGACCAGTCTTCCCGTCGGCAAACTGGGTGGACTCGCCGGTGTCACCGTTCTGGGGTTCATGTTCGGTCTCGTCTCGATGCCTTGCTCGGGGCCGGTGCTGTTGCTGCTCGGCAGCCTTGCTCCCGAAATCGGGGTCGCGAAAGCCGGCACGTTGCTCTTTCTGTATGGCCTCGGTCATTCACTGCTCATTCTCGTGGCCGGCGTCTCGGTCGGTACCGTGCAAGCGCTGGCCGACTCGCGGGGCATGAACCGCTTCATCGCCGCAACCAAGAAGGTGGCCGGCGTTCTCATCATCGGCGTCGGGGTCTATTTCCTGCGCTCCTGATCGCCGTATTCACCGACTGCTCAGTAATACAGCATATTGACGAGGTATTGCCATGAACTGGAAAGATGAGTGGAAGACGCTGGCGGCGATGATCGCCGTTTTTCTCGGCTGTTTTTACCTGCCCATCGGTACGCCGCGTTTCGACAATGCCGTGCTCGAGGCGTTTCACCTGCTGAAATGGTACGCCCGCGAACACGTCTTGCTGTGTCTCGTACCCGCCTTCTTCATCGCGGGGGCGATCACCATCTTCGTCAGCCAGGCGTCGGTCTTGAAATACCTGGGGCCCAACGCGAATCGCGTGGTCGCATACGGAGTGGCGTCGGTGTCGGGAACCATCCTTGCTGTCTGCTCATGCACGATCCTGCCGCTCTTCAACGGTATCTATCGCATGGGCGCCGGGCTCGGCCCGGCGTGCGCATTTCTCTATTCCGGCCCGGCGGTCAACGTGCTGGCGATCGTCATGAGTGCGCGCATTCTCGGTCTTGACATCGGCATTGCGCGTGCGGTCGGCGCGATCGGGTTCAGTGTCGTCATCGGCCTGGCCATGCACTTCCTGTTTCGTGAGGAAGAACAGGCCAAGGCGGCCATGGCGGCACAGATGGCCGAGGCCGACAACATTCGTCCGCTCTGGCACAATATCTTGTTCTTCGGTGCCATGGTCGGCATCCTGGTGTTCGCCAATTGGGGCAAACCCCAGAGCGTCGAGCTGACGCTGCGCGATGGCGCGGTGATTGCTGGCGATGTACAGGAAGAGATCGAAGGGTTCGCCGACATCAAGGTCAAGGTCACGGCTGTTCAGGGGCGCGCGTGGGCGCTCGGGTCAGTGCAGAGCGTCCCCTTGGCCGACATCCAGCAGCGCGTCATCCCCGACAGCCCGTGGCGGGCGATCTGGAGCAACAAGTGGTGGGTGACGGCCGGATTCGCCGTTCTGCTCTGGGGAGTCCTGCTCACCATTCTGAAAATGGACGGTTGGCGGGTCGGTGCGGTTGCCGGAACCAGTGTGATCGCAGCACTTGTGGCGCCCGGTGACCCGTTGGTGCCCTTTGTGGTCGGAACCGTCGTGATCAGTCTCGTCACGGCGACGGCCGATGGAGAGGCGAAAGACTGGTTTGCCGCCAGTTGGGACAACGCGAAGATGATCCTGCCGTTGTTGTTCGGCGGAGTGATCGTGGCCGGCCTGCTACTGGGCCGAGTGGGGCACGAAGGGCTGATTCCCAACGCCTGGGTCCAGTCGATGGTTGGTGGCAACTCGCTCTTCGCCAACTTCTTCGCCGCGTTCTTCGGTGCTTTCATGTATTTCACGACCCTGACCGAGGTGCCGATCGTGCAAGGCCTGATCGGCAGCGGCATGGGCAAGGGGCCGGCGCTCGCGTTGCTGCTGGCCGGACCGGCCTTGTCGCTCCCGAACATGCTGGTCATCAACCAGATCATGGGGCCCAAAAAAACGTTCGCATTTGTCTCTCTGGTCGTCCTCCTCGCGACGGTGTCCGGCATGGTGTTCGGGGCCTTCTACGGCTGATCCTGTTCGGGTGGCTGCTCCCTGGCACCACTCGAAAGAAAACCCCGGGGCGGAAACCGCCCCGGGGTTTTCTGCTGCGGTCGGATGACCGCGTCGATGGTGATCAGTTTCCGGCGTACTTCGCAGCCAGCGTGTCGTAGGTCTTCTTCGCCGCGATGTAATCGTCGTAGGCACGGCGTTGTTCCGAATACGTCGCATACGGATCGTTCTGCAGACGGGTGAAGCGCTGGTAGCGATCGACGTAGTTGCGATACGCCATGTCGAGTTCCTGATTGGTCACCGCGCCACCGCGAGCGACAATGTAGTTCGCGATCTGGTTGTAGGTCGCCTCACCGATGCCGGGCACGTTCTTGATGTCTTCTTTGCGCTGGAACTTGCCGTAGCTGGTGCGGTAATCGATGATGGCGCGGGCTTTCGCCGGCCCGATGCCGGGCAGGGTTTCGAGCTCGGCTTGGGTGGCGTAATTGATGTTGAGCTTGGTCGACGAGGTGTTGGCATACGGATCGGTGGTCGGCGCGGTCGGCGTGTGGTAGTAGCTCGACGTGCCGCCCGAGCAGGTGATCATGTTGGCGATGGCCGCATATTTCGCTTCGCCGATCCCGCGAACGTTGATGATGTCGCGCGTCGTGCGGAACGGACCATAGAAGAAGCGATAATTGATGATCTCGTCGGCGAGGACCGGCCCGATGCCGGGCAGGCGCGCCAGTTCGTCGGCGCCGGCCGTGTTGATGTTGATCTTGTAACCGGTCGACGGGGTCGCATACGGATCGGTGTTGCCGCCCGTGTTGCCGCCGGTGTTATACGGGTCGGTCGTGCTCGGCGGATTGTTGCTGTACGGATCGGTGTTCGTGCCGGTGCCCGTGCTGTAAGGATCGGTGTTGGTCGGTGGGTTGTTCGGGGGTGGTGGATTGCCCGTGCAGCCGGCCAGCGCCACACTCATGACCACCAGCAGAACGAAATAAGCCACACTGCGCTTCATGAACATACCGCACCTCCAGATTCAGCTAGGGTACTGAATAATAATTAATTGTATCAGGCAACCGCGCCTCCCCGGAAGGCAAGGCAGAAGCCCTGTCGTTAAGCGGAGTTGCCGCGGTCGGCAGGATCACCAGTACCCCAGTGCCGTCTTCGCCCCCGCGGCCATCGCCTCGGCGAGGATCTCCTGACCCTGCACGCTGCCGATGAACTGTGCGTCGCGCGGGTTCGACAGGTACACCATCTCGACGGTGATCGCCGGAACCTGCGAGAAGATCGAGCCGGTCAGCGCCCCCTGTTTGCGGCCGACGAAGGTCTGCGAGTCGCCCTTGATGCCATTGTCGGCGAGATGCCCCTGCAGATAGGCGACCAACGAGCGGTGGAACGCCTTGGTGACGCGGGCGCTGTTCTCGATCACGCTCAGGCTCGGTCCGGTCACGCCCTGGGCGGTGCCCTGGCGGTCGGGGTAATACAATGTAATGCCACTGCCGCGCCCGGTGTCGCAGTGCAGACGCACCATCAGGTCGGCCCGTTCGAAGTTGGCAATCTCGGCCCGCTGCCGGTTGGTGACGATTTGCATCGACGGTCCGCGGGTGAAGACGATGCGCAGGCCCGGCACATCACGCAGATGATTGGCCAGGCGCACCGCCATCTGCCAGGTGATCACGACCTCCTGCAGGCCGTTCTGCACGGCGTCGGCAACATTGACCTCAGACGGATGCCCCGGGTCGATCACCAGGGTGCGTTTGATCGCTCGATACTGCGGTTGGACCGGCGTCGGCATGGGCGGCGTGTGCGACACCGTGGGTTCATCGGCGCGGGCCGGGGTTGGCTCGGGAGGCGTCGGTCGCGTCTGCAGGCGCGGTTGCGGCCCGAGTGAGCCGCCCGAAACGTCGGAACCGGTGCGCTTCAACGTGGTTTGTCCGTGGGACCCCGTCGATGACGGTGAACTTCCCGAACTCGACCGCCCCGAACTGAGCGACGGAAACCCGATGATGTTCAGAATCGTCGAGTCGCCCCCCGACGACCCGAAGACCCGGGTGGCATGGCACGACGCAATCACCATGGCCACGAGGACCCAATACCGCAGCAAGCACCGGCCGCGATCCACGGTCGTCAGATCGGCGATATACTTACGATGCATGTATTCTGTATTGCAGACGAACAGCCGCTCAGGGCAGTTGCAGTTTGCGGTAGCGGGCCCGGCGGTTCTCGACGGCGGCCGCACCCAACGTCTTGCGGCGCATCGACTCGTATTCCTCGTAGTTGCCTTCCCACCAACGCACCACGTTGTCGCCCTCGAAGACGAGCAGGTGCGTGCAGATGCGGTTGAGGAAGAAGCGGTCGTGCGAGATGATCATCGCGCAGCCGGCGAACCCGGAGATCGCGTCTTCGAGCAGGGGCAGCGTGCCGACGTCGAGATCGTTGGTCGGTTCGTCGAGCAGAATCAGGTTGGCGCCCGATTTGAGGATCTTGGCCAGATGCACGCGGTTGCGCTCGCCGCCCGACAGTTCGCCGACCTTCTTCTGTTGATCGCCGCCCTTGAAGCCGAAGCGGCCGCAGTAGTTGCGCCCCGGGATCTTCTGCTTGCCGAACTGGATGTCGGCCAGCCCTTCGGTGATCTCTTCGAATACGGTTTTTTCGGCATCGAGGCAGTCGCGGTGCTGATCGACCCACGCCATCTGTACCGACGGTCCGATGGTCAGCGTGCCGGCATCGGGTTTCTCCATGCCGGTGATCATGCGAAACAACGTCGTCTTGCCGGTACCGTTCGGGCCGACAACGCCGACGATGCCGCCCTTGGGCAGATTGAAGCTGAGGTCATTGAACAGCGGTTGTCCGCCGTATCCCTTGGCGATCCCCTCGGCCTTGACCACGAGTTCACCCAGCGGTGCGGCCGGCGCGATGGCGATGATCGAGTGCTCGCCCTTCTGGTCGGCCGCCTCGCGGGCCACGAGCTGTTCGAACTTGGTGATGCGCTCGCGGTTCATGTTGTGCCGATCGGCGGCGCCCATCTTGATCCACGACAACTCTTTCTCGAGAGCGCGTCGGCGGGGCGAGTCTTTCTTCGCCTCGGCAGCGAACGCCTCGAGTTTCTGGCCCAGCCACGACGTGTAGTTGCCCTCGAACGGAATGCCGTGGCCGGCGTCGAGTTCCAGGATCCACTTGGTGATGTTGTCGAGGAAATACCGGTCGTGGGTGCAGATGATGACCGTGCCGGGATAC
>CAZADH010000027.1:8638-32942 GCA_964483805.1 uncultured bacterium
ACTCTTTGAGATGCTCCTCGAGCCAGTCGATCGTTTCGGCATCGAGATGGTTCGTCGGTTCGTCGAGGAGCAACAAATCAGGTTGCTCGAGCAATACTTTGCACAACGAAACCCGGCGGCGCTCGCCGCCCGACAGCTTGTCGACGACCATCTCGTCGGGAGGCAGCACGAGAGCATTGGCCGCGACCTTCAGCCGGGTGTCGATCTCCCAGCCGCCGCGGGCCTCGATCTCGTCTTGCAGCACGCCCATGCGGGCCATGGCTTTGTCCATGGCGTCGGGATCCATCTCGCCCATGCTGTTCGATAGATCGTCATACTCTTTCAATATCTTCATCGTGTCGGCAAAAGCGGCCTCGAGATTCTCGCGCACCGTCTTGCCCCACAACAACTGCGGTTCCTGTTGCACGATGCCGACCCGCACGTTGCGCGCCGGTTCGGCCTGGCCCTGGAACTCCTTGTCGAGACCGGCCATGATCTTGAGCACCGTCGACTTGCCTGCGCCGTTCTCGCCGACGATGCCGATTTTTGCACCGGGAAAGAAGCAAAGATTGATGTCGCGCAAGACCTGTTTGGTTCCGTAGAACTTGTTCAACCGCAGCATCGTGTAGATATATTGTTCGGCCATGTCGCTCTCCTGGTCGTTGCCTCGGGCGATCGTACCGGTCGGGCGCCCGGGATGGTGTGCACGCATTGCTCCGCGTCGGGAATGGATGATAGCATAAACGCAATCCGACGTAGGGAGGCAACCATGAAGATCATCGGGATTTTTGGCAGTCCGCGCCGTGAGGCCAACAGCACCTTGTTGGGTCGGCGGGTCCTCGAGACCGCCCGCAGCATGGGCGCCGAGACCACCGAATACACGCTCACCTCGATGCGCTACTCCGGATGCACCGGTTGCGGCGCATGCAAGAAGGTCGACCACTGTGTCGTCAACGACGATCTCAAAGACGTGCTCACCGCCGTGCGCCAGGCCGATGCCGTTGTTTTCGCTTCACCGGTCTACTATGGCGACACCACGGGTCAGTTCAAATGCTTCTTCGATCGCACCTACAGTTTCCTGAACCACGATTTCACCTGCCGGTTCCCCAAGGGAAAGAAGGGCGTGTTCGTGCTCACGCAGGGTGATCCCGACAAGGCCCATTTTGCCGGCTTGTTCCCGCGGTACGACCACTGGCTGAAAACCATGTACGGGTTCACACAGACGACGCTCGTGCACGAGACGGGGCTGCTCATGCCCGGCGAAGTCGCCCAACGTTCGGCGGCCCTCGCCGACGCCGATGCCGCCGCGCGCAGCTTGATGAACAAGTGATGAACACGTGATCTTGAATTTCGCGCGCCGGTCTGCTAACCTGCCGCCGGCTGAAGAATTGATATGCAACGGCAGTTACCGATAACCAAGCGTTCCGGCGAAGCGCGATCCACTCGCGGTCCGCGGTGCACCCCCGGTGCCCTCGGGCCGCGTTTTGTTATTGTCGTTGTATTGATGCTGTATGTGGTGGCGCTGGCCGGGTGTCGTGGGGCGACCGGACACGGGCTGGTCATCGCTGGTTCGACCTCGGTCCAGCCGGTGATGGAGAAGATCATCGAGGCCTATCGTCGATTGCACCCGGGTGAGCGGATCGCCGTCGAAGGCGGCGGCAGCGGCGCCGGCATCATGGCGGCGTTGACCGGCACGGCGCATCTGGGCATGTCGTCGCGCGAGCTGAAAAAGAACGACCCCAATGAAATGAAATTGACCCCGATTCACCTGGCCGACGACGCCATCGTCATTGTCGTGAATCGCGACAACCCCGTGGCCTCGCTGTCGGTCAAGCAACTGCGCGATGTCTTCGCCGGCAAGACCCGCAACTGGAAAGAACTGGGCGGTCGCGATCACGGCATTCATCTGGCCGTGCGCGAGGAGGGCTCAGGAACCCGTTCGGCATTCGATGAGTTGGTGATGAAGGAAGGCAAGACCGAGCACCCCGTCGACCCCTACGCCCTCGTGCAGGATTCGACCGGCGGTCTGCGCGAACTCGTGCGCGGCGACCCCGATGCGATCGGGTTCATCTCGCTCGGCGCGGTCAATGATGACGTGCGGGTGGTTTCGGTCGAGGGCGTCGTGCCGACCGTGACCTCGGTGCGGTTGCGCGAATACAAACTCGTGCGGCCGTTTCTATTGGTGTCGATGGGCACCCCGAGCGAAGCGATCTCGCGCCTGATTGCGTTTGCCCAGAGCGCCTCGGGAAGCGAGATCATGGCCCACGAAGGAGTCGTCGGTGTCGGCCACTGAATCCCGCCAAACCTTGCGTCGCCGCGAAGACCGCATCCGCCGGGTCTTGCGCGGGGTGGCGTTCTCGGCACTGGCGATCCTCGGCCTGATCATCTTCTTCGTGTTCAGCAAGGGCCTGCCCGTGATGTTCGAGGTCGGCCTCGACAAGTTCATCGGCGGCATGCGCTGGGCGCCCACCAAGGGCGTGTTCGGGATCTGGCCGATGATTGTCGGCACGATCCAGGTCACCCTTGGCGCGCTGTTGTTCGGCGTGCCGGTGTCGCTGCTCGTGGCCCTGCATCTGGCCGAGTTCGCCGATGCCTCGACCCGTCGCATCATGAAACCGCTCATCGAGCTGCTGGCCGGAATTCCCTCGGTCGTGTACGGCTTCATCGGCGTCGTCCTTATCGTTCCTGCGATTCGCACGGTTCTGGGCGGTACCGGGTTTTCGGTGCTCGCGGCCTCGATCATTTTGGGCATCATGATTCTGCCGACGGTCATCAGCATCGCCATCGATGCGCTGCTCGCGGTGCCGCGTTCGTATCGCGAGGGCGCGCTGGCGCTCGGCGCCACCCGCTGGCAAACTGCGGTGCGCGTGGTGCTGCCGGCGGCACGGTCGGGCATCATCACCGCCGTCATTCTGGGCATGGGGCGGGCGATGGGTGAAACCATGGCGGTGATCATGGTTGCCGGTAACGCCGTCGTCGTGCCCGGGTCCCCCCTCGATCCGTGCCGCACCTTGACGAGCAACATCGCCCTCGAGATGGCCTATGCCGCCGGCAGCCACCAGGAGGCGCTGTTCGCCACCGGCGTCGTGCTGTTTCTCATGATCTTCGTGTTGAATGTCACCGCCTCGCTGTTCGTGCGGCGACAAAGTTGAGAGCAACCGTGTCGACGCAACACAATGTATTGCAGAACAATGCCCGCATGAACCGGTTGGGCATCAACATCAGCCGGGCGATGACCGGCCTGGTCTCGACGATCCTGGTCGCCATCCTGCTGTTCTTGTTGGTGAAGGGGTTGGGGCGCATGAGCGTCGAATTTCTCACCGAGGCTCCGGTCGATCTCGGGCGCGGCGGCGGCGTGTTTCCCATTATTGTCTCGACTGCCTTGCTTTGCCTGGTGGCCCTCGCTATCGCCGTTCCGCTGGGCGTCGGCACCGCCGTCTATCTCACCGAATACACCCGCGAAGGGTGGGGCACGACGATTATCCGGTTCGGCGCCGAATGTCTGGCCGGAATCCCCTCGATCATTTTCGGCCTGTTCGGCTTCATGCTCTTCGTGGTCTGGATGGGCCTGGGTTGGTCGATTCTGTCGGGTGGCCTCACGTTGGCCTGCATGGTCTTGCCCACGATCATCCGCACCAGCGAGGAGGCGATTCGCGCCGTGCCGCCGATCGTGCGCGCCGTCGGATTGTCGCTGGGCGCAACCCAGTCGCAGGTCATCTGGCAGATCGTGCTGCCGCAGGCCCGCAACGGCATCCTCACCGGCGTCATCCTCGCTCTTGGCCGGGTCATCGGTGAGACCGCGTGCGTCATCTTCACCACCGGCATTTCGATCGAAATGCCGTCGTCGCTGTTCGACTCGGCCCGCTCGCTGGCCGTGCATTTCTACCTGCTCGCCCGCGAGGGCATCTCGCTGCCGATGGCCTACACCACCGCGCTTCTCTTGACCCTGTTGATCCTGTTCATGAACAGTCTCGCGGCCTGGTTGATGCCGCGACGTCAGGGGTGAGCCACGCATGAGTGAAATTGTGACGACGTCGCCGATCCCGACTGCCACCGAATCGCCGGTTGGCAGGATCAACGCGACCGCGCCATCGTCGGCGACCGCGGCGCCTTTGCTGGCGATCGAGGGGCTCACCTACACGTACCGTGAATCGCCGACAGCACCGCAGACCGTGGCCCTGCGCAACATCTCTCTCTCCGTTACCGCGGGCCAGGTGCTGGCCATCATCGGTCCAAGCCGCTCGGGCAAGTCCACTTTGCTGCGCCTGATCAACCGCTTGCAGGAGTTGTCGTGCGATGGCGAGTTGCAGGGTTCCATCCGGCTCGACGGCCACGATGTCTACGCTCCCGACATGGACCCGTACAAACTGCGGCGCGAGATCGGTTTCACTTTCGACAAACCACAGGCACTCGACATGTCGATTCGCGACAACGTCACGTTCGGGCCTCGCATGGCGGGCGAACGCAGTCGGGCCGCGCTCGACCCCCTCGTCGAAGAGATGCTTCGCGCGGTATCATTATGGGATGAGGTCAAAGATCGCCTCGATACCAACGGTCTGGCCCTGTCGGGAGGTCAGAAACAGCGCCTCGCTATCGCGCGGTCGTTGGCCCTGCGGCCGAAACTGCTGTTGCTCGATGAGCCGTGCTCGGCGCTCGACCCGATCTCGACGGCACGCATCGAAGAGACCCTGATGCAGATCAAGACGCAAACCGCGTGCATTCTCGTGACCAACAACACCAAGCAGGCATCGCGCGTGGCCGATACCACGGCCTTCTTCTTGATGGCGGAGCTGGTCGAGTGCGGGCCGACCTGGCGGCTGTTTACGGCGCCGGCCGACACGCGCACTGACGACTATCTGGCCGGGAGATTCGGATGAGCAACGAGCAGTCGCGACACGACAACCCCGATCTCGCGCGGCCGGCCGGGAGCGACGAGAACCGGCAACCGACCGCCGGTCCGGACTTCGCCGGCGACAAGGCAACCACTCCGGCCGAGATCGGCACTGCGGGGTCAGCAGGTAATAATACCGTAATGAATTCCGCGGGCGGGCAGTCGCTCGCTGGTGACTCCGTTGCCGCTGATGGAGCGGGTTGGCAGGCGAACAATCCGTACACCGTTGCCGGTGGCGGCTCCGTCGCCGAACCGCCGCTCGATCTCGCCGCCGTCGTGCCCACCGCGATCGAGATCGACGAACTCAACTTCTTCTATGGCGAGTTTCAGGTGCTGCGTGGGATCAACATGCGCTTCGCCGAACGGCGCATCACCGCGCTCATAGGCCCGTCGGGATGCGGCAAATCGACGTTGGTGCGCGTGCTCAACCGCATGAGCGACGAGGTTCCCGGAGCGCGCGCCTTTGGGTCGGTGCGCGTTCTCGGCCACGACATCTTTGCGTCCGAAGCCGATGTCACGGCGTTGCGCCGCGATGTCGGCATGGTGTTTCAGCAACCGAACCCGTTCCCCATGAGTGTGTTCGACAACATCGCCTTCGGCCTGCGCCTGGCCGGTGTCACCGACCGGCAACGGTTGGCCGAG
Source organism: uncultured bacterium (assembly GCA_964483805.1). Taxonomy (GTDB): domain Bacteria; phylum Muiribacteriota; class Ozemobacteria; order Ozemobacterales; family Ozemobacteraceae; genus CAZADH01. The sequence goes on from CAZADH010000027.1 coordinate 14,151, forward strand.
ACGGTCGAGGCGAGTCTCAGCGCCGTCGATCTGTGGGCCGATCTCAAAGACCGGCTTGACGTGCCTGCAACCAATCTGTCGGCCGATTTCCAGCAGCGCTTGTGTATTGCGCGGGCGGTGGCGGTTGAGCCGAAGGTGCTGCTGATGGATGAGCCGTGCTCGTCGCTCGATCCGTTTGCCACGCTCAAGGTCGAAGAACTGATGATGCGTCTGAAAAAGAAATACACGATTGTTGTCGTCACGCATTCGATGCAGCAGGCCGCCCGCATTTCCGATGAGGTCGGGTACCTGTTGCTCGGCGAGTTGATCGAGTTCGGCCCCACCGAACGCGTCTTCAGAAACCCGCGCGACAAGCGCACCGATGACTACATTTCCGGCAAGTTTGGTTGACGGTTGCCCCAGATCGGACCGCACGAGGAACGCAACGCATGAGCATCAAACGACACTTCGACTCTGAAATGGCCGACCTGCAGCAGATGGTGGGCGACATGTCGCGCGCCGTATTGGCGATGATGGACCGGTGCATGGCCATGATGCGCAGATACGACCAGCAGGTGTTGGCCGAGATCGACGGTCTCGAGCAGTCGGTGAACCGCTTGCAGATGAAGATTGACGACCTGGCCTGGAAGATCATCGCTCTGTATCAACCAACCGCCAGCGACCTGCGCGTATTGCTCGGCTCGATCAAGCTTGCGAGCGACCTCGAACGGGTCGGTGACGAGATCATCGCGTTGTGCCGCCGGGCGACCACCGTTTCGGGCTGCGAGTGGCACGAACCGCCGAGCCATCTGCTCGACATGCAGGTGATGGCGCGCTCGCTGCTGAAAGACGGGTTGCAGGCGGTATCGATGCTCGACGAGGGGCTTGCCGAGTCGATCATGCCGGCCGACGATGCGATCGATCACGAATTCGAGGCGTTGTTTCAAATGGTGAAAGATGCGATCAAGGCGACGCCGGCCCACACCGATGCACTGCTCGAATACCTGTCGATGGGGCGCTCGCTCGAGCGGATCGCCGACCACGCCACGAACCTGGCCGAGATCACCATCTTCATCAAAAAGGGTCAAGACGTTCGCCATCACCGCATGCCCCTCAACTGAGCGTGGCAAGCGTGGCCGATACGCATCTGGTGCCTCGCCACAAGGCCGATTACGCGGCCTGCGATCGGTTGCGGGCGGCGCCCGACGAACAGGTGCGACCCTTGCTTCCCGAGCTGCTCACCTGGCTGCAAGATATCAACTGGCCGGTGGCACCACGGGTGGTCGACCGCATTCGCTCAATGGGAGGGGATCTGGTGCCGCCGGTGAGAGAAATACTTTGTAGTGACGATGGTATATGGAAATACTGGGTATTGACGCAATTGCTGCCGGTCGTCGATGCGGCGGTGGTCGGTGAACTGCGCGCTGACGTCGTCCGCCTGGCGACCACGCCGACACCGCACGATCGTGCCGACGAGGTCGACATCGCCGCGCGCGAGTTGCTGGATGCCGCCGGGGTCGGCCCGCGGCCGGAGAGGTGAGCCATGCTCAAAGCGATTGGACTGGAAAACTTCAAGCCGTTTGGCGCGCGTCAGGTGTTGCCGTTGTCGCGCATAACCTTGATCTACGGACCGAACTCGGGTGGCAAGAGTTCGCTCATCCAGGCCCTGATGCTGTTGCGGCAGACGGTCGAAGACCAGCGGCTCGGGCGTTCGTCGTTGATTCCGCGCGGAAAATACGTCGATCTGGGGAGCTTTCGTTCGTTGCTGCACCGGCACGACAGCACGCGCGAGCTGGGGTTGAGTTTCACGTTCGCCCCGGCGGCCGATCCCGATGCGGTGGCGCATGCCGGCAGTGTTCTGACCGCCGGTGCCGATCGCGAAGTGAACCTGGCTTTTCGGGCCGCGGCAACCCCCGGGGGCCGGCAGGCGGAGCACTCACGCTTGTGCGGCGTCGGCTATCGTCTGCACGGTGACCCGGGGTTGGAAATCCGGCTCGTGCGGCCGAATAACGCGCGAGCGGCAGGGGCCAACGGTGGCGCGACACCCGCTTCCGTCGACGTGGCAGCGGCCGATGCCGGTCACGATCCGGTTGAGTTCGGGTTTTCCGAGCGGGCGTCCGCGGCGTCGCTGGCCGCGTACTACTGTGCGATCAAGTCGGCGGCGGGCGCGAAAAGCAGTCGGACCGGTGCCGATCCCCTCGAAGCGGGGGAAGTCACCGCCGCCATCGCCGACGACGCCATCCTCGCTCCCGAGTTCCTGCCGGTGCGGTTTTCCGATCGCACGCCGTTCAACCCGCGCGACGTCACCTGGTTCCTCAGCCGCGTGCTCGATGATTTCGGGCACGAGTTTGGGGCGATGCTGTCGTCGGTGTCGTATCTGGGGCCGCTGCGCAATCCACCGGCGCGACACTACCTCGTCGTGGGCGGCGCCGGGACGTCGGTCGGCGTCAGCGGGGAACATGCCCCGACTCTGATCTACCGGCAGGGGCAGGCCATCACATCGCAACTCAATGCCTGGTTCGAGGCGTTCGACATCCCGTACACCCTGGCGGTCAAGGCGATCGGCGACGACGAGGTCACGGGCGAGTTGATTGCGCTGACGCTGGTCGACCGGCGCCTGAACACGCCGGTCTCGCCGTCCGATGTCGGCTTCGGCATCGGCCAGTTGCTGCCCATTCTGGTCGAGGGTGCCCTGGCAAGGCACCGCGTGCTCTGCGTCGAACAGCCGGAAATTCACCTGCACCCGCGCTTGCAGGCGCGGTTGGGCGACTTTTTCGCCGCCACCGCCGGACTCTCATTGCCGGGCATTGCCGGATCGGCCGCCATTGGACGGCAAGGGGCACCACTCGATGGTTTCGGGCCGAACCAATGGTTGATCGAGACGCACAGCGAAGCGCTGATGCTGCGCTTGCAACGACACGTGCGCGAGGGGCACATCGCACCCGACGACATCTCGGTGTTGTACGTGGCCCCCGGCGAGAGCGGCAGTCGCATCGTGCCGTTGCGCCTCGACGAGCACGGCGAGTTTCGCGACGAGTGGCCCGACGGCTTCTTCGAAGAGAGTTACCGTGAACTGTTCGGGCGCGGGGGCGGGGCGTGATCGTTCGTTTTGCCGTCGAGCCCGAGGCGCTGTTGTTGCCGCGGTTCGACGCACCCTTGCGCCGTGCCGTGCACCAGCGCCTGCTCGACCTGTGGCGCCGCGTCGGTCTGCTTGTGTTTGATGGAACGCGATTCGGCGATTCGGCGTTGGCGGCGGTTGTCGAGCAGTTGCCGCAAGACCTGCGCGTGCGATGGCAGGCGTCGCTCAAACAGAATCGCCTGATGCCGCTCGGCGAAGGCTTTTCAGGATGGGCCGCGCTCGAGTCGCCCGAGCAGTTGCGCGCCGTTGCCGACAAGATCGATCTGGTTTGTTGCGAAGAGACGCGGGCGCAGATCCTCGGGGTGCCCGCCGACCAGGAAGCATGGGCCTGTCCGGACCCACGCCTCGAGATCTGCCGCTTCGATTGCATCGATCAGGCGGCGGCGTTCCGGCGGGCGCAGGTGCTGGCCGAAGAAGACGTGCCGGCGGGCACGCGCGTCGATGATCTTTATCAGGAGCGCTTTGCCGTGCTCGCTGAACATTGCCAGCATGTCGTCATCGTCGATCGTTACGCCTGGCAGCGGTTTCACGAACGCACCGGCGGCGGGCGCAACAGTGGGTTGGCCTGGTTGCTCAGTCGTCTCGATGGCTGTCGCCGGGTTCACCAGGTGATCGTCTATTCGAGCATACCGGATACATACACTGTACAGCAGGTGTCGGCCTGGGGCGCGGAGCGGTTCGACCTGCTGCGGCGCGGCGGCATCGGCGAGTTGCGCGTCCACCTGTGCTCCTCCAAGACGTTCGGTACCATCGCCCACGACCGCTACGTGCGCTTCAACGATGCGGTGTGCTGGCTGGGCAGCGGTCTGGAAGCGTTCGAGGACCGCGAATCCCACCGCGCCGTCGGCTTCAACCTCGAAGTGCGGGGTGCCCACGTGCGCGATCTCGAGGCCCGCCTGGCTGCGGTCTCGCGCGAGTGGAAGTTCCCGGAACGCCGCCGCTGAGCGGTTACTCCATCGGGTGCAGGCCGAAGAAGCCCCGAATGCCGTCGAGGATCGAGCTGGCCATCGACGCGACCCGCTCGTTGCGATCGCCACCGCTTGTTTGATCGCGAGCGGATTGCAGGCCGACGCGACGATCGGCGAGGATCAGCGACATCTCGCGGGCGATCTCGGGGCGCGCTTCGAGAATACTCTTGAACGACTCCTTGTCGAGTCGCCACGCCCGCACGTCGGTTTGGGCAATAACCGTCGCTGAACGCGGTTCGCCCGTGAGCAGCCCCATTTCGCCGAACACATTGCCCGGTGCGAGGGTGGCCACCTTGCGCTCGTCGGTCTCGCCCATGTTGACGATGACATCGGCGTGGCCCTCGCTCAAGATATACAGCCAGTTTGCCGTGGCACCCTGGCGGGTCATGATCGAGCCGATGCCGAACGGTGCCGGCAGCAACCGGTCGGCCAGTTCGCGCATCTCGTCGTCGGTCAAGGAGCGGAACAGCTCGATCGACCGCAGCATTTCGCTGCGCCGGGCGAGTTCCTCGGACCGGCGGTGGGTGCGGTATTCCTCGGTCAGTTCGGTCACGAAAACCGCGTGCGCCGGTAGCGCCGGTGAAATGCCGTCGCGCTGCAAGGTCGAGAAGATGTTCATGCGCACCTTCGAATCGGTGGGGATATCCATGTTCGGGTCGGTGACCCAGTAACGCACCGTGTATTTACCGACGCTGTCGCCGAAGTCCGAGAAAACCGTGTTTGCCTGTGGATCGGTGGCCACGTAGGGAATCTGCGCCGCTCGCAGTCCTTCGTTAACCGTGTTGATCACCTTGGCCGGCGGATGGCGGTAATCGACGGTGAACGGGATCTGTCGGCGCACGTACCCCGGTTTGCCGGCATGTCGCCCCTGGATGATGATCTTGTTCTTCATCATCACGCTGTTCGGGATGAGCAGGATCTCCCAGTTGGCGGTCTCGATCGCGGTGTAGCGCCAGCGGGTCTCGACCACGCGTCCCCACACCCCGTCGACGACGATGTACTCGCCGACGCGGATGGAGTCGTCGAGCTGAATCGACAGGCCGCCGAGGATGTTGCCCAGCGTATCCTGCATCGAGAAACCGATCACGCCGGTCAAGACCGCCGACGTCGCGATCAGGCCATTGAGGTTGACGCCCTGCTGCTGCATGAACACCAAACCCCAGACCAGTTGCCCGCCCGCGACGGTAACGTCTTGCAGAATGCGGGGCGAAGGAAACTTTGCCGCCGGCAGGACGAGCCGGAACGCGATGATGCCAAGAAGACCGATGAGCGCCGCCCCGGTGATGAACGTGCTGATCGCGCCGGCCATACGCCAGCCGGCGTCGGGTTGGGCGCTGTTGGCATACATGCTCAGCAGCACGCCAATGATGCCCAACGCGAAGATCTTGGCGTTGAACAGGATGCCGCGACGCTCGTGCGGCGCCATGCGGTACAGGGCAACGATGACGACGACGGTCACCCAGATCGTGGTGCCAAGCCGTTGTTGGATCAGGTCAAACATGATGACGGTCCTCTCGGGTCAGATTGCTGTCGGCCCAACCATGGCACCGACACCAGGACGAAGACAATATACATACAATGTAGGAAATCCGTCATGGTCTCAGCGGAACTTCGCTGCCGGCAACCCGCGATAGTGACCGGTGATCGGGTAGGCGAACAGGATGTCTTCGACCTGGGCGCCGGCACCGATGTTGTGCACGATCAACGGGCGGACGCCGTCGGGCGTGCGTCGGTCGGTGACGATGCCGATGTGGGCCAGGTTGCCGGGCAGGTTCCAGGTCACGAGATCGCCGGGATGATAGTCGCTTGCCGCCGAAGAAACCGGAAGTTGCAGGCCTTGCCGGCGAAAGTAGACGGCCAGGTTGTGGACCCGGCGATGGTCGATGTTGGGGTCGGGGCGCTTCAGCCCCCAGTGGCGGGGGTAGACGGCGAAGTTGGCCTTCATGTCGCGGTGCACCAGTTGCTGCAAGTCGAACCCGACCGCGCGCCATGCGCGGATGACCACGTCACTGCACACGCCGCGATCGGGAGGTACATCGCCGCCCGGGTAAATCAGTTTCACGTACGCCGGGTCGTACCGGATCGTCACCCCCACCTGGGCCAGGCCGGCCGCGACCACGCGGGCGAGACGATCGCCGCCGCTATTGCCGGGTTCGCCGGCGAAACCGACCGCCGCGACGCCGCCAGTGAAATACAATAGCAATACGATGAAAGCGGCTCCCCGAGCGCCCTGAAGGCGGCGCCGCCCCGAGGCACGACGCGGCATTTGTTCGCCGTTCACGGCGAGAGCCGCGGGCGAGAAGGAAGTGGGCATATCGATCGGCGATCTCCTCGAAGTTTCGCCCCGCCGTCGCAACCAGGAACGACGAGAGGCATTTCGTGTCAGGATATCAGGTCGGTTGTCCTGTTTCCAGACCGTGGCAAAAACCGATGACGCAGATGCAACCTCTCTTTCGGCCACACCGCTTACATCGAGACACGTTGTTCTCTTTGACACCGGCTTGCGGCGGCATTAAAATGAAACGCGCCGTTATCGCCTGTTTGGGGTACCGGCGGCAAGGGCACCCGGCAAGCGTCATCTGCAGACGGGTCGTTTGCGCCGCCCGAAACTGACGTTTCGGGCCGCCATCGTGGCGGCAAACGCCCACTTCGCGCATCCGTGCGCTCGGGACCGGGAACAACGTGTCAAAGTCATTCCAGGAGCGACTCTTCATGCATGTCGCGATGATCGACCCGACAGTCTGGCATCAAGGCCGACTGTTGAAACTCGCGCGCATCGGGTATTTCCCGTTGACCCTGCCGCGCCTGGCGGCGCTGGTGCCGCCCGAACACCGGGTCACCGTTCTGCACGAGAAGTGCGAAGAGGTCGATGCCGAGGCGATCAACTGCGATGTGGCGATGTTCACGACCATGGGGTCGAACATCGTGCGAGCCGAGGAGCTGTCGGCCGTCTTTCGCCGGCGCGGTATTCCAACGGTTATCGGTGGCTATTGGGCCTCGTCGTTTCTCGATCGGTGCCGCGAGAATTTCGACGCGGTTGTGCTGGGTGATGGCGAGGGACTGATGCCACGTTTGCTCGACGATGTTCGTCAGCAACGATTGCAGAAAGTGTACGAGAACCTGGCGCCGTCGCTCGCCGATCTGCCGTTGCCCCGCTACGATCTTGTCCCATCGCGCATGATTGGCGATATCATCCCGGTCGAAGCGTCGCGCGGGTGCCCGAATGCGTGCGGGTTCTGTGCGGTGTCGTCGGTGTACGGGTCCGTCCACCGCAAACGCCCGGTCGATCACGTGGTGCGTGAGATCGAGGCGGCGACCCGGGCCTGGGGCCGGTCGTTGATCTACTTCACCGACCCAAACTTCGCCGCCGATGCCCGCTTCGCCAAAGAGATCCTCCACCGGTTGGTGGGCCGTGGTGTGCGCTGGTTGGCCAGCGTCGACGTGCGGGCGGTCGCCGATCGCGAGTTTCTGCAACTGGCGCGGGCGAGCGGTTGCTTCTGCCTGCAAGTCGGCCTCGAAACAGTGTCGCCGGCATCGTTGGGCGAGGTCAACAAAGAGTTCACCGCGCGCGTCGATTTCTCGAAGTTGCTGGCCGGTGCCCGGGCCGAGGGCATTCCGATTGTTGCGTTGTTGATGTTTGGTTTCGACAACGACACCGCAGCGACCTTTCGGCGCACCCTTGCCTTTCTCGAGCGCGAAAAGGTGCCGATGGCGGTGACCCACATCATGGCGCCGATCCCCGGTACACCGGTGTACGAGCGGCTGGGCCGCGAGGGCCGCTTGCTGTCGACCCCGTTGCGTGATGCCGACGGGTTGCACCTGTTTCACCAACCGCTGCGGATGTCGGCGGACGAGTTCATGCGGGAATACTGGCGTTTCAACGAGCGGGCCGCGAGTTTGCGGTCGCTCGCCCGTCGTTTTCTGCACCGCGACGTATGGCGCAACCCGATTGCCTATCTGATCATGTTGGCGACCAATCTGTTTCTCGTTCGCAAAGTGATACAACGGCGTCTGCCGATGGGAATGTATGAATAGTCAAGAGATTCTGCACCGTCTCGCTCATGAAGACCCGCGCTTTGTCGTGACGCCGATGGGTGCCGCCGACCTTGGCCATTGCGGCGGCAAGGCCGCCAACCTCATCGCCCTGCGCGATGCGGGCTTCAATGTGCCAACGTTTGCCGTGGTGCCGGTGACCGCATTGCCCGAGTTTTTTGTCGCGCACGGCCTGCCCGTCGACAGCACCGGCGATGACGACGAGATCCGGCGCCGGGTGGCCGCCATCGAGGCGTTGCCGTTGCCCGCCGGGGTGACGGCCCAACTCGATGCCGCCTGGCGAGACCTTGGGCCGGGGCCGCTCTGCGTGCGCAGTTCCGGGACCTGCGAAGACCTGGGCGACCTGTCGTTCGCCGGGCAGTACGAGTCGGTGCTCGACATCCACGATCGTGCCGGACTCGAGGCGGCGGTGCGCCGGTGTTGGGCGTCGATGTTCGCCCCGCGGGTTGTCGAGTATTTCCGCGCCAACCGCCTGCCGTTCGCGCGGGCTGGCATGGCCCTGGTCGTCCAGAAGTATATCCAGGCACGGTTCTCGGGGGTGACCTTCACGGTCAACCCGCTCACCGGTCAGCAATACGAATTATTGCTCGAGTATTGCGAAGGTGCTGGCGAGCAACTGGTGAGCGGTCGGGTGACACCCAAGCGCGTCGTCGCCGACCATCGCCGTGGGCAGGTCATCGAGGGGGAGTTGCCGCCGGGCATGCCGGGCGACGCCATCGCCCTGTTCCGCCGCGTGCAGATACTGTTCGGGCGGCCGCAGGACATCGAATGGGCGCTGGGCGGCGACGGCACGTTGTGGCTGGTGCAGTCGCGGCCGATCACCAGCATCACCTATGCCATCCCGCACGGTCCCTGGACGACCGCCGACTTCCGCGATGGCGGCGTCGCGAGCAGCGTCGTCACCCCGCTCATGGCCTCGCTGTACGACTACATCTGGCACCACGCGATGCCGAAATACTTCGAGATTATCCGCCTGTTGCTGCCGGGCCAGCGCGAAGCACCGTGGGGGGCGACCTTCTACGGCCGTCCGTACTGGAACCTCGGCGAGGTGGTGAAGTGCCTGTTGAAGATCCCCGGGTTCGACGAGAAGAACTTCTTCGACGACCTGGGCATCCGCACGGTTGCCGAATACCGGTTCCGGCGCATCCCGTTCACGCCGCAAACGATTGTCGGCATCGTGCCGACGGCGATGTCGCTCGAGCGGTATTACAATCGCCGAATCGCTCTGAACAAGCGGTTCCGACAGGGGTTCGCCACGATGGTGGCGCCGTTTGCGCAGCGCGATCTGACCGGCCTCGCGGACGGCGAGTTCGCGCAGAAGTTCCGCCGTTTGATCACCGAGGTCTATTTCTTCACCGAGACCTCGTATTTCATGACGATCTACAACACCAGCAACGCCAAGCTCGAATTCAAGGTCCGACTCGACGCACTCAACGCCAAGGGGCACGACCTCTCATACATCAAGTTGATCTCGGGGCTGCTCAACGTCAAACACCTCGACACCCTCAAAGACCTGGCCGAACTGGCAAGGGCGATCTGTCGGGAGCCGGGGCTGCGCGAGAAGGTGTTGGCGACCCGGGCCAACGCGGTGTCGGACATGCTTGCCGCCGACCCGGCGGGGCAGCCGATTCTCGCGCAATTCAACGCGTTCCTCGACAAATACTTCTACCACAGTGCCCGCGAACTCGATATCGCCGTGCCCCGTTGGGAAGACGACGCCGCCACGGTGTGGCGCCTGCTCGAGACGTTCCTGCGTGACGCCGATCCCGACCCGGAAGCCGCGGTGGCCCACGAAAAACGGCAACGGGCCCTCTATCACGACGAAGTGGCGCGGGCGCGCGCAGCATTCAATACATTGTATGACAGGCTAGTGCCGGTCGACCGCTGGCTGTTCTTCAGGGCGCTGCGCTGTACTCGTTCGTATTGCTGGTGGCGCGAGGAGATGCGCGACCATTCCTCGCGCGTCTATGCCCTTATCCGCCGTTGGGTGGTCGAGGCGGGCCGACGCCTGGGGCTCGCCGAGGGCCGGGTGTTCTGGCTGACCTGGCAGCAACTGGCCGATGCCCTCGACGGCGTGCTCGCCCCGGCCGAAGTGACCCGTCTGGTCGGGCAGGCCCGCGACGAAGGCGCGATGTTCCGCGCCTTCGAGAATCCCAACGAGTTCGGTCTCGACGTCGTGGCGGCACCGGCCGGCGGGGCAACGACGGCGACTCGCGAGGGGCCGGGAGCGGGGGTGCTGCAGGGTGTGGCCTGTTCCCCCGGTACGGTCGAAGGGACGGTGCGCGTCGTCAACGGTCTCGACGAGGTCGACCGCATCCGGCGCGGCGAGATTCTCGTGACCCGGTTCACCGATCCGGGGTGGACGCCGATTTTCCATCTGCTCGGGGCCGTGGTGACCGAGACCGGTGGTATTCTCTCGCACGCCGCCGTGATCTCGCGCGAATACGGCATTCCGGCGGTGCTCAATGTTCCCGGAGCGACGACCCGGTTGCGTGAAGGCCAGCGGGTTCGCGTCGATGGCGCTGCCGGCACGATCAGCGTGCTCGGGTGAAGCTGGCAACTGGATGGAAATACAAAGTAAATACATGAACGACACGATCACCGAACAGGAACTGCGCGAGTGGTATCGCCGGCACGGCAAGCCCGGCCTGGCCCGCATGCTGGCTGCATTCGGGCTCGACGTCGTCTATGACCGGGCGAGCGGTGACCGCCTGTGGTATCGCGATGACGCCGGGGTCGAGCACGAGGTGCTCGATCTCGTGGGTTCGTTCGGGGCGACGCTGTTCGGGCACAATCCGCCGGAGCTGGTCGACGAACTGGTCCGCCTGGCCCGCAGCGAACCGCCGAACCTCGTGCAGGCCAGCATTCGTGGCGGTGCCGCGCTGTTGGCCCAGCGCCTGGCTGAGGCCGGCCAGGCCCGGTTGGGTGCCGATTACGTGTGCAGTTTTCTGTCGACGGGCGCCGAAGCGGTCGAGGCCGCGATCAAGCATCTGATCCTGATCAAGCGGGGCCGGTTGGCCGATCGGGCCGAGGCATTGCAGGTGCACGCGGCGGCATTGCTGCGCGAGCATCAGCGGACGTGCGGGGATGGGTTGCCGCGCCCGTTGCGGGCGAGAGTGCGGGCGCCGGGGTTCCCCACGGGGCCATGGCCGACACCCGCGGCGCTGCTGGCCGATCTGGCGGAATACAACCGCGGCGCCGGTGCCGGCCCGTTCGGCCTGGTCGCGTTCGAACAGGGTTATCACGGCAAGACGCTGGGTGCCCTGGGGATGACCCACAACCCGCGCTATCGCGATCCGTTCGCGACCCACCTGCTCCCCGTTCGCTTCGTGCGGCCGGAGGCGCAGGCGGTGACGGTGGCCGTCGATCACGCGCCGATCACTCTCGCGCGGCTCGTTGTTGGTACCCCCGCGCATCGAGGTTCCGGTGGGACCCGACCCGGGCAAGGTGGTGCCGTGGCTGGCGATGCGCACAAGCCAGACGCGGCGCCGTCCGGGGCCGGGCCGGTGGGTGCCACGCCGTCGGTCGCGCGCTCGGGATGGGTGCTCCTGGGTGGGCAACCGGCCGCTGATCCGGGCGACGTGCCGTGGATCGTCGAGGTCGAAACAGTGCCGTCTTGCATGGGCGTGGTGATCGAGCCGGTGCGGGGCGAGGGCGGCGTGTTGCCATTGCCGGGAGAGTTGCTGCGCGAGATCGCCATGCTCGCCCGCGCGCGCGGCGTGCCGGTGGTTGCCGACGAGATTCAGTCGGGCATGGGGCGGACCGGTTCGTTCTTCGCTTGGGAACGAGCGGAGGCCCCGGCACCAGACATTGTATTGCTGTCGAAGATCCTCGGTGGCGGTCTGGCCAAGGTTGCTGCGGTGATGAGTCGTGCCGACGTGGCCGACGATGAGTTCGGCATCACGCACACCTCGACGTTTGCCGAAGACGATCTGGGCTGCCGGCTGGCGGCACGCGTTGTCGAGAGGGTGCTCGCCGATGATGGGCGGGTGCTCGACCAGGTGCGCCGACGTGGCGATGAGTGGCACGATCGGCTGGCCAAGCTGGCGTGCGAGTTCCCCCAGGTCGTGCATGAAGTGCGGGGATGCGGTCTCTTGTGGGGCCTGGAGTTCTGTGACCTGCGCGACTTCGGCAGCAACCTGTTGCGCTTTGTCTGCACCCAGGGCGATCTCGGCTACGTGTTGGCCGGTTACCTGCTGCACGAACACGGCATACGCGTGGCGCCAACACTGAATGCCCGCCGGACGGTTCGCATCGAACCCTCGGTGCTGCTCGGACCCGACGACATGGACCGGGTCGTCAGCGCATTGCGCGCGTTGTGTGTTGTATTGACGCGCGCCGACACCGCCGCTTTGACGCGCTTCGTGCTGACGGATTGCCAACACCGGCGGGGACCGGTCACCGCGCCGGCGACCGGGCGGCGGGACCCGGGCCTGCTCATGCAACCCGGGCCCCATGAAGAGGCGCGCGTCGCCTTTCTCGGCCACTTCATCGATCCGACCTTTCTTGCGCGGCACGAGCCGGTCCTGGCCGGTTGGACGCCGGTGCAGCTCGATCAGTTCGTGCGGAAAACCTACGAGTATATCGACCCGTGCGTGTTCGCCTGCCGCGACCTGACTTCGGCCACCGGGGCACGGGTCAACTTCAACTTTGTCGGTCTTTCGGTCACCTCCGAGATTCTCGTCGACCATTTGAAACGGCGCGATTTGGCGGTGCCGAGGGCCCAGATCCGCCAGGCGCTGGCTGCCGCCCGCGACCGTGGGTGCCGCCTCGTCGGCTTCGGCCAGTTCACCTCGATCGTCACCCGCAACTGCGAGGCCGTGACATTTCCGGGACTCGGCTTCACCAGCGGCAACGCATTGACCACCGGCATGACACTGTCGGCGGCCGAGCAGGCGGTCGCCGAGCGGGGTTGGCGCTGGGAAAACCTCACCGTCGCCGTGTTTGGCGGTGGCGGCAACATCGGGTCGATCTTTGCCAGATTGGTTGCCGATCGTGCCGCTCGCGTCGTGCTGGTCGGCGGGTCGGGCCAGGATTCCCGCCGCCGCCTCGAAGCGACGGCAGCCGCCATTGTCGCCGATCAGCTTCGTCGTCAGGTGCGCGGCGAGCCGCTCGGACCACTCGGCGAGCGGGTCGTCGCGGTGGCCGCCGGCGGCCGGTCGGTCGAGCAGGTCGTCGCCACCCTGTTGTCTCTGCCTGCCAACGAGGCGCCGCTGTGTCTGGGTACCATTGATGATGCCCGCACCGCCGCCGTGGTGATCACCGCCGCCAATGCACCGCATCCGTTTATCGAGCCGCACCATCTCGCCGATGACGTCGTCTTGTGCGATGTCAGTATTCCCTCGGCAGCCACCGCGGCAACCCGGCGTCGGACGGGGGTGACCGCATTCAAGGGCGGGGTTGTCGCCTTACCGAATCGCGAGGTGCTCGAGATCGCCGCCTTGCCGCTCGAACCGGGGCACGTGTATGCGTGCATGGCCGAGACGATACTGTTGGGTCTCGAACGTCGGTTCGACGACTTCTCGGTCGGCGCGATTACCCGCGAACAGGTTGAGACAATGCTGGCCATTGCCGCCAAACACGGGTTCAAACTGGCCCGTCCCAAACTGGAGGACTCTTTGTGAAACAGCCGGCACCGGAACGCACCTGTATCGTGTGCGGCGGATTGTCGTTGCCGTGTATCATCCAACGCCCCGCAAAACCTTTGCCCGGCCGGTCCCGCGTGGTCATCGTCTGTCACGGATTCACCGCCAACAAAGAAGCCAACGTCAACGAGTTGCAGTTGCTGGCCCGGGCCGGCCTGACCGGAGTCACTATTGATGCACCTCACCACGGTGAACGCGACGACGGTTGGTTGGCCGGTATGGTCGGCCTCGATCCGGCTGCGGCCCATGCGCGCTTTCTCGAGTTGGTCGACTGGCATGCTCATGAGATCCCGCTCGCGGTCAGGCACTTCGCTCAGACCGAGGATGCCGCCGTCGGCCTCGTCGGCATCTCGATGGGTGGCTTTGTCGCGTATGCCAGTCTGGCACGGGCGCCGCGCGTGGCCGCGTGTGCACCGGTCATCGCCTGTCCCGACTGGACGGTGACGACCGGGGTCGGTGGCTTCCCGCGCGGGCACTTTGACCCGCGTTCCCCGCACCTGTATCCCGAACGTGTTCCTCCGGTTGCGTTGTTGACGATCACCGCCGGCCGGGACCAGACGGTGCCACCGCAGGCCGCACAGGCATTCGTCGAGGCGCTGCGTCCGTTGTACGAGGCGACTCCCGAACGCCTCGACGCTGTCGATTACCCCGAGTCCGAACACATGATGCGGCCAATGGACTGGGCCGATGTGTGGCGCCGCATCAATGCGTGGATGAGTCGTTTTCTCGAGTGAGGTTCAAGGGAAACATGTAAACTAATTTTTACCGGCGTGGGTCCCCGTGGTTCAGATATGATTTGGTTGTAGGAAGAAAAAGAGAGAAGTCGTTCGGAGCGCTGGTGCCAGGGGTGTCGGTCACCAACCCAGGTCCGGTTGCCGGAGAGTGCCAGGATCCCAAGGGTCGAGGACCCGCGAGAGGTAAAGAAATATGCAGATCGAGAGGCTGGCTCGTTGCGGCGGTGGTCGTGCGCGGGCGGGTTGCCGCTGATGGGCTTCGTTGCGCCGATGGCCATGGACTACGTGTTTTTCGTGTACGGTCTGGCGTTCGTCTTGCTGGGTGCGGTTGCCCACGGGCTCGCCCGCTCGACCCCGACCGGCGTTCCGTGGCATTGGCTGGCCGGTTTTGGTTTCGCCCATGGCATCAACGAGTGGCTCGATATGTTGGTCCCCAGTGTCGGCGATGGCGCCGCTTTTGCCGCACTGCGCCTGGGAGTGATGACGCTGTCGTTCGCGTTTCTCGTGGAGTTTGCGCGAGCAACGCTGGAGCGAGAAGGTGCCCGGGTCCCCGGCACCTGGATGATTCTTGTCCTCGCTGCGCTGGCGAGCGTGGGCGGCGTGGCCGGGCCGAAGGGCACGAATGTCGCGGTCCGATACGCGCTTGGTTTTGTTGGCGCGCTGGGTTCGGCGTGGGCCCTCTACCGCATCGGCCGGAGGGGCCGGCCGGGGCAGTGGGCCCTCATCGCCGCGTCAGTGTCGATGGGTTTCTACGGCATAGCCAGCGGATTGGTGGTGCCCCGAATCGAGTTCTTTCCGGCCAGTGCGATCAACGCCGAAGCGTTTCTCGCGGTCGCCGGTGTTCCGATCCAGGTTGTCCGCACCCTTCTGGCGATCGGCATTTCCGCGACGATTTGGCTGTACAGTCTGCGGACCCACTGGCGCCCCGACGATCGCCCGGGCGTGTACGAGGAGTTGCGACTCGGTTTCCTGTCCGCTGCGGCTCTCGTTGCCCTGCTTGTGGCAGGCGGTTGGGCGACGTGGGCGATCGAGCGCGACACACGGCAGGATCTGGCCGATACGCTGTCCGACAAAGCCCACCTTGCGAGGTTGGCGCTGTCCGGTGATGATGTGACCTCGGCGGTGGCCGGGGTAGGATTGGCTCGTGCCCAGGCGCGCGAGAAAGTGCACCGCGTGCTTCGTGGTTTTGCGGCTGCGGACCCCGACATGACCGGTGCAGCGGCATGTGCGTGCGACAAGCGTTCGGGTGAAACCCGCGTTATCGAGTATCCACGACGGGAATCGGAGGCGGCCGTGTGGCTGGCCCCGATTCGCCAGCTCGGCGATGACCCAGGTGGCTTTGCGCTGACCTGTGTGGGGGGCGAGTGCGGTGCCGGTCCGCGCATGGCCGGTCTCGTGGAGATTCCCGCCGCCGTCGGCGCATCGCACCGGGTTGCCCTGGCACTGCAGTTCGATGCGGTGCGCTGGGAACGCGATGTTGCGTATCACAGGGTGGGGGCAATCGCGGTAACCCTGGTTGCAGCGCTGGTGTTGGGCATCTTCTACTCGATGCGGCAACGGTTCTTCTGGCAAGAACGGTGCCGCAATCGGCAAGCGCGATATCAGGACTCCCTCGATGCGATCGCGCGGCGAACCGGCCCGAAGAGTATCGATCTGGCCACCCTTACCGAGGAAGTCGCCCGGGCATTGGCTGCCGATCGTGTCGAGATCTGGTCATTCGATGCAACGACCGCAAGAATGTTGTGCCGGGATCGGTTTGAGCGTGGCGAGCGCGCGCACGAGTCGGGTTTGACCCGGGAAGGGCCGGACGTTGCAGCTCTTTCGGCCCGGTTGGCGGGTGCCCGCGTCGTCGTCGTCTCGCCCGACGCGCAAACCGGAATCGACGGCGCTGTCATGGTTGCCGCGGTCGACGGGGATGCCCGGATGGGCAGTCGGGTCGAAGCCGGGATTCGTCGGGGCACGCGGTTGGATGGCGTGCTGACGATTTCTGGTTCCGGCGAGCTCCGCGTCTGGACGGCAACGGACCTCGAGTTTGTCGGCACGGTGGTCGAGATGCTGGCGGCCGTTTTCGAAGCCGACTCGCGGTACCGTCTCGAGAGTGATCTCGAAATCAGCGAGTCTCGTTATCGCACGCTGGTCGAGACGGTTGCCGACACGATCTTCGTTGCCGATTGTACGGGGGTTCTTACGTTTGTCTCGCGCGGCATCACCCGGTTCGGGTTGACCGAGACCGCGGTGGTCGGTCAGCGACTGGGCGCCGTCGTGCACCCCGACGACCGCCGGTTTGTCGAGGGCGCCATCGAGTCGATGAACCGGGGTGGCCGCGATGTCGAGACGACGCTGCGTTTCCTCAAGAAAGACGGCACCTTCGCGATCGTCGATGCCAGCGCCCGGGCGGTGCGTGACGCGAACGGTGTGCTGACGCAGATCACCGGAGTGCTGCACGATGTCACCGAACGGTTGCTGGCGGAAGAGCGACTGCGCATCAGTGAAGAGAAATACCGTGTATTGTTCACCGACGCCCCGGTTGGTATCCTCTACGCCGACAGCACCGGCAATGTCATCGACGTAAACCGGCGTCTGGTGCAGATCCTCGGCGCTCCCTCGGAAGCCGCGGCCCGCAGTCACAACATCCTGTCTTCGACCTCGCTTGCAGCCGTCGGGTTCGACCGGCTGTTCCAGGAATGTGCCCAGCGGGGGACCGACCAAACCGTGGAGTTCGATTACACCTCACATTGGGGCCGATCCGCCCGCCTGCGGGTGCTGATCAAACGTATTGCGCCGTCCGGGGCGATGCATCAAAGCGTGCAGGTCGTGGTCGAAGACGTCACCGACCGGTGGCAGGCCGAACAGGCTTTGACCCAGGCCAAGACCGATCTCGAAACCATGAACGCCGACTTGCAGAAAGCGTTGGTGCAAGCGCGTGAGCTGAGCACCGCGGCATCGGCGGCGACCGTGCTCAAGAGCCAGTTCCTCGCGAACGTGAGCCACGAGATTCGCACACCGATGAACGGGGTGCTGGGGATGACCGAGCTGCTGCTGACGTCTGACTTGAACGATGAACAACGCGAGTCGGCCGAGATGATCCGCGGCAGCGCCGAAGCGTTGATGAGCGTCATCAACGACATTCTCGATTTTTCGAAAATCGAATCGGGCGAGTACGAAGTTGCTGAAATCGACTTCGATCCGGCGCAGATCTTTGCGCAACTGCGTGAAAAGTTCGATCGACGCGCGCGCGACAAGGGGGTGCGTCTCGTCTGGCCGACCGTCGTCGAGGTCGCGCCCGTCACGTTGCGCGGGGACCCCCACAGCCTGCGGCGCGTGTTGTTCTGCCTGCTCGACAACGCCCTGAAGTTCACGGCGACAGGGGAAATCGCGGTCGGGCTGGCGCGTGAGGCGGCTCCGGGCGACCAGGTCCGGTTGCGGTTCACTGTCAGCGACACCGGTATCGGCATCGCGCCCGAACAACTGCCGCATCTCTTCACCCCGTTCACCCAACTCGACGGCACCTTCACCCGGCAGTTTGGCGGCGTGGGCCTGGGCCTGGCCATCGCCCGCCACCTCGTCGAAGTAATGGGCGGTGAAATCGGGGTCGACAGCCGGCGTGGGCAGGGCACGAAGTTCACCTTCGTCGTGCCGTTTACCGTGCCCGTGCCGTCGTACATCTCGTTGCCGATCGGCGGTGGGCAGCGCAGGGTCGACAAGGGCACCGGTTGCGTGCCGGTCGCCGTGGTTGCCACCCCGGAAATGCTGACCGACGGCGCCAGCCCCGGTGCACCGAGGCCCGCCCCGACCGTGCCTGGATCCCCCGTTGCCCCCGAAGCCGAGCGCCCGGTGAGCCGCATTCTCATCGTCGAGGACCATTGGTTGAACCAGAAGGTCGGCTTGCGGATCGTGCGCAGTTTCGGCTACGACGTCGACGTCGTGGCGAGTGGGCGGGAAGCGCTCGCCGCCCTGACCGCTCGCGATTACGATCTGGTGCTCATGGATGTGCAGATGGCTGAGATGGATGGGTTGCAGGCGACGCGCCGCATTCGCGAGGCGGGATCGTCGGTGCGCAATCCCCGGGTGCCGATCGTGGCGATGACGGCGCACGCTTCAAAATGCGATCGCAACCGTTGTCTCGAGGCCGGCATGAACGACTTCATCTCGAAACCGGTCGATGCGCGCGATCTGGAGGCGGTCATCCGCCGGTTGTTGGCCGATGGCCCGGTGCCCCTGCTTCGACATGCGCGCGCCCCCTGCGCCCCCATGAAGGCGCTCGCCTTGCCCAA
>CAZADH010000028.1:0-9946 GCA_964483805.1 uncultured bacterium
GGGGTCGGCCAGGGCACCGGCTTGGGCCTCGCCACCGTCTACGGCATCGTCAAACAAAACGACGGATTCATCGACGTCGACAGCAGACCAGACCAGGGTTCGACCTTCACCATCTACCTGCCCGCACACCGCGGTGAGACCGACGCACCGTGTTCCGGCAGCACGACATCGGCCCCCCGCACCGGCAGCGAGACAATTTTGCTCGTCGAAGACGAACCCGCGCTTCTCGACCTGACCCGCGGCATGCTCGAAGACCTTGGCTATTGCGTCATCACCGCGGCTACACCGCACGAGGCAATTCGCGCGGCAAAAGAACGGGGAAACGAGATCCATCTGCTGCTGACCGACGTGGTCATGCCCGAGATGAACGGCCGCGATCTGGCGTGCGCCATCCAGCCACTGTGTCCGCACGCCCGGTGTCTGTTCATGTCGGGCTACACCGCCGATGCCATCGCCCAACACGGGGTTCTCGACGACGGCGTCTGCTTCCTGCAAAAACCCTTCACGCTCGCCGACCTCAGCGAAAAGGTGCGCGAAGCGCTCGAGACCTGAGCGGGATTGCCAGGACAGCGCCCCCCCTTTCCGCCGTCCCACAAGGTACCGGTGGATTTTTGCGCCGGAGAGTGCGACAATTCGGTAGTGAACTGCAGAGTGCCGCAGTCTTTCGGCACGACCTGGCACCGACCGATCAGGAGGACACCCAAATGAAACGCCTGGTTCTCATCGCCGCACTGTTGTCTGTATTTTGTATTGCTTGTCCGCAGGCCTGGGCCCTCAACGAGTGGACCTACCTGATCTACATGTCGAACGACGACAACAAGTCGGCGGCGATCGAAGACGCCAACGTCGCCAACCTGGCGGCGATGAAGCGCATTCCGCTGCCGGCCGGTGTCGAGGTGATCGTGCAGGTCGACGGCCGCGAGGGCAAGTTCTTCGCCGGCCTGTTCGGCGGCGGCAGCAAGCCGGGCAGCGGCTGCTTCCGTTACAACATCAAGGGCGGCGAACTGGTGCAGGAAGAGAAACTCGGCGAGGTGAACCTCGGTTCGCCCAACACCTTCTACGATTTCTTGAAGTGGGCCACCCAGAAACACGCCGCCAAACGGTACTGCCTGATCTTCAACAGCCACGGCAGCGGCGTCTTCTCGTGGCGCGGCACCGGCTCGACCGGCAGCGCCAAACCGGGCGCCGTCGACTTCGACCCGGGCCGGTTCGTGGCCTACGACGATACCGACAATGATTGTTTGACGGTCTTCGAGATCGTCGCGGTTCTGAAGGCGTTCCGCGAGAAGTTGAACGCCGGGCGAAAAATCGACGTCATCGGTTTCGACGCCTGTCTGCCGGGCGCCATCGAAGTGCTCTACCAGTTCCGCGATGTCGCCGAGGTGCTCGTCGGCAGCCCCGACACGCTGCCCATCGACGGCTTCAACTACCGTGGCGTGTTGACCGACCTGGCCAAGAAGCCGGCGATGCCGGCTGAAGAACTGGGCGCCCTGCACGCGACGAAGTTCTCGCAGCGCGTCATGGGCGCGTGGCGCACGGCCAAGGCTCAAGAAGTGGTGTTCGCCTTCAACAACCTGTCGCTCGAGACGCTCAAGGCGTTGAAAGAGTCGCCGGGCAAGCTTTCGTTCAGCGGCATTCGTTCGTATGGCGGCAAAGACCGCTACTGGTCGCTGCCCGAAGTGGTCAACGCCATCGAGAAGCAGAGCGCGGGCTGGAAGGCCGCCAACGCCGGGGCGATCCGCACCCACCTGAGCGATGTCCACGACGCCATCGCCGCCGCGCGCATCACGCAATTCGGCGAGATGACCGTGGCCCGCCCGGTCGCCGCCGACTGGCAGTCGTTCCGCGCCTTCTACAAAGCCCTCGACTTCGCCGGCGCCACCGCCTGGGACGAAATCGTCGACCAGCTCGAGGGTGTGAAGTAATCAGCGATCACCCACCTCTGCACGTTCCCCAGATATCCCCCTCGCCCCGCGTCCGGCCACCATCGGCCCGCGGGGCGGGTTGCTTCACCCCAGTTATCGACGTTCGCCCGCCAGGCACCCGTGCATCCAGACCGTGCCACGGATGTTGTCGCCGACGCGAAGAACGGTGCCTGACGGCAGAACCGGCTGTGGAATGTAGACGACGCCGTCTTCGATCGGGCCCGTGGGCCAGAGCGGACCGAAAACTTCGAGAACCGGAATCCCTTCGAAGTCAAACGAGTTGATCTTGCTGATCTTCATGTGAAACGAACAGTCTTCGGGATACTCACCCCCACCGCACATCAGCGCACGCATGCCGTCCATGGAATGAACCATCGGCTTGATGCGACCGTCTTGATCGAGTTCGGGGGTCTCACCGAGCGCCTCGTGGAGACGCTTCAGGGCATTCTGGTCAGTGGTCGCGAATGTCAGTTCCTCGACCTTCTCGACCGCAACCACGAGTCCGGCGAGTTCAAACATCAGTCGTTCCCCGGCGCGGTAGCGCCATGAATTCAGATAGAATTGTGTGTCGAAGAAGCCAATCTGCGCCCCCGCCCCGAACTCTTCCGGTGTATCCCCGCCGTCCAGATTACCGACGATCACACCCTCGGCAAGGGCGCCCCAAGGTTGGATCTCGCGAATGGTGACCGGCAGAGTTGTGCCGCGCCGTGCCATCGGGAACGCAGTGACCAACCTGCTCGATCGTTCACTCCCGGCGGTCGTCCACAGAACGATCCGCATTTGCAGCGGTCCTGAGCCATGAATGATCGAGGTGATCAGTTCATCGCGAGGCGCAGCGTGGTCCTCCCACACGCGGCGAACCGGGTCCTGGCACTCGATTTCTCCTTGGGCGAGGCCGATCGGCAAGAGCCTGGCCACGACCTGCTCGGTGTCACCGAATGCACCCCAGCGATTGCCTTGGCCTTCCACGCCCCGATACGATCTGAAACCAGGTTCGAAACGACGGCGAACCCTCTCGACGATCTGTTTGCACGTGGGCAGTTGGTCGAAGCGCAGCATCAATCGCCCCCTGTATAGGATGTCGAGCGAGGGTGTTGCGCGCACTCCGTAGAATCGGGTTTTCTCGTGGTCCTCGCTCGAAATCTCCTGTATGACGATGCACGGGAACTCTTCTTTCAGCATGCGCGCAGCGCTCTCCACCTCCTGCATGCGGATGCCGTGACAGCGGTACACGTTGACCTGAACGTCCTGGTTTGGTGGGATGCCTGCGGTCCGATTGCGCAGCAGATCGCGCAACTCTACGGGCGAAAACCCCGGATACCGGCCGTCGAGAATCATCGTCTCGAGCGGCGGCGAAGCATTGCTGGCGATGATTCGCTGAATGTTGCCGGCGGCGTCGACCTCGAACCTGACCGTATTTTGTGGCACGCCAAGCCCGGTAAGGCACGTCGGTGTGAGCCCGTGGAGCACCACGAAAGGCTCGCCCGTAGCGCGGTCGATCGCGGGTTCGGCGATCAGACGAAACGCCATGAAATCGGCCTTGATCGCGTCCATGACCTCCTCGAAGTGACGAATGACTGTAAGCACACTGTCTTTACGAACGCCGGTCGACTCGTTCTCGTAGACGATGTCGTCAGCGAAGAACGGAGAAAAGACGCCGACCTCGCTGGTGTTGATCCCTGCGGCAATCTGACAAGCCAGGTAGAATCGGCGGGCCTCGCTGGCCCGCTGCCCGAAGGCGCGGTCGCGGTCGGTGAGTTCGTACGGTGACTTTTCGGGGTAGATCAGGCCATCATCGTCTTTGTCGCGCCGCGCGCCGGCGCGCGTCAGCAGCAGCACGATCTTCTCGTTGCGCCGTCGTTCCGTCTCGTCCCGCGCAACACTGAAGAGTGCGTGCATCACTGCCCCATCGAGTGGGGCAGATACGATCTCCGGCTCTTCTTCTGCAAACGGATTGTAGTTCGGGTTCGCGCCGCGCTCGAGCAACAGGGCCACGACCTTGGGGAACGACTTGTAGACCGCCTCGCGCAGCGGGCCAACGCCGTCGTAACCGAACAGATTGGGATCAGCGCCCCACTCGAGCAACTCGCGAACTCTCTCGAGGCAGCGACTCTCCCATTCGGTTTCGTAACCCTCGGGGTCTTTGGGATACTCCTGCTCGAAGAATCTCTCATGCTCGTCAACTTTGAGTGAATCGGTTTCACCGTTCTCGATGACCAGCGAAAGCGGGGTGTCGCCATGCCGGTCGATGCAGTTGACGTTGGCCCCCGCCTGCAACAGATCTCGCACCGTCGGCATGTCCAGTCGATTCGCAGCGTCGATCAACCGTTGATCGATCTCGCGAATCGGCAGGATGCTGTCTTTGCCGTTGAGCAGTTCGACCATTGAGTGTTCGAGACATACGATGTATTCATTGACGGTCTCGAGCGGAAAACGCAGCGGATTTCTCGACACGGGGACTGGCTCGTCTCGCTCGAAGATGTCCATGATCTCGCGCTCCACTTCCCGATCGATCGCCGCCCGGTCGAGGACCACTTCTGCCGTGAACGTCTTCTGGCTTCGCATGTGCGAGTCGGTGCTGGGTGCGACGACGCAAGACTCCGTCACGACGATGCTCTCGTTGTTGACGAGTTCGCTGACCCTGTCGGCAAAGTATTTACCGGCGACAGCCCGGTGCGGTGAGACGAAGCGCAACACTGGGTGGCCCTCGCTGTCGCCCTCCCATACATGGTCGGCGTAATCGGGGAACCGCTCGCGCGTAGCCTGCCAGGCCTTCTCGAGCACGACCATCGCGTAGGCGAAGCGGGCCGAACGGATCTCGAGCCTGTATGACAGGCCTTGGTCGCGCTTGACGCCGAAACTGATGTTGGCGGAGAGTCCCGGCGCGGTGCCGCTCCATGGGTGGTGTGTGTCGTAATGCCCGGACTCTGCGTCCAGCTTCATACTCCGGTAGGCCTGACGAATCCCGGCCATTTGTCTGAGTTGGGTTTCGGTGAACTTTCTGAAACACAGCATGGTGGCTCACCTTCTTTCCTCTCGGCAAGATGCTCTCGACGTACTGGGATGGTAGCGCACGCCCGCGATGTGTTTCAACCGCTCGCGTCGCCCTACACCTCCGCCTCCGCCAGTTGCCAGAACGGCAGCACCTTCAACCGCGAACAGCCCGCGTTGCTGCCCGACCGCAGCGTTGTAATGACTTCGTATTGCTTGAGACCGACAATCGCATCGGCGAGCGGGCGGGCCGAACGCTGGCTTTCGTGCAGGACCCCGGCAAGGCTGCGGTTCGATGGCGGTTGGCCAAGGCGGAACAAGAAGGCGTTGCCGAGCAGTTCCTCGTACTCGGGTTGTCCGCGGAAGTCTTCGGGGGACTGCGAAGCGAGAACGACAGCAACTCCGCGCGACCGGCCCTCGCGCACCAGGCGGAGCAGCGGTTGGCTCTTCTTGCGCAGGTAATGATGCGCTTCGTCGATCGCGACGACACTGCGCAGGCAGCGCCGTTCCGAGCCAGTGTCGATGGCGGCGTCCGGCAGTGACGAAAGCGCCATCTGAAACGCATGCAGAACGAGGAACGCAACCAGGTCACGGACTGCATCCAGGCCCGAGAGATCGAGGATGATGCGTTGGCGGAGCAATTCGGCCGGCGACAGCGGGGTGACGTCCGTGAAGAGGTTGAGATCGGCGAGCTGCCGAACGATGCTGGTGGCCATATCATCCTTGCGGTTGGCCGCATCGTAGATGGCCTGCAGGCGGTCACGCAGCCCGGTAAACGTCGGCGGATTGCCCTGGTCGAGCACATCGCGGTAAGCGGTGGCGAGTGCGTTCTTCTGCACTTCGCCGAGTCTGGGTTGAAACGTTCGAAAGACTTCGGCAAACGATTCCGGCACGAGCCGCGCCGGCACGCGCTCGGGAATCGCCAGCGGGTTCATTGGCAGCGGCGCTTGCTCGGGCCGCAGGATGCGCGCACCGGTGAGCTTCACGAAAGCCTCATCCTTGCCGAGATCGCCCTTGTAGTCGAGTGCCAGAAACCCGGTCTCATTGCCGGTCATCGCGATCTGAGCGAGGATCGACTTGAGGAATTGCGTCTTGCCCGTACCGGGTACGCCCATGATCGCCGTGTTGGCGCTGGTCTGTTCACCGCCCTCCCGGTTGAAGGCCCAGACCACGGAACGCCCTTGCGCATCGGCACCGACGCGAATGTCGATGGGCACGACCGGGCCGTGCTCGGCGACGGTCGCGTCACTGCCCGTTCCGCACGCAGGATCGAGCCGGCGCAGCGTCATCTCCCAATCGCCCTGGCACGTCTCGAACACCTGAGCCAATTTCTCCATGCCGCAGTTGATGGCACGACGAACGAACTCCATGAGGTCCTCGTTGCGCATCACCTTGTTGTTCAAGACCGAGAGCAGACTGCGGAAGACCTCGCGATGGTCGAACTGATCGAGGTGCTCGTATTCGAAATGCCGGCCGCTCTTGTCGTCAGCCCGCGCCATGAGTGTGCGCGCGTCCTCCTGAAGGCCGATGGCGAGCGCGATCCGCTCGAGGTTCTGAAACTCGATCCCGGCCTTGCTGCGCAGTAGTTCTTCCTGGGCGCGACACAGCCTGCTTGTCAATGAACGTTCCATCATAGGTTGGTCCCCTTTCGAATCTCATGCAATACAGTTTCTTCACGATCGTCGGCCGGCCGCGCCAACTCATAGGTCTGGTTGAGAAACGGCTCCAATTGCTTTTCTCCGGCGGCCGACAGTTCACCGGTCTTCACCAGGAGGATGACCTGCTCGCCGAGATGCGGCAGAAACTTGCCGAGGATATTGCGGGTGTGTTCATCATCCATGGGTGTCAGTGGCGCCTCGATGACCAGCGGCACCTTCCAGGTCGATGCTTCCTGGAGCGCGCGCAGGACGCAGAAGGCGAGCACCGATTTCTCACCGGTCGACAGCCGGGTCTTGGCGATCATGTCGCCGTGGACGTTGCCGACCTTGATGTCGAAGGTCTCGCGGTCCAGCTCGATGCGTTCGTAATACCCGGGCTTGTTGGTGATCGCCCGCAGCGCATTGGTAGCCGAATCCTCGATGGCCTGTACTTTGCCAAGTCGCTGTTCATGGGCAAGATCGTCGACGCACAGACGAATGCGCTCGATGAACTGAACCATCCGGGTTGCATGCGCCACGTCCTCGGACGCACGGGTCGCCTCGTCGATCGCCTTCTCTTTGCTGTCGATCTGTTCACGCAGTCGGACGATCTCCTGGCGAAGTCGATCCATGGCCGACGCGCGGACCGTGCGCGCCGCAGTGAGCGAGTCAATGTCGGTGATCACTTCGCTGATGCGCCGGCCGAGCGCCGGATCTTGCGTGAGCATCGGCAGCTCGCGGCGAACACGCTCCTTCTCATCACGGAGCGTGTCGCGCAGGTCGAGCAACTGCGAGATCGAACCGGCCTGTTGGGCCTTCTTGATCGTCGCCCGCAATTCACGAATCTCGGCGGTCGACAGGCAGGGTGGTTGGGGTTCATCCTCGCCGAACTCCTCGACAGCGAGAACCCTGAGTAACCGCTCGAACAATAGTTCACGACCGTGTTCGTCAAGCTGAGATGCGAGGGGTGGACCACCACGCGCGAGATCGGTGGCGATGATCTGCGCCGTTTCGCGCATTCGCGCCGACTCTTCGCGCGCATCATAGAGTGCCGCCGCAGTCTCGGCCGCGTCGAGAATGCGCGGCAGGATCGGACCAATCAAGCGCAACGGAAGGTCGCGGGCGACATGGTCGCGCAACCGCACTTCGATCTTCTTCAGTTCGGCATCGACTTCGCCGCGACGCAGATCAAGGGACTGGCGCCGTTTCTCGACCTCCGGGTTGAAGGTGCGCAGCAGGTCCTCGCGTTTGCGGTTGGCTTCGGTGAGCTCGTTGTCGATCTCGTTACGCTCACGGCGCAACGTGGCAAGCTGCCTTTCGGCCTCGCGCAACGACCGTTCAAGCGCGTCCCGATCCTGCTGCAACTGTGCCGGTGGCGGTACGGTGAGGCGGGCCCGCCGGCGGATGTCGCGCAACGGATTCTCTAGATCCTCGCGCAAGCGGCGAAACAGGTGCAGCCCGAGAATCTCTTCGAGAGCGGCCACCACAGCCTCGCCCTCGTGATCCTCGATCAGACGTTCGAGCGTCTGACTGTAATCGAGATTGAACATGAAGTAGTCGAGCAGTTGCAGCGGGAGGTGCTTGCTCAAATGCTCGCGAATCTTCTCGTCGTCGGTGACGGTCGTACCGTTATCGAGATGCAGCCGACTGAAGCGAGAGACACCTACCGGGCCACTGGCCGGGTTCGGATGCAGCATGCGCTCGATGGTCCAGGTTACGTTCGGTCGGACTTCGAGTTCGAGCCGGATGCTCGTTGGCCCCGGAGCGGCATCGGGTCGACCGGCATTCATCAGCGCGAAAGCTATGCCGTCATCTCTGGGAAAGCCGCTGAAGACAAGTTGGAAGGCATTGAGCAGGTTGCTTTTGCCGAAGCCGTTCCTGCCCTTGATCAGCGTGATCGGGCGGCCGGCGCGAAACGGCAGCACCAGATCGAGATCGGGGAACTGGCAGTAGTTGGTGATCGTCAGACGGCGAATGTTCATGACCAGAGGTCCTCCTGGTTATGTGCTGCTTCATCGAGCATGCGGCGCACCTCTTCGTGCAACCCGCGACGCTTCTGATAGGCGCGGTCGTAGTGCAGTTCGAGTTCGAGCAGTTTCTCGAGCAGGGCCAATGGGACGCCGTGACGCGCGCAGATCTCGCGGGTGCGCTCGTTGTCTTCGATGAGTCTGGGTTGGGCCATGGTGAGATCCTTTCAACGGTCGGACTTTCCGGTGCAACGCGATGTCAATACGAGAAAGCAATGTTCGTACCAACCTGTGAATGTTCTGTATTGACGCGGCCGTACGCGCAACCACCTGGATTCTCGCATGGCTTGTGTAGAAAACTTCGTGTATAATCAGAAATCTTCTTCTACGGAGGCAACCCATGGCCGGTCCTCGCGAAACGCGGCGGTTGTTGTTCAGTTGGCTGGGCGAGTGGGAGCTGCTCGCCGATGGCGAGACGTCGGGCGTGGCACGGGCCATCCGAGCGCGGCGGTATCACGAAGTGCACCTATTGGCCAATATCGACCCCTCACGGGAGGTCAGGCGCGGCGCCGTAAACCATGGCCGGGTCTACACGCGGCCGTTCTTCGCAAAAGTGAAAGAGCGCCTGCAGAGCCTGAAGATCGCCAAGGTCGAGATCCATGAGTGCACACTATCGAGCCCAACTGCCTTCGCCGAGATCTTTCCGTTCGCGCAGAACAAGGTGCGCGAGATCGTCGAGGCGCGCAAAGGGCCCCTCGAACTCACGTATCATCTGAGCTCGGGCACGGCGCCGATGATCGCAGTGTGGGTGTTGCTCGCCAAGGCGCGGTTCAAGGGAGAACTCATCGAAACCCGCTTCCCGGAAGAGCTCTGGAGGAAGAAGGCGCGCACGCTCGCCGTCGAGTCCGTTGACGTGCCGTTCGAGATCTCCGCCGATTTTCTGCCCGAACTGATTCGGGCCACAGACCTGGCGCTCGGCAGCCGGCCGCTCGATGCCCCGACATTCGACGAGATCAAACACCGCAGCCCCAAGACCCGGGAGGCCGTCCGACTGGCGCACCTGGCAGCGCAGCGCGATGCGACGGTGCTGCTGCTGGGCGAATCCGGCGTCGGCAAGGAACTGTTCGCCCGCGCGATTCAGGCTGCCGGCCCGCGTCGGCACAAAGAACCGGTGATCTTCAATTGCGGCGCGCTGCCCGAAAATCTCGTCGAGTCGGAATTGTTCGGTTACAAGAAGGGCGCTTTCACCGGCGCGACCGCAGACAAGGCCGGCCTGTTCAAAGTCGCCGACGGCGGCACGATCTTTCTCGATGAAGTGGGCGAGTTGTCGTTGTCGGCGCAAACCCGCCTGCTGCGAGTGTTACAGCAAGGAGAGATCCAGCCGGTGGGCGGCACGCGCCTCGAACGGGTCGATGTGCGCATCATC
>CAZADH010000028.1:9960-22072 GCA_964483805.1 uncultured bacterium
GCGACCAATCGCAACCTCATCGACGACGTGAAGCGCGGCCGGTTCCGCGAAGACCTGTTCTACCGATTGGCGGTGCTGGTCATTCACATTCCGCCGTTGCGCGAACGTGAAGACGATGTATTGCCAATCGCCGAGCATCTGTTCAGCAGGCTCGCCGGCCGGTTCGGCATGACGAAGAAGCACCTGTCGCCCGACGCAAAGAATGTCTTGAAAGCGCATGCCTGGCCTGGCAACGTGCGCGAACTCGAGAACGTGCTCACCCGCGCAATGCTCTGGACCGAGCACGACCGCATCGGTGCCGAGGAGATGCGGCGGGCGATTCTGGTTTTCCCTGAGCAGCAGCAGAACCCGGTCGTCGATCGGCCGCTCGATGGTTCATGGCGGCTCGAAGATCTACTCGATGAGGTCTCACGCCATTATCTCGAACGGGCGATGCAACTCACCCGCGGCAGCAAGACCGAAACGGCGTCGATTCTCGGTTTCAACAACTACCAGACGGTGACGAACTGGCTGCGGCGACTTGGGTTGGAGGGCGGTGGCAGTGACACGTAGTTGCCGATAATCTCACACGCCAGGGCTGGACGCAGATCTGCGGGTTCCGATTAGCGCCACTCCGGAAACAGGCATCGCACCTTGCCGTGGCCGAGAAGTTGGTGAAAGTCTTTGAAGTTGCCCGTCTCGCGTTGCCAGCGACCGGCCACGAGCGCAGGGCTGATGCCGAGCTTGCGAGCCAGGTCGCGGATACGTTCGGCGCTGACACGGGTACGACGAAACGCCCACCACTCCGCGTCGGGGATGAAGGCGTTCGCAGCCCAGTCGTCAGCTTCGT
Organism: uncultured bacterium; assembly: GCA_964483805.1. GTDB lineage: Bacteria > Muiribacteriota > Ozemobacteria > Ozemobacterales > Ozemobacteraceae > CAZADH01. The sequence goes on from CAZADH010000028.1 coordinate 10,790, forward strand.
GTTCGGGGCCCTTTGTGGCGCGGCTGCCTGCTACGTCGTCGACATACACTGTATTCTTGCCTGGTGTCAGATGCCGCAGCACGTGACCCAGCTCGTGAAACAACGTGAACCAGAAGTTGTCGATGCGGTCGTGACGCAGACTCATGGCTATCACCGGTTTGCCGCTGGGCATAAAGAACGCCGCCCCGTCGAGGTAGGTGCGCGGCAGGTGCTTCAGGATCACCAGATGCACGCCGTGTTTGGCCAGTTTTTCACGAGCGAGGAGCGGCCCCTGGTCGAGATCGCTGAGGGCCCGTAAGCCGGCGCAGAATTCGGGCGTCAGCACCTTCGGCTCGTAAGACCCGACGGGTTGATTCGCGGCAAGGGTGGCCACTCGAGCCTGCCAGGCCTTGAGCGCACCGACGTCGTGGTCCCGGGCCCCCTTGCGGCAATAGGTCAACTGCGGTTCACGCCCCTGCCACACTGCGAACAAGCCTGCGACCAAACGGTCGTATTGTTGCCGCGCATGACCCAGCGTCGCCGGTGCGTCAGGAAAGTAGCCGGCCTTCAGCATCGCGGCAAACGGCAATCGCTCGGCGGGAACCGCGTCGGTCGCCACTGCTGTTGATGGTTCTTGGAGCAGGACCTCGGCAGGAATGCCCAAATGCAGGCTCAGATTACGAATCATCGCTTTGCTCAGCGCCCGTTTGCCGGCCAGCACCTCGGAAACCTTACTCTGACTGCCGATCAACGGCACCAGGTCTTTGGCGGTCAGACCGCCCTGTTCCATGCGAAAGCGGATGGCCTCGACTGGGTCGGGCAGATCGATCGGAAATTGCCGCTCTTCGTATCTCTCGATGAGCAGCGACAACACCTCGAGTTCGTCTTCGTCTCGCGAACCTGGTTTCGCGGTCTCGATCAGCGTCTCGACGCGCGCCAGCGCCGCCGCGTGATCGCTCTTGTTCTTGATGACTTTAACTTGCATCAGACGGTCTCCACATCGACGCGATCGTATTCGGCATGGGTGCCGACGAACCGGACATATACGGTCTGAACCCGGTAATGAACCACCACGACAAGGCGGTAAGCGTTGCCCTTGATATTGAACACGACGCGGTTCTCACCGACGGCATCAGCCGATCGATAACGATTCTTGATGTCGTTGAATTCTCGCCACACAGCCCTCTTCGCCTCGGCAAACCACGCCTCGAGCGGCCCCTTGGCGTCGGCATGGCGTCCGTAAAACGCCTTCAGCGTCGCGCGGGAGATCACTCTCATTTCATAATAAGCCCTTTTTGGGATCTTGTCTAGAATATCCCATTATGGGATACTTCAGTTTCATGTCTCGCCTGGTGAAAACTCGACGGGCGCTGGTGCCGGGCGTGCACGGAGAAGCGAAACAGCGGTTCACCGTCACACCATCGTTCCGAAAATCGGGGCCGGTTCGTCGATCAAGGTGAACGCCGCTGTGCCCTTGGTGAACTGGCGTCGGCGCAAGGCCAATTGCTCGGCCGACATCAGTTGCATATCTTCGGTCTGGGCCTCGCTGCCGTGTGCCAGGTCATCATCCGGGGTCAGTGGCGCTCCGCCGGGTTCGATCTCCCCGTCGGTTGTCTCTCTGATGCGCTTCAACAATCGCAATAACAAGTGCTCGCTGTGTGTTTCGAGCAAGAAATGCGGTCGAGGCAACGGTCGGGTCTGGGCAATGAACAAATCACCCAGCACCACCTGCAACGCTGGATGAATGTGGAGTTCCGGTTGCTCGATGGCAACGAGGCCTTCCTTCGTCGCAAGCGCTGCGACCAGAACCGGGATCACCTGCGAGATGCCCACGCCGACGTCGGCGGGAGCGAGTTCGAGGTTCCGGTCTTGCTCGCGCAGGAGCAGGCGCCTGCGTTCGCGCAGGTCAGAAAACTGCTGGGCATGACGGTCTGCGTCGAGCAGTTGACCTGATGCCAATGACACCCCGAGCGGCGATGCCAGATCGACCTCTTTGTAGCGTTTGACCTCCACTTCGTAGCCCGTGTTGAGACGGTTCGTGCCACCAAGCCACTCGTTGAAGCGGACCAGAAAGTCCGGATCGGACTGAAACAAAACATCCCAGGCCGCAATGCCACCGGCCCAACGGTCCTCGGTCAGGAATGACTCGGGTTCGTGGTTACGCGGCGGAACGTCGCGGATGGGGCCAACATAACGAAACTCTCGCAGACAATCGCGCAACGCTTGGCCTGGGCCGGTGATGAACGTGGTCAGCAGGTGACCGGCCTCATCATGCGCCCACTCCCATTTCCAAGGTTCCCCGGCCTGGTCCCGCGTGGCCTCGAAAAGCGGAATCTCGAGTCGGTGGCCCCAAGCCGGCAGCGCTGAATCGACTTGGCGAAGCGCCAACCTTCGCGAAACGTCATGGCCCTCCGCGTCGAGTTCTGCACGACGAACGAGAGGACCAAAGAAGCTGCCAAGCAGGTTCTCCTCGTCTTTCCAAAAATGACCGTCTTTGGCGAGGTTCCGAACGACCTCCTTGCTCTTTTCCTGGTCTCCATACAGGTACAGGCAATTGTGGAGCAAATTGAGCTTCGCGATCTCGACCTTCTTGCCGTCATCGGAGCACTCGATTTCAGCGAACAGGGTTCGATCGAGACCTACACTGTATTTACACACGTAGGGCGCCGCTCGCGAGACACTCCACGCAACGGAAAGCTCGACCCATGCGTCCATAACAGACTGCGAGAGGCGGTCCGCAAATGGGTAATATGCATCTGAATCTACGGGGAAGACATGGGGATACTCTGGAAGCCCCTTGCCGGCAAAACCAAAGTGGAATCGAATCGAGATCACATTGCTCGGGTCATGCCCGTGAACCAGGCTCGAGAAGCCCCCGAGGTTCATTGCCTCGCCGCCGGCAATCGTGGCGAACGGGTTGGCGTTGCCGCGTTCGAGGACTTCGCGCGCGAAATGTATTGCTTGCATGACCGTGCTCTTGCCGGCGCTGTTCGGCCCAAACAGCAGAGTTATCGGGCGAAGATCAATCTTCACAGGCCCCTTGATACCCTTGAAGTTCGTCAAAGTGATCGAGAAAATCGACATCAGAGTTCTCCGCGGAAGGCGCGCTGGGAGAGGGAGCCGAAGAGGGACTTGGCATATAGTGTCGCCAGATCGAGTCGAGTTTTGAGGGACTTCACGTTACTCTTCAACCTTACGTATTCCTCTTGCAACACTTTCGGCGGAACCGGGATCCGCAACTTTCCCAAATTGGTCGTGTTGATGTTGTAGTTACCCGCGGTCGTGGTCGCGGCCCGAATGATCAAGTGCCGAAAAGAGGGCAGCGAAACAACTGAGTGCAAGAATTGGGGTGCCACTGGAGCACTCTGCCCCAACCGAGCTCTGATCAAGTATGAAGCGTAGAGATACTCGTCTGTTTCTTCGAACACAGCACACCGACCGATGTGTTCTGGATTTCCGTTGGTTCTAACGAACAAGAGATCCCCCGATTCGAGTCGAAGTCTTGATTGTTCGGCATCGGGAAGGGACGCAAACACAAGGTCGTCGTATGAAATCTGACCACGATTGATGTTCGGAATGCGAAGCACAGGCAGGCTTCCAGGGGACCTTTGAGGACTGCACTTGGCTGATGTGCCATAGCGAAACTCGTCGCAGATTGAGTCCAGGTCGCAGGATTCCCAATTCTTGGAGTTTGTGACGGGATCACCAAACATCTCCAAGAACACCGACCGCAGAAACTCGTCAGCAAGGCGGAGGGCTTCGCGGCGTTTGCGGATTATCGAGGTGCATTGATCAAGGACCAAGACAATCCTCTTCTGTTCAGCGAGTTCGACCGGAACCGAGATCTCCAACGACAGCAACGTATCCGGCGAAATTCTTGGGAGATTCGCGCCAGACATTCGTGCAGTTGCCTGCGCCACGAACTCGGAGCGGCGAAGCAAGTAGAAAAGGAGGTCTTTGTCGATTCTCGCTGGATTCGGTTTGAGCGGTAGAATGTCCGTGCTGCACACACCGGGGAATGAAGGTCGCGCAGTCTTTCTCAGATAGGGCCTGAGTTTGCCAAACAGGATCTCCGTTGAGCAAAAGCTGAACTTGCTGCTTTTGAGGTCCGCCTGTTTGGCCGGAACAGGCGAAAGATTCCCGGTATCTCCGTCGATGTGCTCGAGACCGATGTACTGCTCATTGCCACCAAGATCCGTGGGATCGACGATCGCGCGAGACACTTCACAAAAGTGCCCGAGAGGAGCCCTTTTCCACCCGATCGATTGCGTTTTCACTTGATCAAATCCTCAAGCGTGCTCAACTCTTGGAGGATGTTATGCTCAACGTCCCTCAATTTCGTTAGAATTTCGGCAGGTGGGCAGAATTGCTCGGCCTCGTGCACGGTCTCTACGTAACGACTCAGTGACAGATCGTACCCCTTCCCCCGAATCTCCTCCGCCCCCACAAAGAACGCCTTCGACGTCCGATCGGTATCCTTCTTCGGATCCTTCTTCTCCCACCGTTCGATCAACAACGGCAGGTCGTTCGCCTCGATCTTCTGGCGCTTGTCGTCGAGTGAGAAGCCGTCAGCCTGCACGTCGAAGTAGAAGACGTCTTTGGTCTTGCCGCCCTTGGTGAAGACCAGGATGCCGGTCGAGACGCCGGCGTATGGCTTGAACACGCCCGGCGGCAGCGAGATCACTGCTTCGAGCTGGTTTTCGTCGACGAGCTTCTGACGCAGGGCCACATGCGCCTTCGAGGAGCCGAACAGGACGCCGTCGGGCACGATCGTGGCGCACCGGCCGCCGGGCTTGAGCATCTTCAGCATCAATACAATGAACAACAACTCGGTCTTCTTGGTCTTGACCTGCTGGGTCAAGTCGCGGTGGACGTCGGCCTCGTCCAGGCTGCCCTTGAACGGCGGGTTGGCCAGAATGACATCGAAGAAGTTCTCGGACTCGCGCGGGAACTTCTCGGGAAAGCTGTTGCTCAACGTGTCACGAAAGTGAATGCGCGGGGTGTCGATGCCGTGCGACAGCAGGTTCATCGAGGCGATGCGCAACATCGTCGCATCGAAGTCGAAGCCGTGTACCAGATTCGTCTGGATGTGTTTGCGATACGGTTCGAGCAAATCGCCGGAATAGATCTTGTTGCCGTCCTCGTCTTCGTGAATGCCGGCCGGCGATGTGTACATACGTTGTAAATACTGCAAGACCTGAACCAGAAAACCGGCCGTACCACAAGCCGGATCAGCGACCACGTCGGTGGGTTTGGGCGCAACGATCTCGACCATCGCCTGAATAATATGGCGCGGGGTTCGGAACTGGCCGGCAATTCCTGCCGTCGTCAACCTGCTCAAAAGATACTCGTAGAGATCACCCTTGGTGTCGCTGTTCTGCAGCGGCAACTGGTTGATCGTCTCGACCGCCGACACGAGCAGACTCGGTTTCATGATCAGCAACTGCGCGTCCTTCATGAACTCCGAGAATCCGGCGCCGTCCATGGTCACGGACCGAAAGTGCGGGAACACCTCGTCGCGCACGATCTTGAGCATCTCTTCGGGCGGCTTCTGCCGAAACTGCGACCAGCGCAGATGCTGCCTGTTGTCAGCGAACAGCAACTCAGCGCTCTTGCCGGTGCGGTTGGCTTTCTTTTCCTCGCGGCTCTCGCGGATGTCGAGCAGGCGCGAAAACATGAGAAACGAAATCTGCTCGATGACCGTCAGCGGGTTGGTGATGCCGCCCGAGTAAAAGTCGAGCCAGAGCTTGTCGATGGTGCTGCGCAGTTCGCCGGTAATCATTGGGGGGTGACCTCCTCGGTCGGGGGCTCAAACGTCTTCACGATCTGTACCAGTTCGTCGGCCAGGTCCTCTTCGGCGAAAACGCCGTCGAGACCGTCACTGTCGACCGACGTGAAGGGAGCCTCGTAGAGGCGGCCGACGGTCACCGTACCGTTGATGACGATGTGATTTTGCAGGAGTTGCAGGAACCGTGTCTGCTTGGCGGTCAGCTTCGGATGCCGACGACCAAACTCCGCAAACCGACCGGCGACCACGTCGCGGTCCATCCCGACAATGGTGCGAATGACGAAATCGAGCGGCCCGGCGGTCTCGGGAAAGTAGTCTTTCAACACCGCCAGATCGACATCGGGATGCTGCGTCAATACAAGCGATGTCAAGGCATCCAGATCATGCTTCGACACGGGTTCGGCGCGCCGGATCTTACGCAGCGTCAGATCGGTGTCGAACAGGTCCTTGAGTGCCTTTTCGACGGCATCTTTTACAACGACCTGGTCGATCAGCGTGACGCCGGCCGAGCGCCGGGTGATCTGCACCTTCCCGTCAGCCAGATCGATGACCCGCGGGAGGTCGCCCGGTTCAACAGGGCCCGACCGCACGTGATGCATGATGCCGCGCAGGTCTTGACGCATCTGCTCGAGATCGGCCATGCTCGGCGCGCTCCAGAACGCCGGGCTCTTCACGCGCGCGATCGCTTCCGACTTCTCCCGCACCGGGTTGAGGTGCATCAACAACGAGCCGACGCGATCGAGGACGTGCCCCTTCAGATCGGCGAAACGCCCCGAATCACGCAAACGCTCGAGTTGCAGGCGGGCGACCAGAAGATCGAACTGCCACGCCGCCGCGTGATCCTCGAGCGGTACCCATTTCATCAGGGGCGCCATGTCGTTGCGCAGCACCCGCACCGTCTCAGGAGTGAAAGCGTTCAACGTCTCGGGTCTGGCCACCAACCTCTTTTCACGCCACTTCTCGCGCACCGAAATCGACTCTTCCGGCAGCCGGTTGAGATCCTGCCGCAACAGCTCGGCCGCAACGGCGAACGCCGCCTGGTCGGGGGTCTGCAGTGCGGTCTCGGCCAATTTCAGGCGCGCCTCGAAAACCTGTTGCAGCAACGACTTGCTGGGGGGGTCGACGACCTCGGGGCGCTCCACGCTGAACTGGTCGAAGTTGCCCCAGTGGTCGAAAATGCGGAACTTTGTCTTGTGCTGACCCGGGCCATACAGATCTTTGCACAACCGCGTGCCGCGGCCGATCATCTGCCAGAACTTGACCCAGGTGAAGACCGGGCGGGCGAAAACCAGGTTCACGATCTCGGGCACATCGATGCCGGTGTCGAGCATGTCGACCGACACCGCGATAGTCAGCGGGTGAGCCGGGTTTTTGAAGTTGTCGATCAACTGGTCGGCGCGGGGATCGTAGTTGTCGATGACCTGGCAGATTTTGCCGCCGTATTGAGGATACATCTCGTTGAACAGTTGCATCAGCAATACCGCATGTTTATGGTTGCGCGCGAAGATCAGCGATTTTCCGGGCATCTGGCCGGTGGCGTCGCGCAGCCCGTTGTCCATGAGATGGCGCAGAATGTGCCGGTTGGTGTCTTTGTTGAAAATCGCCCGATCGAGGTCAGCGGCAAGGTAGTTCAGAGTCCGCGGGTCTTCGCCGTCTTCCTCGAGCTGCTCGCGTTCGGCCTCGGTGAGTTTGCCAAACTGAATGCCCTCGCGCAAGAACCGGGTGGTCATGGAAAACACCTCGTAGGGAACCAGATACCCCTCAGAAATCGCTTCGGTGAGCGAGTAGTAGTACGTCGGTTGTTTCTCGGGGCAGTCGAACATCCGGAACGTGTTGCGTTCCATCTTGTCGACCGGGGTCGCCGTCAGCCCGACCTGGAGCGCATCGAAATACCTGAAGAGATCGCGATAACGGTTGAAGATGCTCCGGTGCGTCTCGTCAGCGATGATCAGGTCGAAGAAGCCGGGGTCGAAGGTCTGGAAGATCTTCATCATCGCGGGATACGTGGCCAAATACACGAGCTTCGTGCGGTCGTTGGCAGTCTCGGCGGTGACCACCGTCAGCGGCGCTTGGATAAAATTGGCGAAGACGTTTTTGGCCTGGCGACGCAGTTCGAGCCGGTCGCACAAGAAGAGCACGCGCTTGACCCAACCGGCGCGTTGCAGCATGTCGGTCAGCGAAATCGCCACGCGCGTCTTGCCGGTGCCGGTGGCCTGGACGATCAGCGCCTTCCGGTGCCGCGCCTCGAACCGTTCGCAAACCTTCTTGAGCGCGACCGTCTGATACAGGCGGTCGGTGATCTCTTTCTTGGGTTCGATCGTGTTCAATGGCTTGCGACTGGCCCGCTGATACACGAGAAACTGCAACGAATCCTTCGAATGGAAGCCGAAGACGCGGCGTGGCGGGTAGTTCTGGGCGTCGTCCCACAGGTAAATGTCGTAGCCGTTGGTGTAGTAGATGACGGGCCGGCGGCCGTGCATTTTCTCGAGGCCATCGGCGTAGAGCTGTGCCTGTGTCTTGCCAATCTCGACATTTTCGCTCGTCCGCTTCGCCTCGATCACCGCGAGCGGCTGGTGGTTGTCATCCCAGAGCACGTAGTCGGCGTAACCAATTCCCGACGGTGTCGGCTGATGCAATACTTCGTATTCCTGACCCACCTCTTCGGTGTTCGTGCCACGCGCACCCACCTGCCAATGCGACTCGATGAGCAGCGTGTCGATGAGGCGACGGCGGGTAGCGTGTTCGTCGAACTGCAGCGTCTCGGCGGCTTCGGCCGCGACCCGCTGTGCCCCTTCGGCGGCCGCCCGTTGCGCCGCCTCAGAGACAGCCTGCAATTCGCCAACCTTCTTCTGCGCTTCTTGGGCGGCCTTTTGGGCCTGGTCGAGTTTCTGCAGCAGTGCCTGCAGTTCTGCTTCGCGGGCAACAAGCTGCTCGAGGATCGCCTTTTTTTCGCGCTTGAGTTGGCCCTTGCTCTCTTCGGCGGGGGGCTGCTGGAACTGGGGACACTTGTCGAGTGAGCCGCCGCCGTAGGACATGAAAAACCAGCGGGCGAGGTCGAACGCCTCGCGCAGCGCATCGACGGCGGTCTGTTCCTGGACCGGTTTGCCGTGGGCGGCGTTATTGCCCTGCAAGCGCAAGATGTGAAACTTGCCGACGACGACCGCCGGGACCCGGCTGTTGAATTCGGTCGATTGCAGGTGGTCGAAGAGCGACGGCTGCAACGGAACCTCCCAGCGGTGCTGGCGGAACATCCAGTCGACCATGCGCTCGATGAAGGTCCGCAGCTTGATCAGGGCGCTCGGCGGGTCGGAGAAGACGTATTTCTCAGCGAAACCGCCAAGGGCCGCGAGGTCGGGCCACTGATTGCGCAAGATTTCGAAGTTAATCGATTCCATATATTGATGTTTCTTAACGTAAGCAACAGACATGCCAACTCAAAACCCGATGAGAACGGACGGTTCTCCAAGATCTTGCACCCGCTCGGGCAAATCGGCTCTCTCGGCGACCGAAGCGCTCTCTTGCTTCCGTCGAGCGACGCTGATCAACACGTATATCGCAGGTCCACACGAGGGCGCAACCCTTGTGGGAGTTTTCTGTGGGCTGCATCGCGCAAAGGGCTATTCCAGCCAATTGCGCGCACGCGGTCAGACCGGGTGCCCGGCACCCCTCCAAACTGCATGTTATCTCCGCTGAACGAGTGTTTTGAAGAAGTATTTTTCTGTTTAGACAACAACCTTTTTGCAGCGGCCCCGTTGCACTGCGCAAAACTTGCGTTTCGCGCCTGGGCGTCAATCTGCGACGAGCGCGGCGTGTCGGGATTCCCGGGCGCGCCGTGACGAAGACCCCTGCTTGCGATCCGAATTTCGCAGTGCTATGATGCCGAAACGGCGCCGGGCAGACACCGATGTTCACAACATAGATACACCTATCCGCTCCTTCAGGCCTGGCCGGCCCACACCGGGCGATGTCGTTCCGATACTGGAACCATCAACGGATGCAATCGAGAGGAGAACAGCTTTGAAACACGATGTATTGACGACGATGGCCCCCGGCTTCACCTACGACCAGGCGTTGGCCGAGGCAAACCGCTGCCTGCTCTGCCACGAACCCCCGTGCTCAAAGGGATGTCCGGCGCAGACCGACCCGGGCACGTTCATCCGGCAGTTCCGGCTGCGCAATGTGACCGGCGCAATCCGCACGATCAAAGAGAACAACATTCTCGGCGGCGCCTGCGGCGTGCTCTGCCCGACCGCGCGCCTGTGCGAAAAAGAGTGCAGCGCCTGCGGCATCGACAAGCCGGTCCGCATCGGCAAGATCCAGCGGTTTCTCGTCGAGCATGCGAAAGAGATCGGCTTTCAGCCGTTCGCCAACCCGCGTTACGACAAACCCGCAGCCCGCAAAGAAAAGGTCGCGGTCGTCGGTGGCGGTCCGGCCGGATTGAGCTGCGCGGCCGAACTGGCGCGCCACGGGTTTCCGGTCACGGTCTTCGAGAAGCGCCCCGAGGTCGGCGGCGTGCTGCGCTACGGCGTGCCGTCGTTCCGGTTCTCGACCGAGTTTCTCAAACGCGAGATCGCCGATCTGCAGGCGCTCGGCGTCGAAATCAAGTGTGACGAACCGGTCGAGAAAGAGGGCGCCGTTGAGAAACTTCTAAGCAAGGGGTTCAAAGCCGTGTTCGTCGGCGTCGGTCTGTGGGCGCCCACGACCCTGCACGACCAGCCACAGAGCGGCGACGATCTGTTCTCGTCGATCGAGTTTCTCGAAACGTTCCGCAAAGACCACGGCAAGACGCTGGGCAAACACTGCAAGGGCAAGACGGTCGCCGTCATCGGCGGCGGTTCGGTGGCCATCGACTGCGCCCGCACGGCGCTGAAACTGGGCGCGACCGACGTCTACCTCGTCTACCGCCGGTCCTACGCGCAGATGCCGGCCGAAGCCGACGAACGGAGCGAGGCGCTCGAAGAAGGTATTCACTTCGTATTGCTGAACCAGCCGGTCGAGTACGTGCGCAAGAACGACGGCCGCCTGGCCGCGCTCGAGATGGTGCGCACCCGGCTCGGCGACGAGGACGCATCGGGTCGGCGCAAGCCGGTCGAGATCCCCGATTCGCGATGGCGCCTCGAGGTAGACACGGTCATCGAGGCGATCGGCAACCAGGCGGTGAGTGACTCCCCCACCTGGTACCCAACCGCCAAGGTCAACAAACACAAATTGTTGAAAGTCGACGACCAGACCGGCCGCACCTCGGTCGCCCATCTCTACGCCGGCGGCGATATCGCCCGCGGGCCCGCCACGGTGGTCGAAGCGATCGCCGACGGCAAACGCGCCGCGCACGACATCATGGCGAGCTTCGCGAAGGAGAACTGAACACCATGCCTACTCGCACCATCGATTTGTCGATTGATTTCTGCGGCGTGCGCTTCCTCAATCCCTTCATGCTCTCGTCGTCGCCCGTGTCGAACAGCGCCGAGATGGTCGCCCGCTCGTTCGACGCCGGCTGGGGCGGCGTCGCCTACAAG
>CAZADH010000028.1:22082-22471 GCA_964483805.1 uncultured bacterium
CAGACCACCGACCGCGGCCTGAAGCCGAACCTGCGCGACATCACCTGGCTCAAGAAGAAGTACCCGAAGCACATCGTCATGGCGAGCATCATGGGGTTCGCCAACCAGGAGTGGGCCGACCTCGCGAAAGCCTGCACCGATGCCGGCGCCGACATGCTCGAACTCAACTTCTCGTGCCCGCACATGACCGTCGAAGGGTCGGGTTACAAGGTCGGCCAGGCACACGAACTGGTGCAACGGTTCACCGAGACCGTTCGCACTGTCACGAAGTTGCCGCTCGTCGCCAAGATGACGCCGAACATCGCCGACATGAACGAGCCGGCGATGGCCGCCAAACGCGGCGGCGCCAACGGCATCAGCGCGATCAACACCGTGGGCGGCATTTCCGA
>CAZADH010000028.1:22481-32086 GCA_964483805.1 uncultured bacterium
CAACGTGTTTGGCAAGGGCGCGATGAGCGGCTACTCCGGCCCCGCGGTCAAGCCGATCGGCCTCAAGTTCATCGCCCAGATGGCCAAGAACCGCGATCTCGGCCTGCCACTCTCGGGGATGGGCGGTATCGAAACGTGGGTCGATGCGCTCGAATACCTGCTCGTCGGCGCCTCGACCGTCCAGGTCACGACCGGCATCATCCACTACGGCTACCGCATCGTCGCCGACATGATCGAGGGACTCTCGGATTACATGGCGCAGCGCCAGATCAAGCGCGTCGCCGACCTCGTCGGCAAGGCGATCGGCAACGTGCACGAGACCGGCGACTTCGACGTCATGCGCCAGGGCATCGCGCAATACGACACCGACCGCTGCGTCGGTTGTGGCCAGTGTTACATTGTATGTAAAGATGCCGGCGGCAGCGCCCTCGCCTGGGACAGCGCCAAGCGCCGGCCCAAGCTCGACAAAGACGCCTGCCTCAGTTGCATGGTCTGCAGCTTCGTCTGCCCGGTGACCAACCTGATCACCTTCAAAGAGCAGCCCAAGAACTGGAAGCGCAAGGAGACGGTCACGCTGGGTTGACCGTCAGCGGTTGCGCGCGGGCCGGACCGGGCGCCGGCGCACAGAACACCCCCCTGTCGGGGCCTCGCAGTGAGGCGACGGCAGGGGGGTTGCTGTCAAGGCATCGATTCCGTGCCGGTGCACGAATACGCCCCTCGGTTCGACGAAACCACAGACCGTCGCTCCGACGGGCCACGCGACCCTCCTCATCTCACATCGCGCCGGTCGATGCCTCTTCCGCACACTGACCCACCAACAGTCGGTGCGCTCGCCCTGCCGAGCCCTGCCGGAGACGTACCCCGAACGTCTACTCCTTCTTCACCTCGGCCACCCGCCCCACAAACAAGATCGCACCGGTCGCTTCGTGGCGGATGAACCACACGAACGGATGATCGGCGCAGAACACCTTCGGCGGTTCCTCACGCCTCGCCGCTCCGCGCGCCTTCATGACGATGGCGGTCGCCGCAGCGGCCTCGGTACCTTCTTCGTCGACGGCGACAAACGCCTTGTGAAAGACGTCAGAGATCACCAGCGGCGCAGCCCCCTTGCCCTTCACCGGATCGAGCATGCGCGAGAAATCGGCCTCGCCGAATGCGGTGCGAATACCAAGCGCCTGCAACGCCGCCGGCAGCGCGAACCCCGAGTCGACCTTGAACTTCGGCAGGCTCAACTCGACCCGCTGGCTTCCGCAACCGTTGATCATGGCCGCCACTGCGTCTGCAGCAAACGTCTTCTCGACATCCCCCAGGCCGGTCTTCGCCTTTGGCAATACAACATACATATACACTTCGTTGCCACGATAGGGCAGCGCCACCATCTGCACCATCGCATTCTCAAAGTAGCGCCACGAGCCGGTTTTGTGCATCATCGGCACCGGCACACTGTCGGACTCGGACGTAAAGAACGGCTGGTCGCGCGTGGCCTCGACCGCGAACTGATCGGCCCACTTGCCCTTGAAGTAGATGGCGTTGACCAGCACCAGGCGCGTCATCGCCGTCAACGCACCCTGCGGAATCAGGTCTTTGATCTTGTCGTGCGTGACCTTCAAGACCCAACCGTTGATTTCAGTGCGGATGGCCGCGAAGTCCTTCGCGAAATCGGCGGCGTGCAGCTCACTCGAGAAGAGATCCTTGATGATCTTCAGATAAGCCGGATCGAACGGGTACGCACCGTGCGCCCAGATCGCGTTGGCGACCGCCATCGTGTACGGCGACTCGGCCGTGGTTTCACGCCCCAGGCCGCGAAACGACCGCAGGTAGGTGCCAAAAACGTCGGCCAGGCGGTCGCCCTTCCGTGGAAAACCCATGACCGACTGGATCTCGTCCGCCGTCTTGCCGGCCGCGCCCGCGAACGGCATACCGAAGCAGACGTGAATGCTGAACGGCGAAAACACGAGGTTCCCGGGGGTCTTGGCCAACTCGGCATACAGCCGCCACCCAAAACGGTTGTTGCCCTCGGCCACGCGCTGAATCTCTGGATTGGCCGTGGGAACATCAGCGACCGGGGCCGGCGGCATCGATCCGGGCAGCGCCATGGGTTCGCCCGAAACGCTGACAACCACACACAGACAAGCTGAAACCATCATGACCAGCAGCAACGGGATGCGCATCCGGGGCCTCCTGAGAGAATCGGGATTCGTCTGGATCATGCTAACACGACGCCCGCGCGCGATGCGCGCAGGGCAAAGGGGCAACCCGCCCAGGATGGGCGTAGCGCCCGGAGCCGCCTGCCATGGATGGCGCAGTGGGCGCTTGCAGCCACGATGGCGCAGTCGCAAGCGACCCGTCACCTGGCCTCGGCGCCGACAACGTCGGTCGCCCACCGCGCCGCCCAAATGCGAACCACTGATTCGCTTTTGCCAACCGACTCGCGCAGCATGACCCAGGCCCCGGCGAAACCGGCGGCCCATCATGCGGTGGTGGGGCGTCGCGCCCCGGCACGACGAACGGTCGGTCTCGCGGCGAGACCAGCATTGGCAGTCCTCTCGCGGATTCGTCTTTCGCCGGGTTGGCGGTCATCGGCAGGGGAAGGAGTCGAACCCTCCGCCGACACCTAGGTGCCGGCCCGTGGTTTTGAAGACCAGGTGGGCCGCCGGGCCCAATCCGCTGCCAGGTAACACCGGCGCCGTAGCGCCGGAACACTCCGTCAGTCTACCTCATTTGCCGCGGTGGCGCCACTGTGCTGCGTGCCCGCGTGTTGCATGCCCGCGCCGGCAGCCGCTGCTGCGACAACACCGGCGACATCGACGACCACCCGATCACCGCCGACCGCACCGGGGCAAACCGCGGTCGGACCGCACCCGCGACCTGCTGCACCAACATGGCCAAGGCCTGCCAACGCTGCCGTCCCCCCCCGCGCAGGCACCGCCCGCCGCCACCGGCACCCGGGGGCCTGTCCGCACACGATGGGCGCAGTGCCCAGGGCCGCCGGCGGTCGTTGCCCCACGGATGGGCGCGCGAAACGCCAGCTTCGCGCGGTGCACACGCCGCGCCCGCCGGCGGGCGCGGCGACACCACGCGCGGCTCGACGGTCTGCTGAAACCGGCGCGCCGTGGTCCATGGCAGGTCGCACGCTGTCGCCAGCGGCTGAAACCACACGCGGTGGGAAAGCTCGCGCGCCTCTTGGGCGGCCAGATCGGTCGCGCGCCGAAACACGAAATCGGGCGCCCGCTCCCCGGCAAACGGGTCAGGCAACTGCCGCCGCGCGGCAATTGTGCCATATTTTGTATTGCAGACCAGCACCCGCAACAGCGACTGATCGCGCTCGACCAGTGCCGCCTCGAGGGCAGTCAACCCGCGGCTGTCGCGCACCAGAACCAGGCGCGGTTCGCTGCGCAACAAACCGACGACAACCTCGGTATTGCGCCGGTTCACCGCGTGCAGGTATCGCCCGAGCAGTCCCGGGTCCGGGGGCCGCAGCACTGCCACGGGCATCGCGTCGACGCTCCGTGCCGAGCGGCCGGCAACCGCCGATTCGCCAATCCCACCCGCGCCCTCTGCGCGCACAGCGCCGGGACCGGACAACCGGGTCGCGGCAACGGCAGGATTCGTCGACCACCAGGCCGCCAAGAAAAGCAGACCACATACACACATTGTATTTCGCGCAGGTTTCATCATCGCGTTCGCCCACGCGCGGCCTTGCTCACTGGCCATCGTCGCGGTAGGCGTTGACGATGCAGGCCAGGTGCAGAAACAACCCGGGTACCAGCAACATGATGTAGCCGAGCGGCACCAGCACCATCCACATGATGCCCGACAAAATCCGCCCGCGGGCAAGGTGCCCCAGACCCGGCCAGAACAGCGACAGAAACGCGGCGAACACGCCCATCGCCCCCGGCGAACGTGAGCGCTGCACCGGCCAGACCCCGTCGGGAAAAACACGCCGGCAACTGTGGCATCTCTTGGCATCGGGATGAATGGTGTGCTGGCAGTATGGACAGGCCCAGTTGCCCACGGGGGCAGGCGCTTCGGCCTCATCGTCGGCCACGACGTCGAGCCCCTGGATCTGCCGCGACCGCCCGCGACCCGGCGTGCGCGACGTTGTCCGGGCCGAGTGCTGCGCTTCGTGCGACTCGCTCGGCAATGGCGGTGGTTCTTGGGCTTCGGCCACCGGCGGCGGGGCCGGCACGATCACGGTGAGGCCGTCGTCGGTGGTCATCACCCGCGCCGCCGGCTCGGCCACGCGTGTGCTCTCGACGGCGAACACCGAGCGCATCGGCACTTCGCAGACCTTGCCGCAGAACCGGCAACCGACCTTGCCGCCGACCTCGTCTTTGCCGGCGTCGATGATCAGCGTGCACCCGGGGCAGCGAAACTGAATGCGCTCGGAGAACGACATGGGCAGGCGGTCAGTCGTGCCGCGACGTGTCGCGCGACGCCGTGGTCAGGAACCACTCTTTCATTTCGCGCTTCAACGTATTGACCATGAGCAGGTACAGCTCCTGCCCCTTCTGGCGGGTGGCATAACTGGGAAACCCTTCGTTGCCGGGGCCGGGCTCGGCACCGGACGCGATCTCGACATCCTGGGCAAACTCCATGCGCACGAGGTCGGGACGTAAATACAACATGATCGAGGTCTCGACCTCGCAGGCGTGCAACGGCCCCGTCTGTTTTTCGAGCAACTCGTGCAACGCCACGTCGAAGAAATCGCGGATGAACACGCGGGCCCCGGTCGGACAACTCTGCCGCACCGCCTCGAGATAGGCGGGATTGCCGTGCCCCGACAGGCAGTAGAAGGTGCGAAACCCGCTCTGCACCCAACCGTTGAGGATCTCGCCGACCAGCTTGCCGACCACCGCGTCGGACACCGACGTCTGGCCCGGATAGTTGCGATGGCCCGGCACGTTGGTGCCGAACTCCAGCGGCGGCGCTACCAGCACCGACAACTGTTGCGCCAGATCGACGGCGACGTGTTCGGCCACCAGCGTATCGGTGCGGAACGGCAGGTGCGGCCCATGTTGCTCGAACGACCCCAGCGGCAGGATCAGTTCATCTTTGGCGCGCAGATACCCGGCCACATCGCGCCAGGTCAGTTCGCCAATGCGCGGGTTGAAACGCACCTCGCGCCGCTTGTGCCGGAAGAACTCGTCGCGCGTGACCTGCATCACCAGCGTCGACTCGGACTTGTGCTGCTCTTTGAACCCGACCGTCTGATACATCCGCCGCGCCGCTGCATTGGTCAACCGCGGCGCCACGACCAAGACCTGAATCGACGTCAGCGTGAAAATGTACTCGAGCAAAATCGCCAGCACTTCTTCGCCCAGACCGTCTTTCCAGGCTTGCGGCAGCAAACGCAATTCGCATTCGGCCTCGAAGCTGCCCAGACTCACGTTCAGATAGGTGGCCTCACCCAACATGCGCCCAGTCGGGTCTTCGACGACGAAATGCTCACCGGCAATCGCGCCGCGTTGCTGCTGCTCGGCAAACCACCGCTCGGCCCAGGCTTGATCGACCTGGCGGTCGTCGGGCCACGCCGTATCGCGGCGCACCTCGGCGTTGTTCCAGAGCGAGACAAGAAAGGGCACATCGGCGGCACAGGTGCGCCGCAACCGGATCTTGCGCCCGGCCCCGAGCAGATTGCGACCGTCGGGCATCAGTGATAACGCTCTTTCTCTTGCCGGGTTTTTTCGGCCTTGCGGGCACCCTTGTCACGCTGATCGATGTACAGCTTGACGTCGGTGTTCTTCTCGTAGAGCGTCTTCATCATCTTTTCGGCCTCTTCGCGGAACTGGCTCTTCGGATAGTACATGACGATGCGCTCGTAGGCCTCGTACGCCGGCACGGCATACATCCAACCCATCATCAGGTCGGCCTGAAACTTGAACAGGTGATCACCGTAAAACACACCCAACAACGACAGAATGATCGATCCGATCATCAGATAACGAAAGAACATGGAACGCCCTCCAGCGCTGGAAATCGCTTGATCTCAGTATGCCACCAGCCCGGCGGCAAATGCAACCGGCCGCGCAGAACGACACCGCCGGCCGATCCAAAGGCCGACGGTGTCTTGCGGCGACGCGCAGGGTTTGAAGGGGGTGTCCGAACGCCTCAGTTGATTCGCGCCTGGTCACGGCGCGAGGTCTTCAATACGGTCGGGGCCTTGATCTTCGGCGCTTCGGCCTCACGGCGCGGCGCCGTCGACGACAGCATGTTGCGGGTCGGAATGCACAGCACCAGGGCATTGACCAACACGACCTCGATCTTGAGTTCGTACTTCTCGGCCATCTCCTGGGTCTTGCGGGCGCGCTCCGATTCGAGATCGCGCATCATCTTGTCGATCTCTTCCTCTTTCTGGAAGAAATACAGGTGGAAGTAGACGTTTTCTTTCTTCTGCTGCAACTCACGCTTCTGCTCGTCGAAATACTGGTCGATGCGGATCAACTCGGCTTTGAGCAGGTCTTTGGCCTGCTCGCGCATCGTATCGATCTGCGGCTTGATCTTCGCCTCGATCTGCGCCAGCGTCTGTAAATACGATTTCAATAACTCGTCGGTCTGCTCGTGCACCGTGATCGAGGTGTCGGCTTCTTCGCTGAAGTTGGTCAGATCGGGCATCTCGTCGAGAAAACTGACTGTGCCCGTGAACGGATCGACGAGCACGCTGACCAACTCGGCCACGCGGCAGTGCCCCGAGTAGATCACCTTGAAGGTGAACAGCACCTGTTGCCGGTAGAAACTCTGGCCCAGTTGCAGCACGCGCAGGCTGTTGCCCGGAGCCGTGGCCGTCGCCGGCGCCGGTGTCACCGTCTCGGGTTCGCCCTGGCGGAACAGGCGACTGACCTTCGGCACCGCCGACAACCGCTCGAGAATCCGGCGCAGGAAGTAGGAACCGTCGCCGAGATACTCGGCCTCGCGGCATTTCTGCGCGGTTTCGCGATCGAAGGTGAAGGTGTAGACCTCGACCTCGTTGAAGAACACCCGCTCGTTCGGCGGCACCTGCGCACGGTAGATCCCGTCATCACCACCGGTCACGCTGACCTTGATGCTGTCCATGAACCCCAGAACCATGTTTTTGATATCAGTTACCATCGAAGATCTCCTCGTGCGCCTTGTTGATGTCGGAATGAGCCTTCAGTGCGCGCTCCAGCTTGTTGCCCAGGCTGGCAAACTTGCGCTTCATCGCTTCGTTGTTCTGCGACGTGGTGACGATGTCGATGATGATCTGCTCCAGGCTGCGCTTGGTGCGCATGTTGCCCAGGATCATCTCGAGCTCACCGATGATCAGGCGGAACAGGTTGATCTTCTTGTCGAGCAACTCGAGCACATACGACTCGATCGTGTTCTCGGCCGACAGGTTGATGATGTGCACATCGCTGGTCTGACCCAAGCGGTGGATACGACCAATGCGCTGTTCGACGCGCATCGGGTTCCACGGCAGATCGAAGTTCATCATCATCTTGCAGAACTGCAGGTTGCGACCTTCACCGCCCGATTCCGTCGAGATGAGAATCGGTTTGTCACCCCGGAACTCCTCGATCGCCCGGTCTTTCTGGGCCTGCGACAACTGGCCGTGGAAAATGGCGCACGGGTAACCTTCCTTCTCGAGCAGTTTCCACAGGTAGTCCTGCGTGCCGCGGAACTGGGTGAAGATGATGATCTTTTCGTTGACCGTCTTCACCAGGTCGAGCAGGACCTCGGCCTTCTTCGACGACTTGATGTTGCGCGCCATCTCGAGCAGGTTGCGCAGGTTGGTGTCGAAGTCGTCTTTGTAGAAGTTGCTGGCGATCATCTTCTCGAGCGCACGCCGCAGGGCGTGCGTCGAACTGCCCATCAGTTTCTGCAGCAGGATCAGGGTCAACCGGTTGATGCCGCGCGGATTCTTGTGGGTTGGCAGCGTGAAATAGCGCTGGCGGATGAACTCGGTCAACTGGGCATACAGCTTGACCTCGTCGTCGTTGAGCCCGACGTGATGCGTGTGCACGAAGCGTTGCGGGAAGTTGATCAAGGTATCGCTGCGGCGATTGCGGATCATGATCTCCGCCAGGATCTCCTTGAGCCGGGCCGGGTTCTTCGGCAGCCGCTTGTCACGCTCGGCGAGGAACTCGCTCTTGAACTTCGACGTCGTCGACAGGTAGCCGGGCTTGAGGATCGAAATCAGGTTGAACAGTTCGATCAGGTCGTTCTGAATCGGAGTGGCAGTGAGCATCAGTAAATACTTTGTCTTTACTGAATTCACGAATTTCCAGTTCTGCGTCTTCTTGTTCTTGAGCTTGTGCGCTTCGTCGATGATCAGCAGATCGTAATTGATGCGCTGCACGTGCTTCTGGTTCTTCTGACTCTTGGCGGTGTCGAGCGAGGCGATGACCAGGTCGGCCTTGTCCCACTCCGTGATTTCCTGGTGGTTCTTGAACGGCAGATCGAACTTCATCCGCAGTTCCTGCTGCCACTGCGTGATCAGTGACGCCGGCGTGAGAATCAGCACCTTCTTCACCATGCCGCGCAACAGGTACTCTTTCAGGATCAGGCCGGCCTCGATCGTCTTGCCCAGACCGACCTCGTCGGCCAACAACGCCCGCCCGTTCATGCGCGTCAACACCGTCCGCACTGTCTGGATCTGGTGTTCGTAAGGTATGACCCCAAAGCAGCTCTTCAACGAAATCAACTCGGTGAAATCGCCGCGCAGGTTCAACCGTTCACTCTTGAGCGTGAGATTGGTCTCGGCGAACGGCGAGAAATCGTGCCGCACCAGTTTCTTCAACAGGTCGAGATTGGCCGGCGCATAGGCAATGGCCGTATCGGTGCCCGCCTTGATCACGATGTTCGTGTTCTCGATCGCCGTCTTCACCGGCGAGGGCTTGTTAATGACCCGCTTTATTCTGTATTGACGCTTGGCGAGGTTGACCACCTCGATGCTGAGCAGGTCGTTGTCGGCCAGACC
This sequence comes from uncultured bacterium, assembly GCA_964483805.1. Lineage (GTDB taxonomy): Bacteria > Muiribacteriota > Ozemobacteria > Ozemobacterales > Ozemobacteraceae > CAZADH01. Next base: position 31,420 of record CAZADH010000028.1, read on the forward strand.
GTATTTCTGCCACCACTCACCAAAGCTGAGGCACACCATGTAGCCGCGGTTTTTGTGGTAGATCGCCGCGTGTTGCTGGCCCCCCTCGTCCTCGAACAGGACCGACGACAGTTCATCCTTGAACGGAAACAAGTAGGTCATGTCCGGCGACAGGAAGAGGTAGCCCTCCTGAAACGCTTTGCCCTTGATGCGGAACGCGAAGCCGGCGTTGTTCTTGTTCTCTACAGTAATCAGCGGCGATCTCATGGGTTACCTCCTCAGCTTTGGGCGCCGGCGCCCGGAACAACGATGACCATGCCCGGCATCAGTTTCTTGGGGTCGAGTTGCGGGTTGGCATTGAGAATGCGGTCGGCTTTCGTGAACTTGCCGTAGAACTTCTTGGCAATGGTGGCAGGCGTATCACCGCGCTGCACAGTGTATTGCACATCTTCGCCGCCGTTCGTCGCCGGCGTCGGCGCCGGGGCACTCGAGGTCGTCGGCGCCGGCACTGAATCGGACGGGCGCGTGGACGCACTCTTTTTGTTCTTCTTGCCCTTGCCCTGAGCCGACGGCTCGTCCTTGTCACCCGTCAGCGACCGGGCCGAGGTTCCCAGCGGTTTTACTTCAACGATGATCTCTTCACCCACCCGAATGCTGCTGGGGTTGTCAATGAAGTTGTACTCGGCAA
>CAZADH010000028.1:32096-32755 GCA_964483805.1 uncultured bacterium
CAGCACGAGCGCTCTGGCCGCTGCCAACCGCTCCGGAGCCGATTGGGCGGTGAGCATTTCTTCCAGACGCGGCACGACTGACTCAAACGACTTGGGATACTTGTTCTTTTCGTAGTACTCGGCAATCGCCTTCTCTTTGGCGCCGTTCTTGTAGTATTTTTCGGCGATGCTCCTGAGCGTATCCCCGGAGCGAACCACGGTGATGACCAGCTCTTCATCGATTGTGCGGATGGTGCGGAACTCGGGTCCGGCACTCGCTTTGGCGTCCGCCTTCTTGTCGTCGGTTTTTGCCGGTGCGACCGGCTTGTCGTCGCTCTTCTTGCCCTCGTTCTTGCCGGCGTCCGCCTTGGCGTGGTTCGCCTTCGCTTCATGCGTGGCCGCCACCGCATCGGCACCCGGCAACGGCGGTGCACTCTCGTATTCGCCAGACAATGCTGCATCCTTCATCGGTTTGAGCGGTTTCTCACTTTTCTTGCCGGCGTCGTCCTTCGCATCCTTGCCACTGCCGCTCTTGTCGTGTTTGCCGTCTTTCTTCGGGGTCGCCACGGCCACGGCGTTGCCGCCTGCAGCCGGCGTTCTGGCCGTACCGCTCTTCGACGGCACCGACAACGTCAACGTCGCCGGCTTGCCGGCACTTGGGGCGACGGCCATTTTGGCCA
>CAZADH010000029.1:0-8229 GCA_964483805.1 uncultured bacterium
CGGCTGCCCGGTTTCTCGAGATCACTGGCACCGAAGGCCTCGAGCTGGCGGTGGACGAATGACGGCACGGCGTTGGCAGCCGGCAGCAGCGGTACTGGTCATGGTCGTACTGTTCGGCATCGTTGCCCTCGATCTTTGGGTGACCATTGCGCTCGAGCGCGGCGATCGGCGTGATGAGCAGTTGCAGGCGGCCCGGCAGGTTCTCGACCGTGTCTATCGCACCGGTGCCAACGAGATCCAGATCAAGCAGTTGCTCGAGCGGTTTCATCGGCTCGTGTGGGAGATCCTGCAAGAAGATCCGGTGCTGCTGGCCCGGCCCCGCATCGCCGCACTGCATCGGACAATGCTCGCCGATTTGCTGCCTCAACACGATCTGTCGATAGCTGCGGTGGAGCCGTTCCGGCGACGGGTGGTGATCACGTTCTCGCACGATGGCGGTCTCGGGTTTTCGGCCGCGTACGCCCACGCCTTCTTCCGCCGCATGATTGCGGAGGTGACCGAGAGTGCACATTACGCGTGGTTGCGCGAGGGCATCAGTCGCTGCCTCAACTTCGCCGTCGCCGACGACCTTCTGAGCAACGAGGTGGCGATGAACCTGCAGTTGTTCAATGGTGCCGAAGGACGCCGCGCGTTGCAGTTCTCGTGTTATCCCCCGCGGCTCAAGTCGAGCCACGATGAACGCACCTATCTCGCCGCGGTTCTCGACCTCGAGAAACTGCCCGCTGATTTCTGGATGAAGAGTCTGGTCCGCCACGGCGTCGCCTCCGACGTCGGTTTGGCCTTTGTCCCCGTGGGGCATGGGAGCTCGATGATGTCTGCGTTGTTCGTCCAACGTCCTGAGTTGGCGACGCGCGTCATGGCCATTGCCGCGGCAAACCCACTGCCGGGGACACATGCCGATGAAGCGACGGGGCACTTCGTCCTGCTGGGGGAGGAGTGCGGTGTGCCGGCAGTCAGGCCGATTGTCGTCTATCCGCAGGACTCGACAGCGGTGCGCTTGGCAACGTTGGCCAGACCCACGTTGCTCGTCGTCGTCCTCGGCGTCTTTGGCCTGTGGTCGGTGCGCCGGGCGCGACTCCCGCTCGGGGTAGTGTTGCTATTTGTATTTACGTTGGTCACGGCCCTGCCCATTCTCACCATCCAGACGATTTCGCGTTTCATCGTTTCGGAAGAACGACGGCGCTGCGAACAGGATTCGACGCGGCGATTGCACGAAGACCTGCAGTTTCTCGAGAACAGCACGCAGTATCGCCAGGCCACGCTCAACCGTATCGCCCGCTCGCTGGCTCTGGATAAGCGATGGGCTGCCGCGCTCGATCGGGCGGCCAGTTCGTCGGCGCGTACCGCGACCGGGCCGGGCAGCATCGCAGAATCGTTGATCGACAGCGTGCGTGGTCAGCGGACGTGGTGCGACCGTCTGCAGGGTTTTGTCATGGTCGTGGGTCCGGGCGAGTTCTCGCAGTTCTGCAACACCGGCACGCACCGGCAGCAGGTCGACATGACCGATGCCATGCTGCAGATGTTGCGGCCGGCGGCACGCCAGGGTCTCGAGGTTCTGCGCGAGAGGGCGTTGCGGCAGCTTGCGCCGCCCGTGACTGAAGGCACCGGCAAGGGCGGCGCGTCGGCACGGGCGTTGGAGCAAGAGATGATCAAAGACTTCATGAGCCGGTCGCTCGGCAATGAAATCGGCTACAACCTGGTCCACGCACCGTTCCGGGTGCAGCAGTTCAAGATGAACCTCGGGCAGGTTTACATTGTATTGGTGCCGGTCGTGGTTCAGGGCGTACCCAAGTATCTGTGCTTGTGGGGCTGGGATGAAGCGATGTACTACGACGCCATGCGCAAAATGATCATCGACATGCAACGCCCCGACGAGTCGTCGCTGTATTTTGTGTCGATGTTCACCCAACAGCCGGTGTCGACGCCGGCGGGCATGGATTCGCACAGCATCCTGGGCCCCCGGTTGTTCGAACTCGCCCTGCGGGCACGCGATCAGGCGGGCGGCGACCTGCGCGAGACGGTCAAAACGGGTTCGGGAGCCATGGTCCTCGCGGTGAAAGACAGCGAGCTGAGTGAAACGCTGCTGGCCGGCACGCGGTTGGTGGCCGATACTTCCCGGGGGTTGCAGGTGTTGTTCCGCCAGGTCGTGGCGGGGTGCATTCTGGCCGCCGTCTTGATGGCGATCATTGCCATGCAGTTGTTCATGCGGCCGCTGCGGGGAATCCTCGGGGCGATCGAGCGGATCGGCCCGGGGCAATACGACGTGGTGATCGCCGACAGCGGGCGGCGTGATGAATTCGGGACTCTGGCGCAGGCGTTCAATGCGATGATGGTCGGTTTACGCGAGAAAGAACTGTTGGGCCGATACGTGCCGGAGTCGGTGAAGCTCCTGGTGGCCGACTCACAGGTCCAGGCGAAGGCCCGGCTCGGCGAACAACGCCGGGTCACGGTGTTGTTCTCTGCGGTGTCCGGGCCGGAGGGTGATGACGACATCGGTCCGGATCAGGTCTTTCAGCACATGAATGCGCATCTGGCCTCGATGGTCGCGGCGGTGGACGAGGCGGGCGGCGAAATCAGCAAGGTCATGGGCGAGAAGATCATGGTGGTGCTCGATCATGCGACCATGGGCGGCAACGAGGCCGTGGCCGACGCGTGCCTGCGCTTGATCGACGCTTTGCGGCGACGCGCCCAGGAAGCGGGCGTGGCCGTCGAGATCGGTGTAAATACAGGAGATGTCATTGCCGGTATCCTCGGCTCTCCCGCCGTCCGCCTCGATTACACGGTCATTGGCGACACGGTTAACCTGGCTTCCAGACTGGCCCTGCTCGCGCAGACCGTCACGGGCAGCCGGGTGGTTGTATCGGGGGCAAGCCGTGACCTGCTGGCCGGCCGGGCGACGGCGACGCGGTTGCCGATCAAGCAGGTCAAGGGCAAAACCCAGGCCGTAGAGGTCTTCCTACTCGACCTCGCGTGACGCGGCAGCAGTCATCCTTCGAGGCCGGTGAGGATGACCGTGCGCAACGGTAACGAGGTCGGCAGGAGATCGGCCAGCCCGCCGATCACGAGGCTCGCCACCAGGGCGCCGCCCCTGACCAGCGGCGGCATCAGCTTGTGCAACAGCATCTGTTGCCGTGCCACCTCGATCGCAACACCGTCGCCATCGATCGAAGCGGCCGCGGCCAGATCGTAGAGCAGAGCGGCCGCGAGATGGTCGCCGCGGTCTGCCCGCAGGTTGGCCAATGCCGCCACCGCCAGCGGAGACCCCAGGGCGGCGGATTGTAAATACAAATCATGCGCCCGCTGCCGATCCGGCGGGCCATTGATGCCGGCATCGTGCAAGATCGCCAATTCGTAGAAACCTTGCGCGTCCCGATGCTCGATGGCATACGCGAGGTCGGCCAGAACCCACTCGAGTCTGGTTTCGGCGCCGCCGCGCCCGTTCAGCGCAAAACGGGCGGTCATGACGTGAGCGCGCGGCAGCCCGGCCGCCTTGGCGCGGCCGAACCACAGAAGCGCATCACGCGCCGAAATCGACCCACCGGTTTCTGTGTCATACAACGCGCCGAGCAGATACATCGCCGTCGGCAATCCAGTCCTGGCGGCAACCTGGGCCCACTTCTTTGCCTCGAGGTCGTTGCCGACCACGCGCCTTCGCCCATGGGCGCCGATGACCTCGAGACAGGCGGCGACCTCGGCGTCACCTCGGGCGGCGGCCACTTTGAGCAGGTCGGTGACGGCGATCGCGACACCCTTCAGTTGCGAGTCCCGCAGGTAGCACAAGGCGAGCGCCAGCGCCGCAGTCGCATGGCCGGCCTCAGCCTCTCGTTGCAGCCAGGCGTCGTCGAAAGCAGGGCCGAGGGGTGCCACGACCGCCGGCTGTGCCATCACAGTATTACAATGTAAGACAACGAGAATGCTGCCGACGACCAGGCCGAGCAGTGGATTCGGGCGTCGAGGTCGGCGTTGCGGTCGCCCCGTGGTGCGTGCCGCAACCCCAAACACGACGTCAGGGTTTGGCATTCAGCAACCGTGCCAGTTCCCGCGCGATCGTCTCGAGACGGCTGCGCACCTCGATCCGTTCTTTCTCGAGGGCCGTTTGTTTCTTGCGCAGGGCCGCGGTCTCTGCGTTCACCTTCTTCTGCCGATCGCTGCCGTCGTAGTCGGCAAACTTGCCCCAGACCTGGCCCAGGTCGCGGGTGACCTCGAGGATCTGCCGGTCGAGTTCGGCCCGCCGTTCGTTCAGTTCGGCCTGCTCATCGCGCAGATCCTGGCGGCGCTGCGTCAGTTCGGCCGCCCGCCGCGCCCGTTCCTCGGGGTCGATGGTTGGGGTCGTCGGCGACGCTGTCTCGGTCGTGCTTGCATTCTGCGTGACCTCGCCGGTAAAACGTTGGTCGAGGGTACCAGGGGTGGTGCGCACCGGCGGTTTGGCCTCATCGTGTTTGCGCAACGTGCTTTCGAGTTCGCGTCGCTCGTCATTGAGCCGGCGCAACTCCTCGTCGATCTCGGTTTCGCGCTCGTTTGTCCGCTTCACCTCTTCTTCGACGCGGGCGAGCTCCTCTTGCTTCTCGGCCAGAGCCTTCTGGATCTTCAGGGCGCGGTCCTCGGGGCCGTAGTCGTCGAACTGCGTATAGACATCGCGTTGCTCCGAGCGCAAGCCATCGATCTTCTGGCGCAACTCGGCCTGCGTCTGGTGCAGTTCCTGTTTCTCTTCTTCGAGGTCGGCGATATCGCGCTCGGCGCGCTCGAGCTTCTGTTTCAGTTCGGTGCGGGCCTCGTCGGCCGGGGTGGTCGCCGCTTGTTCGCTGACCGCGGACGGTGCGTCTGCCGTCGAGATGTCGGCGGCTGAAACCGGCACAGAACATAAACACAAGATACATACAAAACCGGTGATGCCTCGTGCGCTCAACATAGGCATGGTCGACACCTCCGCAGTTGGCCTGAAGTCAGGCCGGATCCTTGCTCATCAACCGTTGCAGGAACGGATTGATGACGATCATCACCACCGTCACCACCGTCAAGGTCACGGCGCAGTTCCAATACAGTTTGCCATACTCGGTCGCCGTAAATACAACGTCGGTGACCTTGTCGGTTGGGATCGACGACACACTGGTGAGAAACCCCGAAAAGTAGCCGCCGAGCGAATTACAGAGAAACCACGAACCCATGAGAAACGAAGCGAAGCGCTTGGGTGCCAACGTGCTGATCGCCGAAAGACCCATGGGCAGAATGTTCAGCTCGCCGAGCGTGAGGACGGCGATGGCCAGCACGATCCACCAGGCCGACGCCTTCTGGCCCGCGGCCGCGATCGACGAGGCGAGCCACGCGAACATGAAGGCGCTCGCGACCGCAAATCCCAGGGCAATGACGATCTTGGTGGGGATCGATGGGTTCATCTTGCGGTCGGCGAGCGTCGCCCACAACGCCGTGAGGATCGGCGCGAACAGAATGACCGCCAACGAGTTCGGGACCAACGCGTAGAACGACGGTTCGAACGCATAGCCGCACAATGCCTTGTCGAAGTCGCGATCGACGAACAACTGAATCGAATTGTACAGTTGCTTGAAGAACGACTGGAAGCAGATGCCGGCAAGAATGATGATGAGAATGGCGAAGATCGAATTGCGCTCTGACTTTTCTTCGCAGAAGATGGCCATGGCGAAGATGCCGATGACGATGCCCATGCTCAGAAAAGTGATGACCTTCTTGGTATCGCCCGGATTGTTGAACAGGTAGACCATCAGCACCCCGAGACCGGCGGTGCCCAGAATCAGCCACAGCACGTTGGGTAACCCCAAGGGGTGACTGAACAGGTTTTCGCGTTTGAAGCCGTCGGCCTCGTTGTTGTAATGCGGGTAACCGAGTTGAAACGCCACCAGACCGAGGAGCATGCCCGCAGACGAAAGGTAGAAGGCATTTTGCCAGCCCCACTTTTCGGCGGCATAAGCCATGACCAACCCGGCGAGCAGCGCGCCGACATTGATACCCATGTAGAACAACGTGTAACCGCTGTCGCGATGCGGGTCGCCGTCGGCGTACAGCTTGCCGACCATCACCGACACGGTGGCTTTGAGGTACCCCGTGCCCAGCGCGACGCAGGCGAGGCCGGCAAACACGAAATCGAGGTCTTTGCGGGCCGCGAGCACCAGGTTACCGGCCAGAATGAGAACGGCGCCGAGCGTCACCGAGTAGCGCAGACCGAGAATGCGGTCGGCAACGAACCCGCCGAGAATCGGCGACATGAAGGTAAACGCCATGTACGCGCCCGACGCGAGTCCGGCCTGTTGGTCGGTCAACCCGAGGCCCTTCGTGAGATACATGACCAGGATGGCCGAGATGCCATAGAAGCTGAAACGTTCCCACATCTCGGTGGTGAACAGGAAAAACAGACCCTTGGGATACTTGGACGGGGCAGATTGGGTCGGGCTGGCGACGGTCGTATCCATGGCTGAGGCACCTCGGAAGCTTGGAGTGCACTGCGGTGTTTGTCGGTATGCTACACCCCGACCGGTCGTGCGCGCACCAAATATCCGTGCGACGGTGTCCCTTGGCCGTCTCACCGAGCCGCCGCCGCCGCCGCGCGATGCGCACGATGCGTGCAGGGCAAAGGGGTCCTTCCGGGTCTCAGCGGTTCTGGTGTATAATCATCCCATTATTCACTGCATCCGAGCGAAAGGATTCAAACAGCAATGTTCAAGACATCTCGCAAAACCCTGCCGATGATCGTGCTGTTCGTGTTGTGCTGTGCCGTAAGCGTGCAGGCCGAACCGTATGCCGTGCGCTTCACCCTCGAAGGGTTCGTCGGTTATCAAGACGACAAGTATTTATTGAACACCGACGATGGTCGTGTGTTCGTGCTCAAAGGTGACGAAGGCGAGCTGCGCCGCGTCATCGATAAACACGTGCGTGTCGAGGGCAAAGCCCATCGTGCCGACGATTGCGAACTGATCAAGGTTCAGAAGCTCACCACGTGCCCGGCCCCGACCGGCCCCGAGATTCCGGTCGCCCATGCCGATTACCAGCGCCCGGTCAAGATTCTGAAAAAGACGGCCGACGCCTACGTGATCAAAGACGTGCGTTGGGGCATCGAACAAGACCCGGCCACCACGACGCTCAAGGCGAAGCACACGTTCGTAACCGCCACCATTCGGCCCGAGTTGCTCGACGATGCGTTTTTCACGCTCAAACCGTTCCCGCCCCGCTGCGTTGCGGGTCACAGCATGATCGTCTTCACCTTCAAGAAGGGTGGCATGGTCGCGGCCGATGGCACCGAGAGCCAGGCCATGGCCGTGACCATTGAAGCGTACAAGAAACTGGGACAGACCTACGGCATCATCAAGACCCTGAAGAAGTCGTTCGAAGTGGTCTGGTCGCTGGTCACCTGGGAAAATTACGCCCACCTGAACGTCAAGTTCAACACCGACACCGACAAGCAATTGCTCGTCTACCCGTTCCTGTTGACGCGGGCCCAGAAAATCGCCCTGTTGCGCGAAACCATCGAGCAGAGTGGGGTCAACCGCAAGGGTGAGTTCTACCACACCCTCCGCAACAACTGCACGAACAACCTGGCGATCCTGTTGAATCGGGTGCTGCCCGAAGACAAGCAGATCAAACTCTGGACGATTCCATCGGTGCTTTACAATGTAAAAGCGACGATGCCGGTGCTCCTGGTCAAGAACCTGATCAAGCGCAAGATCATCGGCGAGAAGATCGGCGAAGTGACGACCACGAAATTCTCCACCGAGATGCCCCCGAAGTAAGGCGCTCGTCATCACGCAATACTCGGTATTTACGTGATCAGGCAACGGCCCTCGCAAGAGGGCCGTTGCTTTCGCTAACGACACGATCAACGACAGGATCAAACCAACGTGCGTGTACTGATCGTCGGAGCCACCGGGTTTCTTGGCGATGCGCTGCTGCCGCTCGTCCCGTCGTCGTGGGAAGTGGTCGCCACCGGGTGTCGGCGGGCGCCGGCGCGGGGTGGGCGGTTGCTCGATCTCACCGATCCGTTCGCACTGCCGTCGTTGCTGCTCGAGTTTGCCCCCGACGCGGTGCTCTTTCTCGCTTACGATCGCAAGGCCCTCGATGAAACGGTGGTGCGGCCCGCCGCGCAATTGGCCGACTGGTCGCAGAAGCGGTTCGAGCGGCGCCTGATCTACGTCTCGACCGATCTGGTTTTTTCCGGCGGCGCGCAAGAATACGACGAAGACGCCCCCCAGTCGCCGTTGATGC
>CAZADH010000029.1:8239-32720 GCA_964483805.1 uncultured bacterium
AGGCGACGGCCGAGAACCATATCGGCGCGTGGGGAGCGGTGGTGCGCACGTCGTTGTTGTTCTCGACGGTGCCGCCGTATACCCGCAACTTTCCGGTCAACGAATTGTTGGCCGGGCAGCACGCGCGGTTGTTCGTCGACGAAACCCGGTCACCGACCGACGCCGCCGACCTCGCCGACGCCCTGATCGCGCTCACCGAGCGGTTCAGACCCGGCAGGTATCATTGGGTTGGTCCGGTGAATGCCGACCGCTATCGCCTGGGATTGGCGCTGGCGAAGCGCCTCGGTTGCGACCCGCGCCTCCTGCACGCGGCGCGTCACCTCGACGTCGATGGCCTCGAGCCGCGCCCAGCGCGCCTGGTGCTGCGCAGCGACCGACTTGCCGCACTGGTCGGGCGACAACCGCGCCCGGTGTTTGCACCCGAGGAACTGGCGGTGCCGCCGGGCGAGTGAAGATCCGCATTCCGAACCGGTTTTCACTGACGCGATTCGGCCCCTTGCAGCCCCCCGTCTCGGTTTCATACAATTGTACCGTTATACTGTGGAAGAGCTTCGCGAAACGAGGTGCACATCATGAACAGCCTGGCCCTGCGGAAGCGCACATCGATCCATCTGATGTTGGTTCTTTCGTTTGCCTTTTCGTTCCTGGTCGTCCCGGCGCCGGCGAAGGCCGGTTTCCTCGACAAGGCCTGGAAGTTCGTTGCGCCGGCCGTGCAGTTGAGCGGTCGCATTGCCGGTGCGGTCATCGGCGCGACCATGGCGTCGGCGTTCGTTCCGCCCCTGGGCATGTTGGCCGGTGGCGTGGCCGGTTGGATCGCGGGTGGCGTCGTGTCTGATTACGCCACCAAGAGCCTGACGAAGCTGGCGGTCGTCGGCTGCGGCGTCGCCGGTGCGGTCGCTCTTGGGCCGAGCATCTGCGGTATTCTCGGCGGATTTCTCGTTGGCGGCTTGATCGGCAAGATCGGCATCGGCCTCATCAAGAAGGCCGATCAAAAATTGACGGGTGGCAAGGTCATCAGTTGCGCAGAAGCACCGTTGCCGCAGGCCCCGCTCAACACCTCGTCTGAAGTTCGGGCTGCCGGCGGTGACGTCAGCAGTTCGGCCGGTTCCGCACTCGGCACGGTTACCAATTCCGTGAAAACGACGGCAACCAACGTGGTTACCAAAGTCGAAGCCGCCGGCGACAACGCGCTGCGCTTCGCCAAAGAGAAATACGAGAAAGCCACCAAGGCTTACATGGATGCCGTGCAGAAAGCCGAAGATTCGACCGTGGTGCTGAAAGCCAAGGCGGCCATGGATGACGCGAAAGCTGCCTGGAACAAGATGCTCAAGAAGTAATCTCCCAGTTCGGTCGTCATCACGGCGGGGCGAGCGGCAATGCTCGCCCCGCCGTCGTTCGTCCGTCTGTGATAATCTCTTGGCGTGATGACCTCTGAAGCCGACGAACGTCCGGTGACCGTTACCCAGAGCCCGAATGCGGGGGATCGACGGGATCTCGCGCCGGCCCCGCTCGCGTGGGGCTGGTGTGTGCTCGCCTGGTTGGCCGTGGTGGTGGTCCCTGTGGTGTTTCTGGGGTTGGTTCTGGCGAGCGTCGTGCACGAAGAAGAACGACGACGGTTGACGACGGTGCGCGGCGAGTTGTTGGTCGAGATGCGGCGGTTGCTCGACGAAGTCAAACCGGAATCACGGTTGCAGCAACAACTCGACCGCGTCGAACGCGAAATCGGACTGCGTCTGCCCTGGCACGAGACCCGCTGGGAACGGGGAACGCCCTCGCCGTTTGAGCCATACAACGTATTGTCGCGTTTGCGCCCCGCCTTGCGCGCGGCGATTCCGGCCCCGCCGTTGCTGGTGATTGCCTTCGGCGCCGACGGACGCGAGGTCGCGGTCGACGTCGACCCGCGTTTCTATCGCGATGCTCCGCCGCCTGCCGATACGGCCGTGCGCACTCTCGTGGCCGGTTGGACTGGTCTCCTGCAACGCCAGGCGTGGCAACATCCGGAGTACCTCGAGCAGTTGCGGCGGCGGTGGGAGCATCGCGCAGCGCCGAACCATGCGGCACCGACCGAGCCCACGGTGGCCGGGCAGCGCAGTTTTGCCGCCATCGTCGAGAGCATCGGGCAGGCGACGCTCGGCGGCGACGTGCCGGGGCAACGCCTGGCGCAACGCCCGGTGCCCTTCTTCTCCCGCCGGTTCGACACCGGCACGCTCTTCCTGTCGATGCGGGCGGTCACTGCCGGTACTCGGCCCGAAGCGCCTTTGCTCGGCGGGTTTGCTGTGGTCTATCGACGGGCCGACCTGGCGCGTTCCTTTCTAACCGCTGCCCGTGACCTCGGACGGCCGGTGGTCATGAATCGGGGGCCGGCGCCACGCGGCGGCGGCGAGACCGGCGCGACGTCCGGTTTGGCGCGGCGGCATCGAGTGCCGAAGCCCGGGTTTCGGCGGGTCGGCGAGCGGTACTGTTTCCTCGTGCCAATGCCGATAACCATGCGAACGGCCGCCGAGTTGCGCAACGATGGTCGGCGTTCCCTGCCGCCCTATCTCTTCGTGAGCCGGTCGGTGACCGACTGCCGGCACCCGCTGCGCGCCCACACCCGCGCGATCGCGTTGGCATGCGTGGCATGGTTGGGCATTGCCTCGACATTGGTGGTCCGGGCGGTGCGCGGCCGATTGGCGCCGGCATTGCCGATCGCGGCGAAGCTGCGCTGGACGGTGTTCGGTGCGATCCTGTTGCCGGCGGCGGCATTGGCCGTGTTTGCGTCGTCATTTGCACAGTACGGCGTGCGTCAGGTCAGCGCTGAACAGGCGGCCCACCGCGTCGCCTGGTACGAGCGGCTCGACGGTCGCATCGCGCAGATGAATGAGGATGTGTTGCGGCGATTGTGGCTCGACAAAGAGCGGGTGCTCCGACTGGTTGGCGGTGACGAAACGCGGCTGGCAATGCTTCTCGACCGCATGTGCCGGCGAGCCGGCGCCGAGTTTCTGCAATTGATTCTCGCCAATGGTCGGGAGTGGATACGCCGGGGCCCGCGACGGGAGACCGCCGACATCGGCGCCGAGACGATGGCAAAGCTCATCAACGGCGGACGGTTGCTGGCCGCGCGTCAGTTTCTCGATGACGAGATCGGCGCACGGGGCAGCGCCGGTAATCTGTTCCGGCCGGTGGTGCGACAGGGTGGCATCTGGACGCGCGATCGCACGGCGCTTGCCCGCGTCATCGAGCCGGTGAACGTCGATGACTTCACGGGTGACGCGCCGACCATGATCAATGCCGGCTTTGCCGGCGTCGAGGATCGGACAGTGATCCAGTTGTTGTTGCGTCACCGGGTGGCGACCGGTTCGGCTGGGCTCATCGGGATCCTCTACGTGTTGCGCAACCCCGACATCGCGGTCGAAAGTGGATTGGCCGCCGAGTTCTCGCGGGGGGAGCCAGCGCTGCACGACCTTGCCGTGTTTCGGCGCGACGACGACAACCTCGTCACCACGCCTTTCTTCGTCGGCATGCACGCGGCCGGTGATGTCGCCGCGTATCGGTCGGCAGCGCTCCTCGGCCTGGGCACCGGACTCGGTGACGGCACGGTGGAGTCGGGCGGGGATACATACGTTGTACATCGTTTTGGCGACAGCTCGTTTCTCGCCGTCGCCCGCGTGCCGGCGGTTGCCCCAGCCGTGATGCGGGTGGCCTGGTCGGCGGCATTCGCCGGTATCGCCTATCTGGCGGCGCTTCTGGGCGTGGTGGGCCTTTATCTGGCGCGAACCTTTGTGCAACCCATCGATGCCCTGGTCAATGCGGGTCAGGCGATTTCCCGGGGTGACTTTGCCATCCGGGTCGAGGGGGTTGCCGGTGGCGAGTTTGCCGCGGTCGCGAGCGAATTCAACCGGATGTGCCGTGGTCTCGAGGAGGGGCGCCTGTTCGCGCGCTTCGTGTCGGGCGATGCCGTCGAAGAGATCCGTCGCGTTGCGGCTACTCCGACCGAAGTCGGCAGCGAGCGTACCGACGTCGCGGTGCTTTTTTCACATGTCACCGGGTTTGCCGCCCTGGCGACGTCCCTGGGTCCGGCGCCGACCATCGCCCTTCTGAACCGCTATTTCACAGAAATGGAAGCGGCGATCGTTGACCAGGAAGGGGCCATCGACAAATACATCGGCGATGCCATCATGGCCGTGTTCCGTCGGCGGCCGCCGCCCTCGCCGTCGCCGGCTCAACGGGCCGTGGCAGCGGCCGTGGCGATGCGCCGGGCATTGCGAACATTGAACCGCGCACGTCGCGATGCCGGGGCGCCGCCTTTGCACACCGGCATCGGCATCGCGACCGGCGAAGCCATCTCGGGGCGTATCGGTTCGCGCTTGCACCGCCTCGACCACACGGTGATCGGTGATATCGTCAACCTGGCGGCGCGTCTCGAAACTTTGCGCAACCAGGTCGGGCCGGAGGCCATCGTTCTCGATGCGGCGACCGCAGCCTGCGGTGGCGAGCACGGCAACGTGCGCGAGATCGGGCCGGTGGCGCTGAAGGGGAAGACCCGGCCGGTGCCGGTGTTCGCCCTCGTTCCTGGAGACCGATCGTGAGGCCGCCAACCTGGACCCGGGAAACCCTGGCATTGTGGCTTTTGTTGGTCGCCTTGCCGGTGATGTTGGGGCATGCAATACTGCAACACATTGTCAATACTGATGAGCGGTCCCGCCGCGAAGCACTGTTGCTGAAGACCGAAGCAGAGTTGCGGGTGTTCGCGGCCGATCTGCGGGGGCGGTCGGTGTTGCTGACCGCGTTGACCGAAGTCAACCGTGAACTCGGGTTGGCCGGCGAGTCGTGTGCCTCGTCTCCGACGGTCGCCTCTGCCGGCGAGTCGTTGTTGCGGACCCTGGTGCCGGCGATGTGGCGACATTGTCCGATCAAACCTGTGCTGGTTTTGGTTTTCGACCCGTCCGGGACACCGACGGCATCGTGGGCCGATCGGCGGTGTCCGTTCGTCCGCAGGGCCGAAGACCGGCACCGACTGCGGCGGTTATGCCAGACCTTCATCGGCCACTTCTACAATCCGGAGGTCCCGTTCGACGTGAACGAGGCCCGGCGGGTACGCTCCGGGTTGCGGGAGGTGCTCGGCCTCGGGGCAAACGTCGAACGCGCCCGGCGGGAGGTGGTGCAGTTTACCTCCCATTTCACGAGCCATACCGGCTACATGTCGTTGCAGGTGCTGCCGCCGCTGGGGTCGAGCGGTTCGACGTGGCGTGCGGGTTTCTACGTGGTGTTGTTCGACGAGGCCAAGATCGACATCGGCGCTCTCGTGCGGCAGGCATGTCGCGCTGGCCAATCCGAGATGGAGCGCCGTGTGGGCTGGGGTCGCGGCCCTGACCTGCAGATCAGCGAAGGCCGAAACGGAGCCGGGGTGCGCTGGTCGATGCCGTCCGGCGAGGCGCTGCGGGTCCTGAGGCAACGGGCCGGCGACCGACCCGGCCGACCGTTTCTCGAAGTGCGCGCCCGGGCAGGTGTCGGGCGGTCCCCTTGGCGTGATGTTGCGGTTGCCTACGATATTGCTGTTGTATTTCTTTTTGTGCCGTTGTTTGTCGGTGTGCAGGCCGTGGTTCGCCAACCGCGCTTTCTCGCCATGAGCGTGCGCGAGCGCCTTACTCTGGGCTTTGCCACGGTCATGCTTCCCGTGCTGGGGGGCCTGCTCGTGATCCCGTTGGGCTGGTTTGCCGGACGGACCCGCGAATTCCCACGCCAGACTGCGGCGATCCTCGACCAGACGGTGCAGGCCGCCGACTGGCGGTTGTGGCAAGTGTTCGAGAACGAGCAGTTGCGCCGCGATGAAAAAGCCCAGCGGTTGCGCGCCTTGCTCGGCCGGCCGGCCGGTGAGATTCGCGCCGCCTTGCGGGCTGGGTTTGCCAGTGCCTCGGTGTCAATGGTCGGTTTGTTCGACATGCACGGTACTGAAATCGTCGAGGCCGTCGACGGCCGCCCGGTGGGTGCCGACCTCCAGCACCTGGCCTTCCTGATCGCGGCGGCGGCACTCGAACGCGAGAAAACGAAAGGCAGCGAGCGGCTGTCGAAGCAGATGTTGATCTCGGCGGTGGCCGATTCGGTGCTCGACGTGCGGGGGCCGACGCGACTCTTGAAAGACAGCGGCACGTTGCAGCGTGCGCCGTTCGGTAGCAAGCAGATGAATGTCTTTGCCACGTTCCTGCGTGACCCACAAACCGGGCGCGTTCTTGGCCTCGTCATTCTCATCGGCGACTACAAGTTTCGTGACCGGCCGCTCGGGCGAATCATCCAGGCGGCATGGCGCATTCCGCACTGGGACGGCACGCTGCCGACCTCGCTCATGTTCTACCATTATCCGTGGCGGTTGAAACGTGAGCTGGCGAGCATCCGTCACTGCATGCCGCAGGACGAGTCAGCGTGGGTCGATCTTCTGCCTGTGGCGCAACGGGCCCAGGCAGCGTTGTCGGTGGCGACGAGGGAAGACCGCGAGGGTGATGCGAACCGGTGGGCCTTCGCCCGCCCGCTCCAGGCCGATCAGTTCATCGGTCTGGCGGTCGCGAGCGATCGGCGTCGCGGGTTGCGTGCCGAAATGGGCTTGTTCGTGGTCATGATGGGCCTGTTGGCGTTGGCCTTCGCGGGTACGGTTGCAATCACCAGTTGGGTGCTCGCCTGGCCCATCGGCGTGTTTCGCGAGGCGATGCGGTTGTCGGCCGAGGGTGAGTTCGCGTGGCGCATCGCCCTGCCGCAGCGCGACGAGTTTGGCACGCTGACCGCGGTCTTCAACGGCATGGCGGAGCGCCTGGTCGAGCGGCGCCGCCTGGCGCGCTTCGTCTCTGATGACGTGGTTACCGCCCTGGAACGCGGCGCGGCCACCGAGTTGCAGCCCGGTGGTGCGTTGGTCGAGACCACCGTGCTCGTTTCCGACATCCGTGGATTCACGACCATGTCGGAAACCCACGCCGCCGAGTCGATTGTGGCGATGCTCAACGATTACTTCACGGCGATGGAGAGTGCGATCCGGGCCGAGGGCGGATCACTGGTCAGTTACATTGGTGACGCGATCGTTGCCCATTTTCCGCCGCAAGACGGGGGTACGATGGGCGCGGTCCGCGCGGCGCGCGCAGCCCTCGCCATGCGGGCCGGAGTGCGTGCGCTCAACCTCGAGCGGGCGCAGCGCGGGGAGTTCCCGATCGACAACGGGATCGGGCTGGCGACCGGGGTGGTGGTGTCGGGCCTGGTCGGCAGCGACACCGGACGTCTTGCCCATGTATTGATCGGTGATACGCCCGAGCGGGCGGCCACACTCGAAAGCCTGACGCGCAAAGAAGCGGGGTCAGGCATCGCCATCGACGCCCCGACCCGCGCGCAACTGTCGGAGGCTTTCCACATCCGCGCCATTCGCCCCGATGTGTTCGAGTTGGTTTCGGGTGTGACTTGCCCTGCGCGCGAATTTCGCGGACAATGACAGGAATTGCACGGTCGAATTCAACTCTCGCACGGAGGTTGTCATGATCGAGATCCGGTGGCACGGTCGCGGCGGCCAGGGCGCCAAAACGATTGCTCTATTGTTTGCCGATGCGGCCCTCAAGCAGGGCAAGCATATTCAGGCGTTTCCCGAATACGGTCCCGAGCGGATGGGTGCGCCGGTGGCGGCGTTCAATCGCATCAGCGACACGCCGATCCGCGTGCATTGCGGCGTGACTGCGCCCAATGTCGTCGTCATTCTCGATCCGACGTTGATCGGTGTTGTGCCGGTCACTGCGGGCCTCGACCCCAAGACGGGTACGATCGTGGTGAACACCCCGAAGGCGCCGGCCGAGATCCGCGACCAGCTCAAGTTCGACGGCAAGATCTGCACCATCGATGCCATGACGATCGCGAAAGAATGCATCGGCAAGCCGATTCCCAACATGCCGATGCTCGGCGCCATGGTCAAAGCCACGGGCATGCTCGCGATCGGACCGATGATCGACGAGGTCAAAGAGAAGATCACCGAGAAGTTCAAGCACAAGCCCGAAGTCATTGCTGGCAACATCAAAGCCGTGCAGCGCAGTTATGAGGAGGTCAAGAGCTGATGAGCGCTCCGACAAAGAAACTCCCGGGTGTGAACGACCTCACGCCGGGTGGCATCATCCCGACCGGCGGCACCGCCAACGAGTACGTGACGGGCGGATGGCGTTCGAAGAAACCGATCTGGAAACCGGAAGCGTGCGTGCACTGCCTGACCTGTTGGATTCTCTGCCCCGACACGGCGATCAATGCGGCCAAGGGCAAGATCACGGGGTACAACTACAATCATTGCAAAGGGTGCGGCATCTGCGTGCACGAGTGTCCGATCAACAAGCAGGCGAAGGCCGGCAAAGCCAAGAACGGACCGGCGATCGAGTTCGTCGATGAGATCCAGGAGGCTGTGAAATGAGCGGCAAGCAGATCAAAGCCCTGACCGGCAACGAAGCCGCGGCCTACGCGATGAAACAGATCGATCCCGACGTCGTTGCGGCGTATCCGATCACACCGGCGACCGAGATCGTGCAGATCTTCAGCGATTACGTGAACAACGGCGCGGTCAAGACCGAGATGATTCTCGTCGAGTCGGAACACTCGGCGATGTCGGCGTGTGTGGGCGCATCGGCAGCCGGTGCACGCGTCATGACCGGCACCAGTTCGTGCGGCCTGGCCCTGATGTGGGAAATACTTTATGTTGCTGCCAGCACGCGCTGCCCGATCGTGATGTGCGACGTCAATCGCGCGCTGTCGGGCCCGATCAACATCCACTGCGACCACAGCGACACCATGGGGGCGCGTGACAGCGGTTGGGTGCAGCTTTACGCCGAGAACACGCAGGAAGCCTACGACACGGTGATCCAGGCGATTCGCATCGCCGAAGACCCGGCCGTGCGCCTGCCGACGATGGTCATGTTCGACGGTTTCATTATCAGCCACTCGATGGAAGGCGTCGAAGTCGCTGCCGACGAGACCGTGCAGAAGTTCATCGGTGAGTTCAAGCCCACCCGCATGCTGCTCGACACCGACAAGCCGTTCACCTTCGGTCCGCTCGACCTGCAAGATTATTGTTTCGAGCACAAGAAGGGCCAGGCCAACGCCATGGTCGCCGTCAAGCCGGTCGTGCTGAAGGTCGCCGAGGAGTTCAAGAAGACGTTCGGTCGCGAGTACGGCCTGTTCGAAACCTACCGGCTCGATGACGCCGATATTGCTCTTGTATTGATCGGCTCGACCGCCGGTACGGCGAAAGACGTCATCGACGAACTGCGCAACCAGGGCAAGAAGGTCGGACTGTTGAAGATCCGCCTGTTCCGGCCTTTCCCGGCCGATGAGATGCGCAAGGCGTTGCAGAACGTCAAGGTGATCGGGGTGCTCGATCGCTACGAGTCGTTCTCGGGCACCGGCGGTGCGCTGTATCACGAGGTGCGCTCGGCACTCTACGACGCGCCGCAGCGGCCGAAGATTCACGGCATCACCTACGGCATCGGCGGGCGCGACATCGGTCTCGATGACCTCCGCGGGCTGTTCGGCAAACTCGCCGAGTCGCAGCAGGGCAAACCGGTCGAGACCTCGTTCTATCTCGGCGTGCGCGAGTGACGGGAGAGCAACGATGAGCAGCAATACAATCAATGTCAAACCGATCAATCTGAAAGAGTTGACCGACAAACCCGTGCGTTTTACCGGCGGCCATCGTGCCTGCGCCGGTTGCGGCATGACCATCATCGCCCGGCAGGTCCTGCTTGCCGTCGATGAGCCGGTCGTGGTCGGCTGCGCCACCGGTTGTCTCGAGGTGACGACGACGATCTTCCCATACACCGCCTGGAACGTGCCGTTCATCCACAACGCCTTCGAGAACGCGGCGGCCACGGTGTCGGGTGTCGAAACGGCGTATCGCGCGCTCAAGAAGCGCGGGCGCATTCCGGCCGACAAGCAGGTGAAGTTCATCACCTTCGGCGGCGACGGCGGCACTTACGACATCGGTATCCAGTCACTGTCGGGCGCAATGGAGCGCGGTCACAACATGCTCTACATCTGCTACGACAACGGCGCCTACATGAATACCGGTATCCAGCGCTCGGGCGCGACGCCGAAGGGGGCGCATACCACCACCTGCCCGGTCGGTTCGGTGGTGCCGGGCAAACCGCAGAAACGCAAAGATCTGGCGGCAATCATGGCCGCGCACAAGATTCCGTACGTGGCGACGGCCTCGCCGCATCAGCACCGTGACCTGATGACCAAGGTGCGCAAGGCCCTCTCGGTCGACGGGCCGTCGTTCATGTTGATCTTCTCGCCGTGCCGCCTGGGTTGGGCGTTTCCGCCCGAGCAGGCCATGGATCTGTGCCGCGAAGCGGTCTCGACCGGGTTCTGGCCGTTGTATGAAGTCATACACGGTCAATACACGATCAACGAGCCGTCACCGACCGGCGAACTGGCGCCGATCAAACCGTGGCTCGAAAAGCAGGGCCGGTTCCGGCACCTGTTCACCGACAAGAACGCGGCGTTGGTCGAGCAGATCCAGGCTGACATTCAGGCCGACTGGGATGGCTTGAAGAAGAAGGTCGCCGCGACCAACTGAGGTCGTCGCGCCGGCAAGGGACAAATGACCGTGAGCAATGCCTGGACGGGTGGACTCGGGACGGCATCGGGGCCGCGCTACGATGGGCGCAGCAGCGCCATCCTGCTCGCGGCGATGCTCCTGATCGCCTGGCTGTGGGACACGTGGTTCATCTATCCGATTCAGTTGTTCACCGTGTTCCTCCACGAGTTGTCGCATGGTATTGCTGCTGTATTGACCGGTGGCAGCATTCTCAAGATCGAGCTGTCGTCGCAGTTGGGCGGCACCTGCTGGCATCGTGGTGGTTGGCCCTTCGTGGTGCTGCCGGCGGGTTATCTGGGCAGCATGCTCTGGGGTGCGGCGATCCTCGTGGGTGCCGCGCGCACTCGCTATGACAAGGCGATTGCGATGGGGCTGGGCGTGCTGATGATCTTCGTCGGTCTCGCGTTTGTCCGGCCGATCGTGAGCTTCGGCATGGGCTTTACCTTGTTGTTCGGGGCGGCGCTGTTCCTGTTGGGCAAACACGCGGGCGAGGCGGTCAACGACATCTCACTGCGCATCCTCGGTCTGACCAGTTGTCTTTACGCGGTATTCGACATCAAAGATGACCTGATCACGCGCACCGTGCCGATTTCCGATGCCTATCGCATGTCGGAGCTGTTGGTGTTCGTGCCCTCGAAGGTGGTTGGCGTGGCCTGGATCATCCTGGCATTGCTGGGCACCGGGTATGCTCTGCATCTTGCCGCGGGTGGTCCGCCGCCACCGCTCGACGACCAGAAAAACCAGGCCACCGCGATCCTCCCGGGGCCAACCAGCGAATGAGCGTGAACGAACAGAGCTGGTCGGCGGGGCAACTGCCGGCGACCTCCGAGCTGCGGACGACCGGGCCTGGGGCCAGCGAAATCGTCGATCTGTCGCCACCCGCCGTGGTGACGACCGGTGTGCCCGCGCTCGAAGCCGTCGATCTGAGCAAGGTCTACGCCGGCGACACGGTCGGGTTGCATCCGCTCAACCTGAAAGTGCCCGCCGGGTCGGTGTTCGCCATGCTCGGTCCGAACGGTTCGGGGAAGACGACCACGGTCCGGCTCCTGGCCGGAATCCTGACGCCGACGACGGGTCGCGCCGTCATCTTCGGCTTGCGCACCGACCAGAACGTCTCCGCTATCCACGCGTTGTGCGGTGTATTGACAGAAACCGCGGGTGCGTACGAGCGTCTCAATGCTGATGAGAACCTGACGTTCTTCGGGCGAATGCACGGCCTCTCCGAGAACGAGATCCGCCTGCGGTCCGATCAGATCCTCGACTTCTTCGACCTTGCCGCGGTGCGCAACCGCCGGGTCGGCACCTACAGCACGGGCATGAAGAAGCGGTTTCTCCTGGCCGTGGCCATGTTGCACCGGCCGCGCTTGCTGTTTCTCGACGAACCCACCTCCGGGCTCGATCCCGAGTCCGCTTCGCAGGTCAATGGGTTGATCCGGCGCCTGGCGAAAGAGGAGCAGGTGACGACGTTCTTGTGCACGCATCAACTGCGCTACGCCGAAGACATCTGCGACATGTTCGGCTTCATCTCGCACGGCCATCTGTTGGGTGCCGGCACGCTTCCAGAACTCTGGGCCCGCCAGGGGAACTACTCATACCTCGAGTTGCGCGGCTCGGCGTTGCCGTGCAACCTTCTGGGCGAGCGGGCGCGGACCGGGGCGGTGCGGGTGCCGGTGGCCAACGACGAGGAGGCCGATGCCTGGATCCGCCGGGTGATCGCAGCAGGCGGTCACATCTTCGAAGCGCGGCGGCACCGCATGACGCTCGAACAGTTGTATTTCCTGTTTCAGGCCGAGGCGCGCGCGGCCGGCAAGGTGCGGCCCGAGGCGGCGGTGGGCGACGGTGCCCAGGTGGGAATGTAATGCTTCGTATTGTTTATGCGTTGGTGGTCAAAGATCTCAAGGGCATCCTGCGCAACCGCCAGGTCTGGTTGCCGATGTTGTTGCTGCCGGTGATCATGACCATCTTCATGCCGGCCAGTCTGGTGGTGACCATCGAACGCGGCATTCAGAAGTTCCACGGGTTGCAGCACCTCATGGTGTTCCTGCCTGCCGAGTTGCGGTTCGCGACGAACGTGCAGCAGTTGTTCTATGTGATGATCAACTTCATGTTTCCGCCCTTGTTCATGATGATTCCGCTGATGGCCGGCACCGTGATCGGGGCGAGTTGCATCGTCGGCGAGAAGGAAGGGCACACGCTCGAGACGCTGCTGTACACGCCGGTGACGATCGAGCAATTGTTGGCGGGCAAGCTGTTTGCCGCCTTCGTGCCGTCGTATCTGGTGTCGCTCATTTCGTTTGTGGCGTTCTGCCTGACGGTGAATCTCGTCGGTGCCGACTACCTGGCCGGCCAGGTGTTTCCCAATACGCGGTGGTTGGTGTTGATCCTGTTTCTGGCGCCACCCGTCATCCTCTTCGGATTGACCGTGGTCGTGATCATCTCGGCGTATGCCAACACATTCGAGGGCGCGCAGCAGATGTCGGGGTTCATCGTGCTCCCGTTTATGATGATCCTCATCGGGCAGACCTCGGGCCTGGTCGTATTGCAGACCTCGAGTCTCATCACCATGTCGCCGCTGCTCCTTTTGCTCGATTTCCTGTTGCTGCGGCTCGTGGCCTGTCGCATGACCTGCGAGCGGCTGCTGCAGTAACCCGGTCGGCGAACCGGTACAGAGCGCGCCACCCGTGGCAAAAACCGACAGCATTCATCTGCCTGGCACCACCTACCTGGCCAACAGCGACAAGGTGCGTTTGGGGTTGTACCTCGACGACGGGCTGCCGCCGATGATTCTGGCGCGCTTCGGGGTCGGCAAACCGATGCGGCATCCGTGGTTGGAATACTGCGTCATCGCCGAGCAGTTTCGCGTGGGTATGTCGCGTCTGCGCACCGCCGGCAAAATCGCGGCCGGCAAAATCTGGTCGAAGCGGGGCGACTGCCCGGTCGAAGCGCATTTGCTCGAACATGGCGGCGTGAAGATCGTCTGGCACGACCAGGTGTTCATGTTGTCGCCGAATGAATACCGCGTATTTACAGATATCCTGGGTGCGGCCGAGCAACGTGCCAAGCCCTGGGTGCAGCGACGCTTGCAGAAGGCGGCGTTGATGAGTGATCCGAGCCTGCTCGAGTCGTTGGCGCGTTTCGTCAACCTCCTGTTTGGCCCGTTGGTGATCATCGACATTTTCATGCTGCTGGGCGTGGTGTTCATGCCCGTGTTGTTCTACCCGTTCGCCACGCTGACCACCGTGTTGGTGCTGTGGGGATTGGTCCAGCGCGAGCACCTCGACCGCGTCATGAAATGGGTGCGACGGTACACCGACGACGCGGTGGTGGCCGACGTGTCGTGGTCCCGCCTGCCGCGCCGCGTCCTCGATCTCTTCGTCATCGGGTTTCTCATCCTGCTCTACTTCATCTGTTTTGGTGGCGAGGCGGCGCCGATGATCGGGCGATTCGTCAAGAAGATCCTCGGCATCGACTGACGCGATTGCGGCGGTTGCCGAGTCGCGTCGGACCGCATGGCCGGTGGCGCGATTCGCCCCCTGTCGGGGGCACCGCATTCTCGGGTAGAATTATCGAACAACAGTACGTTTGGAACTTTGCGTGGGCAGTTCACCAACGCCAGATGAACTCGAGGAGAACCCGATGACGTCGCACCTGCAGTCGTACCTTTCATCGTTTGCTGGGTTACGAGGTTGGACACGCCTGGTCGCGGTTGCGGCGGTCGGCATGATGTGGGCCGGCACCGTGGTAGCCGAGCCGTTGCGCACGGGTTCGGTGCGGCTGCGTGACAAAGGCCGGCAACTCGCCGAGCAGTTCACCCGAGAAACCCGGTCCGATGTCGACCTGCGCAACCACGGCATGTTCTTCTCGATCGAACGGCGCGTGCCCCAGATTGGCGACGAGGAGCAGTTCTTCATCGACAAGACCGACAGCGGCAAGCGCAAACCGTATCCGGCAACGCTCAAATGCATCGGCAGCAAATGCTATGTCTATGTCGAAAAGGGCGTGACCGTCGCCGACAAGAAGCTCGAAGCGATCGTGAAGCAGTTCGACGAGAAGATCTACCCGACCACGACCGAGTGGTTCGGCAAAGAGTGGAGTCCCGGCATCGATGGCGACCCCCGCATCACGTTGTTGATCGTAACGGGGTTGCAGAGTTGTGATGGCTACTTCGACCCCGAAGACGAGTACACCCGCGAGAAGCGCTCCGACAGCAATGAGCGCGAGATGCTGACGCTCTCGGTCGAGCGGCTCGAATCGAGCGGCGTCGACGAATTCATGGGCCACCTCGTCGCCCATGAGTTCCAGCATCTCATTCACTGGAGCCACGATCCGAAAGAGGCCACGTGGGTCGATGAAGGGTGCGCCGAGTTCTCGGCGACGTTGTTTGGGCAGTTTCCCTTCACCTACGAGGCGTTCCTGAAGAGTCCCGAACGTTGCCTCATCGACTGGGACGACGACGAGAACGCGTCGAACTACGGACACGTGTTCATGTTCATGGACTACCTCATCACCCATGCCGGTGCGCGCATCGGCGAACGCAAGAAACTGGTGAATGCGATCGTCGCCAGTCGGCGCACGAGTGTGCAGGGCGTCGAAGAAGCGTTGCGCGGCATGCAGGTGCCGATGGCGTTCAACACGTTCTTTCGCGAGTTCTGTGTGGCAACCTATCTCAACCGGGCCTACGAACCGGCGCAGGGGCCGTATGCCTACGATGCGTATGTCGCCGAGCGGCTGGTCAACGTGAAAGCGAATCCGGTGCGACCGAAATTCTGTTTCGACGCCCCCGCGGGAACGCGCAAGAACAAGATGAAGATGTGGTCATCGCGGGCCTATTCGTTCAAGGTTCCAGCCGCCGTCGACCATCTCGCGGTGTCGTTCTCGGGCGAGGCCTTCGAGGGTATGAAGGGGCGCAACAGTTTCGACGTCGGTGTAGCGTTCGCCCATTCGCGTCGCCAGCAACCGCCGCAGGTCGTCTGGTTGCCGGTTGCCGGCAACGATGTCGACAAGATCGTACCGGTGCCGACCGGGTTCGATCGCGCCTTGTTGGTCATCGTCAACCGCGGCCCGATGAAGCTACCGGCCAACGAGAAGCAGTGGCCGCCGATCGGTTACACGTTCAAGGTCGGTCCGGCTGAAGTCGCGGCGAGCCAGGCCCGGTTCGACGCGCTGCATCGCGAACCCTGAGCGATCAAGACGTGGCGCGCGTCGTATTTATTTCGTAAATACGATCGGGTCTGACTCGACGAAAATCGGGTTGCGGTCATGCACATCGCTCAATTGGTAACGGACGCGGAACGAGGTCCCTGGGGTCATGTGCAGCGTGTCCTGCGCGCCCTGTGGCGGTCTTTGCACGCGATGGCCGGGCTGTATTGACACGATATTCTTGTGCGGACAGGGCGCGCAATGCATCGCGGTCTGCAACATCTGCCACGGGCCGTTGTTGACCGAGATCTTCCAGTAACAGATGCCGCAGGTTTCGAAGTAGAGGCGAACGGCCTGCGTCGAGATGTTGGTCAGATCGGCGGTCAACTGGCCCCCTGTGACCGCACCACTGAGGCGAAGCGCATCGCGCAAGGCCGTGTCGATGACGACCGTCGTGGACGCCGGAGCGATGGTTTGCGAGGGTGTCGCCTCGGTAACGATCGCCGGAGCGAGGTCGGCAGAGCCGCTGTTGACTTGGGCGGCCACCGGGAGCGGGAACAAGACGACACCGACAACCAGTACCCAGGCAATGAACACGCGCATGCAATCCTCCTCGACGCCAGGCTTTCCACCGACTCATGATAACTTGCGACCGGGGTCGTGTCGAGGAAGGTGCTGCATTGGTGGCGGCTGCGTCGGCATGGCTTCTCCGTGCGCCCGGTTCGTGATACAGTGACCGCGCCATGTCCAATTTCGCTAAAGAAACCCAAGAAACGGCTGCTGGCCGCGGGGGCCCATTGATGCGGCAGGCCACGAGCCTGGTCCAAGGGTTGCCGGCCGTCGAGGTGGCACGATGAACGCCGACGCCCCGGTGACCCCGGGAGTCCTGACGCCGGAGGTGGGCGAACGCCCCGACAGCATTCGCCACCTGCTGTTGCGAATGAACCGGTTCTCGATCGGGGTGGCGATTGTGCTGGCGACGCTGACGATCACGGTTCAGGTCGCGGTGTTGTTGGGGCGGGCGACGGCCAACGAGTTGTCGGCGCAGGCGCGCATCATTGGCGCCAACAGTACGGCGGCGTTGAACTTCGGCGATGTGAAGGCCGGCGAAGAGATCTTGCGCTCGCTCGAAAGCGTGCCCACGGTCACGATCGGGCGGATCTTCGATCGGCACGGCATTCTGTTCGCAACCTATGCGGTCCACCGCGAAGCCCTGGCTGAATGGCCCGGCACCCTGCAAGTGGGCATGCACCCCGGGGTCGAGTTCTCTTGGCGGTCGGCATCGATCGTCGATCCGATTCGCATGAAGAACGAGGTCGTCGGGTATGTGCATATCGTGTGTGACCTCGATCCGCTCATTCTCCGGGTGGCAACGATGGCGGCTCTTCTGATGGTGATCGGCGCGCTCACCGTCCTGATGGGGTCGTGGTTGTTCTCGCGGCAGATCCATGCGATCTCGGTGCCGCTCCTGCGTCTGGTCGAAACGATGCAGGCGATCACCAACGACAAAGACTACTCGCGGCGCGTGCGGGTCGCGGGGCCCGCCGAGGTGGCCACACTCGGCGAGCGCTTCAACGACCTGCTGCAGACGACGCATCTGTGGAACCAGGAGATTCTCGGCCACCGTGAGAGCCTCGAGCGCCTGGTCGAGATGCGCACCGCGCAGTGGCAGCAGGCGGCGAAGAACCTGCAGGGAGAACTCGAGGAACGACGTCGCGCCGAAGAAGGTCTGCGCCGGCTGACCGATGAACTGGCCACGGTCTCGCAAAATCTGGCCCACTCGCTCGAATCCGAGAAGCGGTTTCTGGCGAACATCAGTCACGAGATCCGCACGCCGCTCAACGCGATCATCGGGTTCTCGAACTTCGCTCTGCAAACGCATCTCAACGCGCGTCAATACGACTATGTCAGCAAGATTCATGCGGCCGGCGGCTCACTGCTGGGGATCATCGACGATATTCTCGATCTGTCGAAGATCGAGGCCGGAAAACTCGATCTCGAGAACATCGGCTTCAACATCGAAGACGTGATCAATGATGCGGTCAACATCATCAGTCACAAGGTGCAAGACAAGGGCCTCGACTTCACCCTCGACGTCGGTGCCGATGTCCCTCTGGGGCTCGTCGGCGACCCGGTGCGGATACGACAAATCTTGATCAATCTCATGGGCAACGCCGCCAAGTTCACCGATACCGGCGAGATCGGTTTGCGCGTGGCCCTGATCGAGAACCTCGACGGGCGAGCCCGCGTCGAGTTCACGGTGTGGGACACCGGTATCGGCATGACCACCGAAGAAACGGGCCGTTTGTTCTCGCCCTTCTCGCAGGCCGATGGTTCGACGACACGCCGGTTCGGCGGCACCGGCCTCGGTTTGAGTATCTCGAAACGTCTCATCGAGTTGATGGGGGGCGAGATCGCCGTCGAATCGACACCCCGCCAGGGCAGTGTCTTCCGCTTCTCGGTTTGCGTCGGGACAACGACGATGCCGAGGTCGCTACCCCGGACGGTCTCGCCGGCGCTGCAGGGCCTGCGCATTCTCATGGTCGGCGACCTGGCCCCCGGCCAGATGACCTTGTGCCGATCGTTGCAGGCATGTTCGTTCCGGGTCGACGTTGCCGGAGCCGGCATCGAGGCGCGCGCAATGCTGACCGGTGTCGATGCGGTCGATCCGTATCGCATTGTCGTGCTGAACATCCGTCGCGTCGATGCCGAGGCGATGGCAATGATCGACTGGCTGCGCGATCGTCGATCCGATGCGGGGCGGGCCGCGCTGATCGTCATCGCCTCGGCAGGGGACCGCGGGATCCGCGAGCGGTTGGCCGCGCTTGGTGTTGACGATGTATTGCTGCGTCCGGTCACCTGTCCGACCCTCTTCGACGCGGTGGCGCAGGTGGTGGCCCCGCAAGAGCGCCGGGTGCCGCAGGTCGAAACCATCGCCTGGGGTGGCAGCCGTCGGTTTGCCGGGTGCCGCGTCCTCGTCGCCGAAGACAACCACTTCAACCAGGAGATTGCCAAGGAGTTGCTCGAAAACTGGGGAGCGAAGGTCGATGTGGTCGGCAACGGTCGCGACGCAGTCGATCGGCTCGTGGACGGCGGCCCAGAGCAATACGCTGTAGTACTCATGGACGTGCACATGACCGAACACGACGGTTTTGAGGCGACCAGACCGCTCCGACAGCCGCTTTGCGACTCTGCCGATTCTTGCCATGACCGCCAACGCGTTTTCCGAAGACAAGGCACTCGCACTGGGTGCCGGCATGAACGACCATCTGGTCAAGCCGATCGATCCCGGGGTTTTGCGCGAAGCGTTGCAGCGGCATGTGCCGGGGTTTGCCGCGCCGCCGGCAAAGTCTGGCGATGAGCCGCCGCCAACCCTGCCGCAGATTCCGGGCGTCGATGTCGCCGCCGGCATCGATCGTGTGGGCGGCAACGCCGCGGTGTTCTGGCGTCTGCTCGCAACCTTCGTGACGTCCCGGGCGTCGATCGCGGAGGGGCTCGAGCGTGCCGTGGCTGCTGCCGACCTCGACCGGGTTCGCGCTCTGGCGCACCAATTGAAGGGTGCCAGCGGCAATCTGTCGCTGCTCGAGGTTCACCGCGCGGCCACCGAACTCGAGAAGGGCGCGCGCGCGATAGACGTTGACGCCGTGCGGGCGAACTGGACCCACGTTGCCCAGGCCCTGCATCGGGCATGCGACGCCGTGCTGGCGGCGAAACCCGGGCTCGGCGCGGTCGCGGCGCCGCCGGTCGCCGCGGGAAAACGGCTTTCCCTGTCGTTGCCTTCCCTGCGTTCGTTGCAGACCATGATCGTTGACCGTGATTTCGCCTCGGTAGACCGCTTCGAGTCATTCGCGGTAGAGTGGGGCGCAGAATTTGCCCGTGATGCTGATTTTTGCCTGATGCGCGACGCCCTGCGTCGCTACGCCTTTGAAGATGCGATGGCGGCTATCGCTGCCCTGATCGAGAGGATCGAACGAACCCCGGCGGCGGCCTCCGAAGACGCTGCGTGATGACTGGAGAACAACCGATGGAAATGCAGACAGAGAAACGTACGGTTCTCGTTGTCGATGACATGCGCGAGAACATCGAGATCCTCGGGCGGATTCTGTCCGGGCAATACCGGGTCAAAGTCGCCATGTCGGGGACCGAGGCGCTCAAGGTCCTGCGGACGCCGCCGTTTCCCGACATCGTGCTGCTCGACATCATGATGCCGGAAATCGACGGGTACGAAGTCTGCCGGCAGATGAAGGCCGACCCGAGCACCAGCGAGGTGCCGGTGGTCTTCATCTCGGCGTTGTGTGACGATGCCGACGAGTTCAAGGGACTCGAACTGGGTGCCGTCGATTACATCACCAAGCCATTCAATCCGAAACTGGTCGAACGTCGGGTGCGCACCCATCTTGCACTCAGCGCGGCGCAACAGGAGTTGCGTAAATACAATATGCATCTCGAAGACACGGTGCGTCGACGCACGTCCGAACTCGCCGCCGCCCACGAACGGCTCAAGCGGGTCGATGGCGCCAAAGGCGCCTATCTGCGAGCCATCTCGCACGAGTTGCGGACCCCCGCCAACGGTGTGCTCGGCATAGCCCAGTTGGCCATCGACGAGATTCCTGACCGACACACGCGCGACCGCCTTGCGGGGTTGTTCGATCGCAGCAGCGCGCGCCTGCTCGAGACCATCGACAACTCATTGCGCCTGGCCGAACTGCAGGCGGGCGATGCCGCGCCGCAGGTCCTGCCGTTCTCACGTGCCGAGGCGGTGCGCTCGGCGCTCGATCGGGTCCTCAACGCCGGCGGCACGCCGCGCGACCGCTTGCACATCGGTGCGGTCGACGATCAAACCCTGCTGGGCGACCGCGATCTGGCCGTGGCGGCGTTGTCGACGTTGCTGCGCGCGATGCTGCGCCTGGCCGCGGCCGGCGCGGTGGTTACCGTGCGGGCGCCAGCGACGATGGCGGCCGCGGCGGTCATCCTCGAAACCGAGGCCGATCGCTTGCCCGACCACGGCGATCTCGAGAGCCTGTTCGAACCGTTTTCAGACCTGCGCACCGCCACCGCGGTCGAGGAGATGGGCCTGTCGCTGCCCCTGGCGGTCAAGGACATCGAGGCGATGGGCGGCAACGTCTCGATCGAACGATTGCCCAGATCGGTGCTTCGCCTCGAATGCCGTTTTGTAGCCGGGAGTGCGCTGGCCTCTTGACCGACGCTCACCCGGGCGCACGGGCGTCGGCCGCGCCACCCCGATGCTGCTGGGAAGCGTCGACGATCATCGCCCAGGAGATGCCGAACCGCTGTAAATACTTGCGCAAGCGGTCGGTGTCATTGGTGCGTGTGCGCGCCTGCCGCGACTGGGCAAAAAGCAACCGCCCGGCCTCGGCCATGGTCCGGCAACGCTGGCAAATGCGCACGACCTCGGCGAGTTGGCACCGGTCGAACAGATCGATGGTGGCGACGGCCTCGTCGCCAAGCAGGTCGATGAGCACCTGATGCCCTGGCTCGGCCGATGCGGTGCGCCAGTCGTCACGCAACCGCCGTTGTTCCGCCGTCACATCGGCGGCCCCGATGCGGTTTCCTTCTGACAAAACCGCCATGCGCGCGATCGAGCGGTTCAGGTCGCGAAAGTTGGCCGGCCAGCGGCCGTCGGGACCCGTGGCGAAACGCAGGAACGCACGGCGCGCCTCGGCGCTGAACGTCACCGGCTTGCCGATCTCGCGTGACCGGCATTGCAGCTCGAAATCGAGGTTCGGTTCGATGTCTTCACTCCGCTCGGCCAACGCCGGGAGCCGGAAGTTCCAGAACCCGATGCGGGCCAGCAGATCGTCGCGAAAACGCCCGCGGCGCACCGCCTCGTTCAGATCGCGGTTGGTGCCGCAGATCAAAGAAAAGTCGCTCGCGACCTCGGTGTCTGAACCCACCGGCATGAGCCGCTTCTCTTCGATGGCCTGCAGCAGCATGGCCTGCTCGTCGAGCCCGAGTTCACCGATCTCGTCGAGAAAGAGCAACCCCTTGTCGGCGCTGACCAGCAGGCCGGCCCGGTCGCTCGTCGCCCCGGTGAACGCCCCGCGCCGGTGGCCGAACAGCACCGACAAGGCCATGTCACCGCGCAACGTTGCACAATTGACCTCGACGAAACGCCCGGTGATGCGACCGTTCTGCCGCTTCAGTTCGTAAATACGTCGTGCGAGACGCGACTTGCCGGCCCCCGTCGGCCCGGTCAGGAGAATCGGCGCATCACTGCGCAGCGTGACCTTCTCGACCTCGGTCATCATCGCGTTGAAGGCCCGATTGCGTGTCGGAATGCCGGACTTGAGAAACGACAGGTCGTCGGCCGCCTTCTGCGCGAACCGCCGGGCGATCGAGTCGTAGCGCGACAGATCGAGGTCGATGAGCGCATACGACCCGGGCGGGGTGTTGTGCCGACCCGGCCCGGTCTGCAACAGTTTGCCGGGGAAGAACCCCGCCTCGGTCAGCAGAAACAGGCAGATCTGGGCGACATGGGTGCCGGTTGTAATATGAAGTAAATACTCTTCGTGTTCACGGTCGAAAGTGAAGGACTGCGAGTAATCGAGAAGGCGCGCGAAGACCTCTTCGAAATCCCAGGGATTGTTGAAATCGAGGCGCTCGAGCACCACTTCGGTTTCCGGCGAGACGAGGCCGATGTCGGCGCGGACCCCCTCGGCCAGTGAAGCATCGCGCTGGTTGTGCAGCAGGTGGAACCGGTGCACCAGCAGGTCTTCGTGCTGACACACCCCAACCGACGGCCGCCAGATTTCCCACCGGCCGGCCTTGCCGCGCCGGTCGAGAGAGGAACCCAAAAAGCCGATGACGACAGTCTTCATCGTTGTGCCCACCCGCCGTTTCTCATGAAACTATCTTATCGGATATGAAAATAGAACACAAGATATTATCGCCTTCAGGGGCTGGGTCACCGCCGCCGGGTTCTTGCTGTGCGCAAACCACGGTACAGTCACGTTTTGCGCACAGCGGGCGCCCGGCCGTCGCGACCTGGCATCGCAGTTGCGATAGACATTCCCGTCGACCGATTCCAGCCGCCGGCGCCCGCCCCCTGGGTCACGGTGTTCCGGGAACGGCATGGAAAGCGACGTCGGCACACGGATAGCTCAATGGTAGAGCAATGGGCTGATAACCCATTGGTCGCGGGTTCGACTCCCGCTCCAACAACCGGTGTTGCGAAACACCTTACGAAACGCTGGAAGGGTCGTTCCGTCGTTGGGTTCGGCCGCGCACACGCCGCTGGGCAGCAGAAGCGCGGCACCAGCGACCAGGGTTCTGCAGGTCGATCCACGCCACGGCAATCGCCGCGGTCAATCCCCGGTCCGGGGCGCAGCGAGACGGCTGACGAAGCCGAATCCCGCCAGCCGCAGGGGGAGCGCCGCGAAGACGGCCGGTGCGCCCGATCTCCACCCGACGTCATGGGGACCGGCGACGGAATGACCCCGAAGGCCTCTGACAAAGAGCACCGAGAACAAGGAGGGAATACAATATGTTGCAGATCGTCCAGGTGAAGAACTATCAAATCGGCCTCCGCTTCTCCCGCGATAAACTGGTCGCTGCCCTGACGCCCGGCTGGTATCTGGCCAAAACTATCGTAGGCGAGCGCATCGATATCGTCTCTGAGAAAGATGTGTTCGTCGCGCACCGCGAACTCGAAGAGATCGTCAAGAGCGGCCTGCTCGCCGACTATGTCGACGTGGTCGATCTGAAAGACGACCAGCGCGCGCTTCTCTGGATCGATGGCCGCTTTGCCGCCATCCTGACCCCGGGTCGCACCGCGGTCTGGAAGCGCTTCCGCGATGTCCGCATCGAACGGTTGACCGTGACCGACCCGCGCTTCGAACACGCGCAGTTGTTCGCGATCAGCAAGTGGCCTGCCGCCGACCGCGTCCTCGAGACCGTGCTCGTCGAACCGGGCGAAACCTGCCTGTATTTCAAAGACAACCGCTTCGTCGAGCAGTTCGCGCCAGGCTACTATGCGTTCTGGAAGGGCCTCGCCGGTTTGAAATTCGTGCGCGTCGATCTGCGCGAGAAGATGCTCGACCTCGCTGGCCAGGAAATCATGACCAGCGACAAGGTCACCCTGCGCATGAACGCCGTCGTGACCTACAAGGTCGTCGACGCCATCAAGTCGGTGCAGGTCGCCGAGTCGCCCGAACAAGCGCTCTACCGCGAAGCGCAGTTGATCTTGCGCGCCGCGGTCGGCAGTCGTCAGCTCGATGCGTTGCTCGCCGACAAGGACGCGCTGGCCGGTTCCCTGGTTCAGTCGGTGCAGGCGAAGGCCGAGAAGTTTGGCCTCGCGGTCGTGTCGTTCGGTATCCGCGACATCATCCTGCCGGGCGATATGCGCGAACTGCTCAACAAGGTCGTCGAAGCCCAGAAGGCGGCCGAAGCCAACCAGATTGCGCGTCGCGAAGAGACCGCGGCCACCCGCAGTCAGTGCAACACCGCGAAGATGCTCGAGAACAACCCGACGTTGATGCGGTTGCGCGAACTCGAAGTACTCGAACGCATCGCCGAAAAGTCGAACCTGCGCATCGTGCTGGGTGAGAAATCGCTTTCGGAGCGCCTGGTGAACCTGGTGTGACGCGGGTGGGCGCGGGCGGCCGGAAACAACCCGAGGCGCTGCCTCGGGCTCCGGCAGGGGTCATTTTCCCCGGCACCCCGGGGGGCTGTTAGGTGAACCCCGGGGGGGTTCACCGAACGGTGGCCTCGGCGAAACGTTGGCCCATAGCGAGGGCGGGA